>CACEPG010000011.1 GCA_902561355.1 uncultured Alphaproteobacteria bacterium
TTAATCTAGCAACTTCCTTAGCCGCAATAAACAAAAAGGTTTTAATTGTTGATTCAGATCCTCAAGGAAATGCTAGCACAGGCCTTGGTATAAGGCACGAAGACAGAACACCATCTCTATATGATTTAATTTTAAATAAAAATTTTGATGAAAGAAGCATTAAAAAAACCATTGTTCCGGGCTTAGAAATTATTAGTGCAAACACGGACCTTGCCGCTTCAGAAATAGAACTTAAAGATATTGAAAGCAGAGAATATATAATTAAATCAATTTTATCAAAAATTCCCAATAAAGACTTTGTTATAATAGACTGTCCACCCGCTCTAGGGTTGCTAACAATTAATTCTCTAGTTGCCTCAAACTCAGTTATTATACCCCTTCAATCTGAGTTTTTTGCTTTGGAGGGACTTTCTTCTCTTATGAAGACTATTGATTTGGTTAAGGCTAATTTTAATGAAAGCTTAGAAATCGAAGGCATTCTTTTAACAATGTTCGACAAAAGAAACACATTAAGCTCCCTTGTTGAAAACGATGTTAGAAATCATTTTTCAGAAAAAGTTTATAAAACTATAATACCTCGCAACATAAGGATATCCGAGGCCCCAAGCCACGGTAAGCCAGCACTAATTTATGATGTAAATTGTCCTGGATCTGTGGCATACATAAATCTTGCTAAAGAGGTAATTTTAAACCAAAGGTAAATTGTGAACAAAGAAAATAAAAAACTAGGAATGGGTCTTGGCGCACTCCTTTCAAATACAAAACAAAATATTGAAGGAGTTAAAAAAATAAACATTTCAAACATAAAACCTAACAAAAACCAACCAAGAAAGAAATTTAATTCAACAGAACTCAAGGAGCTGTCAAGCTCGATAAAATCTCAAGGGTTGATCCAGCCAATATTGGTTAGGAAGATTGAGGACGATAACTTTGAAATAATTGCTGGGGAACGGCGTTGGAGAGCCTCGCAGTTAGCTGGTGTTCATGAAATAGACTGTATTGTAAAAGACTTTAAAGAAGATAATATTTTTGAAACAGCTTTGATTGAAAATATACAACGTGAAGATTTAAATGTAATTGAAGAGGCAGAAGCATATAAAAAATTAATTAATTTAAAAAATATAAAAAACGAAGAAATAGCAAAAAAAATTGGAAAAAGTGCCAGCCATATATCTAACTTAATAAGAATTTTAGAACTAGACAAAGAAATACAAACTATGGTTATAGATGGACAGCTTTCTATGGGCCACGCTAGAGCTTTGATTGGTGTTCCTGATGCAATAAGCAAAGCTAAAGAAATTATAGAAAAAAAACTAAGTGTCAGAGATGTTGAAAAAATTACTTCTAAATATAAAAAGGGTAAAAAGAGTGTTTCAAACAAAGACCCAAATATACTAGACCTAGAAAAAGAACTATCCGACAAAATTGGTCTTAAAACATCTATTCAGTTTAACGAAAGCGGTTCATCGGGGTCTTTAACACTATATTACTCAGATTTAAATCAGTTAGACGAAATTATGAAAAGGCTTAAGAAGTAATTATTTTTTTAAGATTGAAGGTGAGGCGCAGCCCAATAGAGTGATAGTGTTCAGGATAAATCCTTGTGAGTTTTTCAGCTTTAAACAATAATTTGTTTATTAATATTTTTTTATTTAAGTTTATTGATTTATAAATTTTTAAAAAAATATCTTTTTCTGCAAATAAATATCTGGGAAATTTAGACAAAGCATCAGCGCTGTTGCCGGATTCATTTATAATATTAATAAAGAACTTAAGCCTAGCAATGTAGGTATAAAGATTTGGGCTTGAAAAAATACAGGAGTTATAAATTTTTAGTAATTTATCATTTTTTTCATAAATATTAAAAAAAATTTTTTGCATATCTTCGCTTCCACTAGACACTAAAATTTTTTTCAAAAAATTAATATCACTAATTTTACTTCCAGCTAGGAAAATTTTTTCTAACTCTTGAGAAAGAAAGGCATACCTGTCGTCCAGGTTTTCTAACAAGTACCAGTATATTTCTTTCTTTAGTTTTATTTCTTTTTTATCAAAAAAATTATTTAGTATTTTTGATTTTGACTGTCGATTAAGTTTGTAACACTCCACCAAAAGATATTCATTCTTGTCTTTAAATATTTTTTTTAATTTCTTGTCTTTGGGATTTGTTTTAGCGCTTATAATTAAAAAATCACCATTTTCAGTAAGCAAACTAATCTCGTTTTCGCCAACACTTCCAACACCATATAAAATATTAACTAATTTTTCATCAAACAAGCTGCCCGATTCTTTGTAATCACTTATTTTTTCTAGCTTATTAAAATTACTAAAACCATTTTCAATATATTTTTGAATAAAAAACTCTTCTACTTTCTTAATATATGTTTCATCGTTGCCTGAAATAAAAACTGGAGATTTTTCTGGCTTAAAACCATCATTGGTTATTATAATTTCAGGATTAGTTTTCAATTGAGCACGCCTCAGCGTTAGTTCTATTTTGTGTTTTGTCTAAAAAGCTCTCTATGTTGTTTTTAAATACTTCTTTATATAGTTCGTCAAGAGACCTGTCGCTTCCAAAATTATAGCCAGAAGATTTAGGAATAAAAGAAAAGCGAGAACCTTCAATTGCTTCCAAGATTGTGCAATTCTTAATATTGTTAACTAATTTGTATTTAATTTTAATCTCATAATCAATTTTAGTTGCTACTTGGTTTTTTTTAACAAATCGGTTGGTTTTGATTTCGCTAAAATCAGCAGTTAAATGAAATTCAGGATCAGTATTTTCACCAAAAAAGAAAACGAGCTGTTCTTTAAGTATCGGACTTGAGCTATTAAGAACCTTTAAAGTTGTTTTGTTTTTTAAAGCGGTTAATGTTTCTGAATCTTGCAAAACAAACTCAATTTGTGAGCAAGAAAACAGAAACAAAATAATTACAAAATAATAATTCTTTATTTTCATTTAATTACAAAATTTAAAATTTTTCCTGGTACATAAATACTTCTTACAATCTTTTTTTCCGATATTCTTTTTTGTATCTTTTCATCTTTTGTAGCTTTTTTTATAATAGCATCTTTATCTATGTCTTTATCTACAACTAACATTGATCTTGTTATACCATTTACTTGAATTGGTATTTTTATATTTTGATCACATTGTAAAACCTTAATCTTTGGCCATTTGGCATTGATACACAAGCTCTCTTGATCAATGTGCCGCCAAATCTCCTCGCTAATATGAGGAATAAAGGGCTGAATTATTAAAGTTAAGTCTTTTAATAAACCAACCAGATCTGTTTTTTTAACATTGTTTAGTAAAACAAGGCTGCTCAAGTTATTCAGATACTCATAAATATTAGCGACAGATTTGTTAAAATGAAACTTTTCAATATTTTCTGAAACACTGCCTATGAGTTTTGCGAAAACATTTAAGTCTTGCTGTTTTAGTTCTTTAGGCTCTGAATAATTTTTTATTTTTAAAGCCACTTCCCATAATTTGTTTATAAATTTATATGAAGAGGCAACACCCCTATCTGTCCACTCTAAATCTCGTTCTGGAGGGCTGTCCGACAACATAAACCATCTTGCAGTATCTGCTCCATAAATATTTATAATATCGTTTGGGTCGACAACATTTTTTTTTGATTTACTCATTTTTTCAATTTTACCAGCTTTCACCTCGTTATCATTTTCATCAAAATATTTATCCCCAACCTTTTTTACTTCGCCAGGTTCTACCCAATTATTATTAATATTTCTGAAAGTTTGATGAGTTACCATTCCTTGTGTAAACAAACCATCAAATGGCTCATTTAAGTTAAAATATTTTAAATCTCTTAAGGCTTTAGTAAAAAATCTTGAATAGAGTAAATGCAAAATAGCATGCTCTATTCCACCGATATATTGGTCAACCGGAAGCCAATAATCGATATCTTCTTTTTCAAAAGGTTTTTCTGATCTAGCATTGCAATATCTAAAATAATACCAAGAAGATTCAAAAAAAGTGTCAAATGTATCCGTTTCTCTAACTGCTTTCATACCTGTTTCATCACAGATTGTTTCCTTCCAACCACTAATATTTTTTAGAGTACTTGCTGACTCACTAAAATTATCAACCTCTGGCAACTTTACTGGCAAACTGTTTTCATCAACTGTTTTTACCTTGCCATCCTCTCTATAAATAATAGGTATCGGACATCCCCAAAACCTTTGTCTTGAAATTCCCCAATCCCTTAATTTGTAATTTGTTTTTTCACCACCTATTCCCAGTTTTGACAACTCATTCAAAATACGTTTAGTTGCCTTGTCAATATTATAACCATTTAAACAAACCGGGTTATCTACCCCCTCTATATCAAATGTAGAATTAATTAATTTTCCATCACCGGTATATGCTTGACCATTCATAGGTTTTTTCTTGTTTTTTAATTGATCAAAAGCCCAAGCCTCAGCATGTTCACCATCACCGCCCCAGTGTGGCGATATTACAGGTATTACAGGTATATTATATTTAATTGCAAAATCCAAATCTCTTTGGTCGTGAGCTGGACACCCAAAGACAGCTCCCAAGCCATATTCCATTAGTACAAAATTTGCTATGTATACAGGGATTTTTTTATCTTTAATAAACGGGTGTTTAACAAACACAAGTGTGTTGTAGCCTTTTTTAACTTTATCTACATCTTCATTTTCACAGTCTTTAATAAAATTATTAACCCCATCATTTTTTTGTGCAAGTTCTTTTGCTATTTTGTGTTCAGGAGACAGAGCAATAAATGTAGCACCAAATATTGTATCTGGTCTGGTAGTAAATATTTTTATTTTTTTTGTTTCCAAATTATTTGTGTTATCAATTTCAAAGTTAATTTCAGCACCAATCGATTTACCAATCCAGTTAGACTGCATAATTTTAACTTTATTTGGCCAGTTTTTTAATTTTTCAAGGTCACTTAAAAGCTCTTCAGAATATTTAGAAATTTTTAAAAACCACTGAGATAATTTCCTTTTTTCAATAACCGCCCCTGATCTCCAACCTCTTCCATCTATAACTTGTTCATTGGCTAAGACTGTTTTGTCTGCCGGGTCCCAATTAACTTCTGATTCTTTTTTGTAAGCCAAACCCGCATTGAATAAATCTATAAAAAACTTTTGTTCATGTTTGTAATAATCAGGATGACACGTTGCTATTTCCCTATCCCAATCCAAAGACAATCCCATCCTTAAGAGCTGTTTTTTCATTGTTTCTATATTTTTATATGTCCATTCTTTAGGATGTTTTTTTTCTGTTATAGCAGCGTTTTCAGCAGGCAACCCAAAAGCATCCCAGCCCATTGGATGAAGAACATTAAAGCCTTTCATTTTTTTATATCTAGCAACAACATCTCCCAAAGTATAATTTCTTACGTGCCCCATATGTATTTTACCCGATGGATAAGGAAACATCTCTAATACATAATATTTTTTTTTATTTTTATTTGTTTCAGTTTCAAAAACCTTTTGCTCAGCCCAAATTTTTTGCCACTTGTTTTCTATTGTTTTGTGATTGTATCTTGAAGACACTTTAGTTAACTATTGTTAAGTTTTAGTTTTTTAGCCTTATTCAAAATTGCATTTTCTAATACTGTATCATTTTCTGTATTTGGATTTGTGTTAACCCATTTTTGATTTTTGTATAATTGACAATAGGAACTAACTTTTAAATTTTGAGTTTTTAACTCTATTCCATTAATAAATATGTTTAGTTTACACCTTTCATCTTCGTTACTAACTGTTGAATACCAGTCTGTTATTATTATACCTCCAAAAGGGTCGGCAGACGCTAATGGCATAAAATCAATAACCTCTAAAGAAGCCCTCCATAAAAAGGGGTTAATTGGAATACCAACAGTTGTTGTTCGTTGTTTATTGCCACTGTTTCCTAGGCCAGTGTCAAATGAAAACCCTTCTTTTCCAAAGATACCACCTTCCTTGCCGCTTTGCAGTCTGGTTTTTGCATCCCGCAATGCTAAATCTTTGTCTGTACCTGAGTTAAAAATAGTTCCAGAACGATTTATTATTTCCCCGGTTGTATTTGCTTTTGACCAAAGCTCATCCATTTCTTCTTTTGATTTATTTTGGTTACAACCATAAGAAAAAAGTAAAGAAAATAAAAAAACTAATTTAACAATATTTATCATTATTAGCTTGATATTCCATTGGCAATAAAATGTAAAACATAAAAAAACGGCACTTAAGTTAAGTGCCGTTTTAAAAAAAATATGGTTTAAATTAGAATGCTAAGTTAGCTCCAATATACCAAGCAGATCCACCACTATCAGTAACTGAACCACCTTCATCTTGAAGGTCAACAGTAGTATAACCAATAATAGCAGTTACACCTGCAGCAGCAGCATATGATACACTTGCAGAAGTTTTGTCATATGCATCGTCAGAAGTACCAGCAGTACCTTGAGTATCACTGTCTTTTGCTTCACCAGACACAACGCCTAGGTTGAAAGTAAGGTCGCCAGATACATACTTAATACCAGCTTTTGTTGCACTTCCATCAACCTGAGTGTTAGCTAGAGCAGTAGTAGCTCCATCATCAACAATAGTGTTACCACTACCATGACCAACAGCAACAGTTAAATCTTCTTGCGTAGCACTAATACCAACATGGAAACCACCTTTGTCATTAGTTAGTGCAGTTCCTGTGTTAACATAGTCAACAGCAGCTAAACCAGCACCAATAGTAACAGCAGCATCGCCCATATCAGTTACATAAGTACCACCAATACCCCAAGAGCTATCAGCTGTAGCTGTAGCACCTGCAGCAGCACCACTGTCAGTTGAGAATGATGCAGACATTTTAAATCCGTCCATCATAAAGTCTGAAGCAGAATGCCACTCAACACCAAGCTCAGTTGCACCTTGAGTGAAATCAATACCTGATGGAGCGTTTGAAGTAGTAGTTACCGCAGCACCTTCTTCACCAGCAGAGCCAGGAATAGAGATGTCATGAGTACCAGACGCGTTACCAGCATTAAAAATGTCTAGTTTAGATCCATCAGTAAATTCTAATGTAAGCGCAGTAGCATTACTTAAGCCATCAGCTTCGTTCGCTAGATTAAAGCTAGATGAAATAGTAGTACCACCATCAGTTACTTCAGATAGTGAAACTGCGAAAGAAGACTGTTCAATTACAGCATTCGTATCAACAGCAGTTCCATTAGGGCTGTCAAACTCCACACCAACTCTGTGATTACCAGACATTGTTGATGTTACAGCTTCTGCAACAGAAGCAGCACCCAAAGTAGATGCCAGAGCAGACGCCATTAATAGTTCTTTTTTCATATTTACTCCTTTTGAGTTAATGAATATTCATTAAAAAATATAAGAAACTTTTTCTTATATTATGGGGATATTTATAAAAAATCTGATATAAAAACAAAAAAAGCTAGGCTTAATTATTATTTTGTGCAAACATGTTGTATTTTTACAACATTTTTGCCTAAAAGATGGGTTTTTTATGTTTGATTGTAATAAAATTAAGGAAATACAGGAATATATTAAGAATACTGGCAGTTTATCCAAAATTGTTGCTATTTCTAAAAATCATCCAAAAGAGTCAGTTTTTGAAGCAATTGATTGTGGATTAAGAGAGTTTGGAGAGAATAGGGTTCAAGAAGCAACTAGTAAATTCTATGAATTGTTAAATAAATACCCAGATATAGTTTTACACCTCACAGGTCCTTTGCAAACCAATAAAGTTAAAGAAGCTCTTAAGATATTTACTATTTTTCATACATTAGATAGAGTAAAGCTCGCTAAAGAGTTTGCAAAGCACACTTCTATAATCAAATCAAAAAAATTTTTTATACAAGTGAATACAGGAAAAGAGAAATCAAAAAGCGGGGTTCTGCCAGACGATTTGAAAGATCTTTTTTTGTTTTGTAAAAAAGATTTAAATCTGAATATAATTGGGCTTATGTGCATACCCCCAATAAACGAAGATTCAAAAACCCATTTCAAATTGCTAAAGGAGATGGGACAAGGCTTTGGTTTAAATAGATTCAGCATGGGTATGAGCTCTGACTATAAAGAAGCAATTAATTTGAATTCAACATACATAAGACTTGGAACAATACTTTTTGGGAAAAGATTATGAACAATGAGATTTTATTATTTTCAGAACTATATGACACTAAAGTTGTCGAAATTGTTCTAGCAGATTTTAATATTAAAAAATTTGATTTAAAAGAACTTAAAAACAAGAATTCTAAAAATAAAAATATATTAGTTTTTTTAAATGATGGAAACAACATTAATGATTTAAAACATATTTCATTAAACAACTTTGTTTTATGTTTTGTTAATAAAAAAAATATTGAAGAAACTTTTAACAAAGCAACTATAATGTCAAGCCCGGTTACTTTAAGCAAGCTCAAAGAGTTTGCAGATAAAATTTATAAAAGCAACAGTAAAGAATATAGCGATGTTGTGATTGCTGATAAAAAATTAACTAATAAAAAAAATAAAAAATACACGTATTTTACTGATTTAGAAAATGAAATATTTTCTGAATTATTGGAAAAAAAAGAATTGGATAAAAAATATTTAAAAGAAAATATTTTGAATATAAAAAATAATATCGACACACGCTCTATTGAAAGTCATTTTTCAAGAATAAGAAAAAAACTATCATTTATTGAATCATCAATTAAAATAACATCAAAAGGAGAGGTATTTTTTATTAATTAATAATAAGCGGATCTACAAGTGAAAAAAAGTTTTTTCTAAAATCTTGGTTGAAGCTATGGTTAAAAAAACTTATTGTATAATAGTTTTCATTAAAGCTTACCTTTATTTTTCTCAATAAATAAGGGTTTTGTTCAAAAATCAATTCAGCCAAATATATAATTTCATCAAACCTATATTTTTTTTTTACAATTATATTTTTTTTACCATCTTTTATTTCTGCATCATCTAAAAAATTTTTATTTTTTAAGATTTGAAAAAAAATATTAGCCTCAGATTTTTTAGTATTAAAGTATTCAACCTCTTGAAGATCTTTATTGAAATACATAGATTTTCTCTCATCCATAATTATTGTCACTCTTGATGGCAGTTTATATTCTACTTTAATCCTGTTTTCACCAATATAAATTATTCCTTCTTCAATACCAGATTCATTTGATTGAATAAATTTTGCTGAAAAATTATTTAAACTATTAATGTGATCTATTAGGCTTTTTTTAATTTCTTCGCCTAAAGCAGTTTTAAAGTTTAAAAAAATAAATAAGAAAAAAAATAAATTTTTAAACTTAATTTTTTTTGAGTACGTGTCTTTTCCCAGCATTATTTGCCTCTGATATAATTCCTTCTTCTTCCATTTTTTCTACCATTCTTGCTGCTCTATTATATCCAATTTGAAGATATCTCTGAATAAAACTTGTAGAAACTTTTTGTTGGGTTATCACTATGTTAACTGCTTTTGAGTATAACTCATCAACATCTGTATTTTCAAACTTAAAAGCCATTGAGCCCTCAGAAACATCTTCTTCAAGCGAAATTTCTTTTTTATGATCAAAAGTTGCTTGCCCTTTTATATATGTTACAACTTTTTCTATTTCTGCCTCTGAAACAAAGCCACCATGCAACCTCTTAAGGTTTGCACCATTTTCTAAAAACAACATGTCACCACTACCTAGGAGTTGCTCAGCCCCCATTTCATTTAATATTGTTCGGCTATCAAACTTGCTTGCAACTTTATAACTAATTCTACTTGGAAAATTGGCTTTGATTGTTCCGGTAATTACGTCCACACTGGGTCTTTGAGTTGCTGTTATTAAATGAATACCCGACGCCCTTGCCATTTGCGCTAACCTTTGAACTAAATTCTCAACCTCCTTACCCGCAACCATCATCAGATCTGCCATTTCATCAATAACAACTACAATTAAAGGAATTTTTTCTAAAGGCATTTCTCTTTTTTCAATTATTGGTTTTTTTGAATCAGCATCAAGCCCTGTTTGAACTTCTCTGAATAACTTTCTTCCCATTGAAAGAGTTTTTTCAATCTTTTCATTGTATGAATTTATATTTTTAACATTTAAGGAGCTCATTAATTTATATCTATTTTCCATTTCTCTGACTACCCACTTTAAAGCATACACAGCTTTGTTTGGGCTAGTCACAACTGGAGTTAAAAGATGAGGTATGTCTTCATAAATACTTAATTCAAGCATCTTAGGGTCAATGAGAATTAATTTACATTCATTTGGTTTGAATTTAAAAATTAAACTCATTATCATTGTGTTTATCCCCACCGATTTTCCTGATCCAGTAGTTCCAGCAATTAGCAAATGTGGCATTTTCTCTAAGTCTGCAAAAACAGTTTCTCCTGAAATGTTTTTTCCTAATGCAAGCTTCAATGAATCATCTTCAGAATTAAATCTTTCATCGGTTATTAAATCCCCAAATAGAACGCTGTCTCTTTTTGAGTTAGGAATTTCAATTCCTAGACTCGTCTTACCCGGCTGCGATGATATTCTAGCTGAAAAAGATGACATAGCTCTTGCTATATCATCGGCAAGACCAATTATTTTACTTGCTTTAATTCCTGCTTTAGGAACAAATTCAAATAATGTAACAATTGGTCCAGTTTTAAAGCTTATAATTTTTCCCTCAATACCATATTCTAAAAGAGTTGATTCAAGTTTGCTGGAAGCTTGTAAGTTGAGTCTTTCTATTTCTTTTCCATAAGAACTTTTTTTAACAGAAGTTTTTAAAAAATCATATGTTGGAAGTAGATATTTGTATTCCGAGCTATTCCTTACATAAGCTTTTTTGTTTATAATTTTTTGAATTTTGTTTTGTTGGTTTTTAAAAAGTGTAGGCTCGTTTTTTGATATATTTTTTATATAAGATGTTTTCTTAATTATTTTTCCAGGTTTAATTAATTTTAAAAGATAAATAAAAAAATAAATGGGAGCTTTTATTAAATAAAATACTGATTTAAACTTATTTAAAAAATTTAAGTTTATCGAAAAACTATAAGCAAAACCAACAACACCTAATAAAAAGAAAATAAACTTTATTAAGTATAATATGTAAAAATTATTAATAGTTGAGTTATAAAGTGTGTCAAACTGACCAATAACAAACAGAGAAAGAATGCCAACTCTATAATTTTCTAATGTAAAAATACTAACAAAAGCATTGATTAATACAATTGAAGCAAAGACTAATATAAGTTTTATAAAATTCTTATCCGAATTAATACCTATTAAAAATTTTATACTTATTAAAAACAAAAAGAATGAGATTGCGTAAGACTGGTGTCCAATAAAAACCAACAAGATGCTTGAAAGGAGCGCACCAAAATAGCCCATAGAATTAGTGATTATTGATTTATCTGAAATTTTGTTAAATCCTGGGTCACTTAAGTCATGACTTAATAGACTAATGAAAATCAGCATAGACAGTGTTAAAATTATTAAACCAATAATAAGTTTAGTAAAAAACAACTTTATACTGCCATATTTAAACATATTAATTGTTTGTAATACATTTAGAATAAGGTAATTCGAAGAAAATTATGAAAGAATTTAAATGCGATATTCTTATAATTGGTTCAGGCTTAACGGGCTTGGTATCTGCCTATACCCTATCTTTGTTGGGATATAAAATCATAATAGCAGAACAAAAAAAAGCAAAAAAAAATCAAAAACTTTTAAAAGATATAAGGACAACGGCTATTGCAGAAGGTTCAAAAAACTTTTTAGATCAAATTGGATTATGGAAAAAAATTTCAAAGTTTTCTGAAAAAATTAAATATATTGAGGTGATAGATAGAGAAAAAATTAACAAAATTAATTTCTTTAATAGCACTAAGAATAACAACCTTGGTTATGTAGTAAAAAATTCGAAACTCACAAAAGTTATTAACCAAGCTTTGATTAAAAAAAATAATGTCATTTTAAATTATGACTCAAAACTACTAACCGTTGAATACCTACCAGATAAAATAATAGGTATTTTTGAAAATAAAAAAATAATATCAAAACTACTTCTAGCTGCAGATGGAAAACACAGCACTGTAAGACAAAAGCTGAACACTCCTACGTTTAACAAAAAATACAAAGAAGATGCGTTTGTTATGAATTTTTTTCACACTCAAAAACATAATAATACAGCGTATGAATATTTTTATAAAAACGGCCCTCTCGCAATTTTACCGATGCAAAGTGAAAACCTTAACTTTCAAAGTTCAATAATATGGTCAAATGATAAAAAATACCTATCATCTCTAGTATTACAAAATGACAAGCTGATTAAAGAGATATTAGAGGAAAAAATTGGAAACGTAGTAGGTAAAATAAAAAAAATTAATTCAAAACAAATTTTTTCTTTAAGTTCACACATTAATGATAGGTTTTATGAAAAAAGAATTTTATACATTGGTGATTCTGCTCATTCTATACATCCTATAGCAGGACAAGGTTGGAATCTTGGATTAAGAGATATTAAAAATTTATATAACCTGGCCAAAGAAACAAATATGCTAGGTATTTCAATTGGCTCAAAACAATTTTGTATAGATTATAATGAAAAATGTTACTACGATGCATTTCAGCTATATCAAATTACAGATAAGTTAAATTTAGTTTTTAAAAACAATTCTTTATTATTAAATCAATTAAGACCCTTTGGCTTCAACCTAATTGAAAAAAATAGTTTTTTAAAAAAACAAATCACTGAATTTGCTATGGGGTTTAATTAATTGTTTTACCACCGCCATCGTTAACTAATTCAATATCTAAAATAGAAAGAAGTTTTTTACAAAATTCATTAGGAATGCTTATTTCTAATAACATTTGTTTGTCAATATGATCAAAAGGAGAAACCATCGCTATTAATTTTGCTAATTGTTTGGTAGTCAACTTCTCTAATTCTGAGATATTTAAATCTATTTTTTTGTTTTTAATATATTTACTATATTTGTTTAATAAATTTTTTTTAACATTACTATCAATGCTAAGATTATTAGAATTGTGTTTTATAGAGTTGCCTTCAATAATTCTAAATTTAAAACCCATATCTATTTCTTTTTTTAATAGAAAAAGATTCATGCCTTCTAAATTTATTAAATATCTTCCATCTTTAGTTTCATTAAAACTAGTAATTTTACCAATACAACCAACTTTAAACAATTTACCTTTTTTATCAGTTTGAATCATTCCAATTAATCTCTTATTTGACAATGCAAAGTCTACCATGTCTATGTATCTGTCCTCAAAAATATTCAATGGTAAATTTGTTTCAGGATAAAGAACTGCACCGTTAAGAGGAAATATTGGTATTTGCATTTTATGAAAACATTATGCTAGAGAGTTTTTTTCTATAATGAACTGTTTTTTCATTAGAACCACCTAATGCCTCAAAAAAATCTAATAATTGTTTTCTAACCCTGTCTTTATTTTTAGGGTAGCTTTCTATTAAAAGTTCAAACGTTTCATCATATTTTTTTGATACAAAATACTTATTTGATAACTCTAAAATGTTATCAATGTCATTAGGGCTGGTCTTTAGTTTTTCTATTAAAGCATTAATAGATGGGCCGGACATATTGTTTTTTAATATCTCTAATCTCTTTACAATTTTAATTATTTCTTTGTCGTTTTTTACCCCATCTTCTAAAGAATTAAGAAAATCACTAACCTCACTTTCTTCACTAGTTTCTATCATGCATTCTAAAAGTAAACTGATAGACTTAATGTCTTTAGGGTTTGTAGATATGAATTCGATCAATACGTCTTTCGCTTCAACAAAATTTTTATTTTTAATTAATAGTTCAATTTTTTGATAAAATTCTGAGTTATCTTTTTCTAATTTTTCACCCAATGCTTTTTCAATAAATTTTATAATATCAGTTTCAGGCAACACGCCTTGAAAGGCGTTAACTATTTGTTTGTTTTTGAAGGCAAAAACTGTTGGAATTGATTGAATTCTTAATTGGGAAGCAATTTGCTGATTTTCATCTATATTAACTTTAGCCAATATAACTTTCTCAGATGATTTTTTAACTACTTTTTCTAAAATTGGTGTAAGCTGTTTACAAGGACCACACCAAGGGGCCCAGAAGTCAACTATTATTAACTTGCTTTCACTTGCCTCAATGATTTTTTCATTAAAATCTGCTTCATCAACATCGATTATATTTATTTCATTCATAAACTTTAACTAGTCTGTTTTGTGATAAAGAATAGATATTTATTTTTTTTTTATTTTCAATCATAAAGCTAATAAAATCTTTAGTTTTTAGACCTATTGTTGATGTATTGATTAGGGGATGAAAATTAATATCAGCACTATTTTCAAGCTCTTCTTCCAAATAAAATTCTACATTATTGCCTAAATCATTTAATAATCCAAAAGGTGATACAGAGCCTGGCTTAATACCTAAAAATTCTAATAAATACTCTGGTTTTGCAAAGGATAAATTTTTTAAGCCTATTGATTTAGAAAAATTTTTTAAATCTACAACAGAGTTTTCATCGCAAGAAAAAAGAACAAACTGGTTTTTTTTATTTTTTAAAAACAAATTTTTTGTATGAGCGCCTTTCATTTTAGATCTTTTTTTATTTGAGTCTTCAACAGTATAAAATGGCTCATGCTCATATATTGTATATTTAATTTCTTTCTTTTCTAAAATTTTAAGAATATCGTTTTTTTCGATCATAAATTTATTAAATTAATATTTTTATTATACTTTAAATTTATATCATGATAGTAGAGAAAAATTATGCGGGCGTAGCTCAGGGGTAGAGCGCAACCTTGCCAAGGTTGAAGTCGAGGGTTCGAATCCCTTCGCCCGCTCCAAATTTTCATAGTTTTTTTGATATAAGTCTCCCTCAAGTCTCTTTTGCACACCACTTCGTGTTCAATAATTTCTTATTTGGTGCTAGGATAATAGAGATGAAAATATTAATTTTTATTATTTTTTTAATAAGTGGTTCATTGTTTGCACAAGAAACTAAAGATGAAAAAAATTATCTTCTTCAATGCTCTTGCAAAGAGCATTTTCATGTAGAAAAAAATGGACCCAAAACCAAGCGAGAATGTGATTCTGCAAAAGATAATTTTAAAATTTATCTGACGGTTGGAGGTCAATACAACACTTATTTTGATAATGTATTTATTCCCATTGGCGCTAGTTGGTATAAAAAAGTAATGATCGAAACTTTTCCCGGAGAGACGGATGAAAAATACCAAGGCTATTTAGATGATGTAGATAAAAACGAGTATAGAGCATATGTAGAAAAGACTAATAAAAAACAAAAAACAAAAAAAACATTTGAAGTAATTTTAAATCGTTTTTCTTTAGAGTTAGAAGAGATTCATAGATATTACGACGTTTGGGATCCACAATATGATGAAAATGGATATTTTTTATCAAGTTCAGTTGATTGGGAAGCGCTTCACGAAATTAGTCAATGTGAAATATTAGAAAAGAAATTATAATATATAATCCATTTTATTACACTTACCGGTAAATTCATAAAATGAAACTCCGTCACTAAATCCTTCTCTCATAAAAAATCCATTAGTACGGTCTATTAATATTTTTGTATCATGATCATATTTGCCAACATATTTGCCCACGAAGTAATTTTTAAATTTCTCCCCTTTAAATGTTTTGCCTAATAATTTTGTATCATCGAATATTTCTATATCTTCTTTATTGTTATTATAATTGAAATTGATACTCACAATACTTTCAAAATTAACATCCATGTTAAAATCTCTATCTTTGTCAAATAAGTTAGTTAACTTACATTTTAAAATAATATCATTTTCATGAGCAAAAGATTTATTGGATAAAAATAAAATACTAATTAAAACACATACATAAGTACAAAATCTAGATTTCATAATAAGGATTAATCTAAATATGAATTTAGTCATATTTAAGATTCTCCTAAGATTCATTTCGTCTTCAAAAAACGGATTTTCTATTTTTAAAATCCGCGGAATACTTAATTTATTGTACTTCTTAAACTACACAAACCTTGGTTAACCTTATTCCATTTTCCATTATAATTTCTCCATGAAGCAAAAGAGCCATTTTCTAAAAGCTCATGCCTAAATTCACCAACTGTAAATTTAGTTTTAATTCCAAATTCTTTAGTTTCAATATAATTATCGCTAGTACTAATATAAGAAATTTTTTCTCTAGTTTCATCTAATTTAATTATGATTGGATTCAGGTCAGGTATATAACAAGAGCCTTTTTCATTTAATAACCAATTAGCATTTTTTGATTTAGTAGTTCCATCTTCACAAGTTAAATAACAACTTAAAGTTTTTATTTTTGCCATCTCATTACTTTCACTTTTATTATTATTAGAGATTGTATGGTAGTAAGGGGTGGTAAAATTTTTTATTTTACTTCCCACATAATAAATTGTTATCCAAGACAATAAACACAAAGTTAAAGCAAAAAAACAAATTCCAATCATCTTAATAGTATCTAAAAAATAAGATTCGGCTTTTTTTGTATTCATAATATTTATTTTATATATTTTGGGAAAAGACGTTTAAGTCGTCTCTCTAATTCTTCGTAGAAAAGTTTTGAATCATTTATTTCTTGCCAACCTTCTATAACGAGCATTTTAACTCCGATAAGAAACATTGTCGATTTTACATTCATGTCATTTTTAATCATGGGATATTTTTTCATAAAATACTTAGATGCTTCATCTTCAAAATTTTTTTCCTTGTTTTCTTCCATATATTTTATGAAATCCTCAATAGGGGGCATATATTTTTCTAATCCCTTCGCCCAATGGGCTTTTCTTTGATTTTCAACGGACATGTCTTAGTGTTAAATGAGGATTAGGATAAAAAATTCAATGGGATAAAAAATAATGAAGAATATACTTAATTTTTTCTTATCAATTTTTCTAGGGTATATATTAACCTTTGTAGGTATGTATATTTTTTTAGAAATACTTTTATTTTTTGATAATGCATTTTTAGATTACTTGTTAAGCAAACCGCGTATTTTTTTCATGCAAACACATATTTTACTAATGGGTGGAATAGCTTTTTATACCCCACTAATAATAATTTCCTTTTTATTGTTTCGATTTTTTAAGCGAACTATATTGAAATAATTGGATTCACTAGAGATTCATTTGGTATTCAAAAAACTAATTTTCTATTTTTAAAATCCGCAGAATACTTAATGTATTTTTTCTCTATCGGTACGAAGCAACCTTGCCAAGGTTGAAATCTGCTCTAAAAATATTATGTTTATTATAAGTAAAATAGCAATTGTTCAAAATGGTTAAATCATTATCAAACTTAAAAACACTTTATATAAAAGACTATAAAAAATTTGATAAAATAGATAATACTTCTTTAAGCAAAGAGCTAAAAATAGAATTATCAAAAGAAAATAAAAAAATTCCCTCTAAATTTAAATATGATTTAAATGGAAGTAAATATTTTGAAAAAATTACTAAACTCAAAGAATATTACGCTACAAGAACTGAAAAAAAAATTTTAAAGCAAATATCAAAGGAAATGAAAAACATTTTTGATAAAAATTTAACATTTGTTGAGTTCGGAAGTGGGGCGACTGATAAAATTAGTATTTTAATTAATGATCAAGTAAAATTTTGCATGCCTTTGGATATTTCATATGATTTTTTGCTAAAATCATCAATTAAATTAGCAAAATCTTTCCCGAATCTAATTATTATGCCCGCATATGGCGATTATATAAATAAACTCAAACTACCTAAGCAAATTTCAAAAAAAAGAATTGGTTTTTTTTTAGGCTCATCCATTGGTAATTTTTATGACAAAAAAGAAAAAATTTTTCTCCAAAATGCAAAAACAACTTTAGGTAAAAATGGTTGTTTGTTTGTAGGGGTAGACTTAATCAAAAATAAAAAAATTATTGAGAAAGCTTATAACGACTCTAAAGGCACTACTGCAAAATTTAATTTTAACTTATTGAGCAGAATTAATAAAGTTTTTAAAACAAAATTAAAACAAAAAGATTTTAAATATTTTTCTCATTTTAATGAAAAAAACAATTCTGTTGAAAGCTTTTTAATTAGTAAAAAAGATCAAAAATTCATTATTGATAATAAAAAATTTTTTGTTAAAAAAAATGAAAAAATACAAACTGAAATATCAAAAAAATTCACATTAAATAGTTTTAAAATTTTGGCAAATTCAGCTGGTTGGAAAGTAAAAAAATACTGGACAGATAAAAACAAATACTATTCAATTTTTTTACTAGAAAACTAAATCTATTAGAATTTAGTAAAAGTCGAGAGTGCGAATCATTTCGCTTGCTTCAAATTATTTGTGTTTAAAAATTTTTTTTATTTCTGGACGAGATGATAAATGCAAAATTATTGCTACTACAAAGAAAAATAAAACAAACCAATATTCTCTAAGTTCCATTTGAAAAGTATAATAAACAAACAAAGAACTAACTGCTAAACTTTTTAAAATGATATTTAAAAATTGAATAGGGTACATTTTAACTGTATTCCAAACCAAGTAACGAATACCAAAATAAACAAAACTTATTATTGTAGCTAGTCGAACGGACTGCATTCTATGATAGGGTATCTTGTTATTTTCACTTACACTTAGAGGAAAATATATATGAACATTTATTATCTCACCAACCAAAATTACAATGCCAATTATGGTAAGAAAAACGATTAATATTTTTGTTAAAAGATGCCTCATATATTTTTACTATTATAAGATATGTTATGCTAATGAAATAAAAAATTACAATAAGGAACATAAATTATGAAACATTTTCTAATATTTAATTTTATAGTTTTTTATCTATTCACAAACGCCGATGCTAAACCACCCTATGATGGCACAATATTTTACTTTCCTGATGTAATTAATTCTAATGATCCCTCAACATTTGAAGAATTAATTTATACCGGTCAAGATCTTCGTAAAATATTTGATCGAAGAAAAGGTGGGCGATGGCTTACCAAAGAAGTGTTTTTATTTAACGCTATATACGAGGAGAGAATAATTGAAATACAAGTTAATCCTGAGTTTAAAAATTCAGATAATGCCTTTCAAGAAGCACATTTTTATGCAAAAGCAATAGGCAGACTTCCGAATTTTTTGCTTACTAATGTAAAAACTGTTTGGATAAATAAAGGAAACAAAGGCTGGGGTGGTGGAAATGAAAATTTACTTATTCATACTGGAAGAAGTAAAGAATATATTTCTAAAGACATTATTGAAGAAACATTCATCCACGAAGCCGCACATACATCTTTAGACTGGGATTGGGATGGTTTAATTAATAAAACCAAATGGCAAAAAGCCAAAAGAAAGGACAAAGAACACATTTCAGATTATGCAAAAAAATTTCCAAGAAGAGAAGATGTCGCAGAGAGTATTTTACCATGGATTGCTGTACGATACCGATTAGACAGAATTTCAAAAGAAGATGCCGAAAAGATTTTAAAAACAATACCTAATCGTTTAATATTTTTTGATAAACAAAATTTTGATATGTATCCATTAGTACCTCTTGAATAAACTAGCATACATATTTATATAATAATTAATGATGAAAGCTATTTTGATATTTGGAACAATTATAACAATTATACCAATAATTTTTTTAATTTTATTGGCAGGGGGGTGGATAGTTTTTTAGCGTAATAAAATTTATAATTAAATAATTTGTGTTAATCTATCTTTTTTAAATTAATAATGGAATATAATAATAAATTTTTAGTAAATCAAAATGTCAAAACATATCTTCTGGATAGCTTCTTTCCCTAAAAGCGGAAACACTCTTTTAAGAGCTATATTATCTTCTCTGTTTTTTTCTAATGATGGAAAATTTGATTTCAGATTACTTAAACCAATAAATACATTTGAAAATAAATATAGGTTGAATTTTATTAAAAATAAAAATCAAAATGATTTTAATTCTCTGCATAAGTTAGATATTTTATCAAAATATTGGCATGATGTTCAATCAAAATCTAATTTAGGGTTTGAAGAAGACATGGGCTTTTTAAAAACACACCACGCACTTGTAAAATATGAAAACAAATCTTTTGCATCTGAAAATAATTGTAGAGGCTTTATTTATATTATTCGAGATCCTAGAGATGTTGTAATTTCATGGTCGCACCATGCAAAAATATCAATAGATCAAAGTATTAACTTTGTAACTAATGAATTATCGGCAACTCAATGGAATGAATCAAATAAATCAATTTTAAACAAAAACACCAATCCCTTGGTTATAGTTTCTAGTTGGGAAAAAAACATTTTATCTTGGACTGAAAACAAATGGGATTGTCCAAAATTAATATTGCGCTATGAAGATCTAGTTTATGATAAGATTAATTCTATAATATCTATCTCTGAATACTTTGTTAAAAACTTTAATTTCAATTTTCAAAACCTAGATCAAAAAATTGAAAATATTGTTAAATCAACTAATTTTACAAAACTTAAAGAAAATGAAAAAAAACTTGGCTTTAATGAGGCAACTAACGGACCTTTTTTTAGAATTGGAAAAAAAAATCAATGGAAAGACAAATTAAATAACTCTCAGCTTAAGTTAATAGAAAATAAGTTTAAAAAAACCATGGTTAATTTTGGATATAATTTAAGTGAAAAATAATTTTTTTATAAAAAATTTTGTTTTTTTTTATGTTAAAAAAATATTATCGAAAACAGAATTTGTTATTCACGAACATGAAGAAGAAAATATAAATTATTTTATAGACTCTATAAAAAAAACCCATCCAGAATCTAAGATTATACAGTGCTCCGATTTAAATACTCCTAAAATAACAGGTGTTGATGAAATATTTAGATTTAATATCGAGCAAAATAAAATAATGGAAGGTAGAATTTTTTCATATTCAAAGCTAGATCTAGATGAACCAAGTATTTACTTAGATACTGATATGTTAATAATAAAAAAAATTCCATTTAGTTTGTTTGCAGACAAAGCCGATGTAATTTTGCTTAGCAGATCATTTAACTTAGATTCTTCAATTCCTGAGTTTTTTAGAGGACAAAGTTTTAAGGAGCATAGTGAGAATACATTAGGAAAAATATACCCTTATATTGGTTGTTTTGTAATTTCAAACAGTAATAAATTTTGGAAAGATTGTTACAAATTATATGAAAAACTTGATAGCAATTATAAATTTTGGTTTGGTGATCAAAAAATTCTTAAAGAAATTGTTGAAAACAAAAATTTTAATTTTGCTTTTTTAAAAGAATCTGAATTTGCTTGTCCGCCTTATTTCATAAATGAAAAAAAATCACCATTCATCATTCATTTTAAAGGCAAAGCTTCAAAAAAACTTATTAAAAAATATTATAATTACATTAAGTAATTTTTAATTAATTAAAAAAATTTATTGGTTTGAAAAACCAATGTTAGTTGAGGGTATTATTATTGCGCTTGTGCTTTTTTCCAACAATTTAAATTTTAACATTGTTTCGTTTTGAATAGGATAAGCTAATAAGTAAGATGTTTTTAAGTTCATTTTATTTTGAACAAAATTTATAAAATTAACTACACCTTTTTCTTTTCCTTCAAAATCATCTAATACAAAAACTGTTCTTTCGTTGATGTTTCTTTTTAATATTTCAAAATCTTCATTTTCTAATCTTCCATCTACATGAACTAAGTCAAAAGACATATTACCATCAAGATTATTTAACATATCAATGCTCTTGGTTTTATTAAATTGAGTAATTTTTGTTTTTGATAGTTTTGGTAATTTTATGTCATTTGACATGTCACAGCAAAAGATTTCACACTTATGCTCATCAATATAATCATCAGCGCCTAGAGCCATGCTTATTGTTGATTTACCTATAAATGAGCCTATTTCAATTATTGTTTTTGGTTTAAAAAATATTACTAAAGAATATAGCAACCATGAAGAAGTTGAAGAAATAGAACCAGTGTTGTATTCACTTTCTAGCCTCAATTTTTCCAAACTATCAATTTTAGAAAAAAAATCTTTTTTGTATATTTCTGATTTTATAAAAGAATTTTCTAAAATTTTGTTCCAAAAAAATTTACTTAAATCAGTAGGGCTTATATTGATTCTTTTCATTTATATTTATTTTTTTGAATCTAATCTAACGTTAAAACTAATTACTATACGCTGCTCTTCAGATTGATTTGGGTTAACCGAGTGCTCAAGATAGCTTGGAAAAAGAACTAACAAACCTTCTTCAGGACTAACAGAATTTATAGTTGCATTTAAGATATTTGGAGTCTTTGCTCTAGGGTGGCTATAAACTGGCGCAGGTCGAGGATCATAAAATACAATTTCACCACAATCTTTAGGTGCTTTTACATAATAAGCTGCGCTCAAATCACTATTTCCATGTTGATGACGTTCATTAAATGCACCTTTTTCATTAACAATAGTCCAGATGTTTGTAATTTTAACTATCTGATTTTCTAAGTCCCAGTTCATATCATTGAATGTTTTATTTATATTTTTAGAAGCTGCTGAAATAAAATTTTTTGGAGTTTCATCAGTCAAGTTGAAATCCTTTGAATGCCAGCCCTTTACATTGCTTACACGCTTTCCGCCTGGGTCGTTGGATTTAAGTTTATCTATATATTTAATTAAATCATCATTTATGTTTTTAAAGTTTTCAATTTTTGAAGCCCAAACAGGTGTTGAGAAAAATAAATGCATATAACTAATATTTTACATTAAAGTTTTGTATATGTGAACGAATAAAATACTATATTAATAAATAAACGTAATAAGGGCTTTTTAAATATATATTAAAAAATGGATAAAAATAAAGACAAAGACTACGAAGATCTAATAGACAAAAGTATTTCTTTCTCAAAAAAAAACGATTTAGATTCTGCTAAATTATTTTTAGAAAAAGCTATTATTTTAAATCCTAAAAAATCAATATCATACATTAATTTGTCAAATATTTATATTTTAGAAAATAATTTAAAATTAAGCACAGAAACACTTTATGATTATCTTAAAAAACATAACTTGGATTTAGAAGTAATAAATCATTATGGAAAAATATGCATTAAATTTAATTTAATTGATCAATTAATTGAGTTTAAAAAATTTTTGTTAAAAAAAAATAATATTTTAAAAAACTATTATTATATTTATTTTCTTTTTGGAATTGCTCATGAAAAAAAAGAAGAAATTTCAGAAGCTGTTAAATCATATCAAATGTCCTTGAATTGCAATGAAAATTTTATAGAAAATTATCTAAATCTTTGTAATTTATATGAAAAAACAAATAAAATTAAAGAATTAGATGAAATAATTAAAAAAGCTAAAAGCAATTGTATACAAGATCCCAGAATTGAATATTTTTTAAGTTTATTTTACTATAGAAAAAAAAACTATTCTCAATCTCAATCTACAATTGATGAAAATAATTTAGAAACAAAATTATTAAATCAAGATTATTATTTTTCTAGTTTGCTTGACTTGAGATTTAGAAATTTTGAAAAACTTAAAAATTTTAAAAAAGCATTTGAGGTTATTAATCAAAAAAATGTATTTGTTTCTAATCTAAATGAAAATAAGAAATACGATAAAAAGAATTTTCACAGTATGATCGAAGCATACAAAAAATTTTATATAAATAAAGAAATAGATTATAGCTATACAAACAATCATCCTAACATAGTATTTATCATTGGTTTTCCTAGATCAGGTACAACATTGTTAGACACAATACTAAGAACTCATTCAAAAACATTTGTATTAGAGGAGAAGCCTTATTTATTAAATCTTAGACATGAATACTTTAGAAATAAAAATAACAAACTTGAGTCAATTGATGAAATGACAGTTGATGAAATAAAAATTATTCAAAAAAAATACTTTGATAATATTGATTATAATAATAACAAGATTATTATAGATAAGTTTCCTTTAACAATAATTGAAGTTGGATTTTTAAAAAAGATTTTTCCAAAATCTAAAATAATACTTTCTATGAGGCATCCATGTGATTCAGTTCTCAGCTGTTTTTTTAGTAATTTTAAAATTAATGATGCAATGATTAATTTTTTAAATCTGAATGACTCAGTTGTTTTTTATAACAACATTTTTGAATTATTTGATATTTACACCAAAAGTTTAAATTTGGATTTTTTAACTGTAAAATATGAAGACTTAGTAGGTAGTTTCGAAAAAACATTAAAAAAAGTTCTTACATTTTTAAATTTAAAATATGAAGATAATTTAAATAGATTTTATGAAACTGCTATAAATAGAAACATTATAAATACACCTAGTTATAATCAAGTTACTGAACCTCTTTATAATACATCAATAAATAGATGGAAAAATTATGAAGAAGCTAAATTTTTACAAAAAGATTTAAAAAAATGGATAGAAAAGCAGGGTTATTAATTTATTTTTTTTTAAAATAATTATGAACTAATTTTAAGTTATAAGTAATTCTTTTCTCATAAGATTTAATGTTTTTTCTTCCACTTGTAATTTTTGGATAGGTTTTTATAAGTTCTTTAATGTAATTTTTTTTATTTTTTTTATTATTCAATGTTTAAATACCCTGTTTTTGGAAAAATATAATGAAATATTATTTTTATTTGCATAATCAATAATTTTTGAATCATTTTTTGATCCCTTTGGTTGAACTATTGCAATACAATTATTTCTTTTTAATAACTTAATAGAATCTGTAAAAGGAAAAAAAGCATCCGATGCACAAGCAAATCTAGTTTTAGAAAAAGAATCTTTTAATTTCATTAATGCTATTTTAGTTGCATCTAATCTGCTCATTTGACCAGCTCCAATCCCAATTGTTTGTTTATTTTTTACAAATACAATAGCGTTTGATTTAACGTGTTTTACAACCTTAAACGCAAAGATTAAATCTTCAATTACAGATTTAGGAGATTGTTTAATAGAAACTAGTTTTAAAAACTTATTATTTATTCTTTGATAGTTGTTTTTTTGATAAAGTGTTCCTGAAACTGTAGATCTAAAATTAATATTTTTTATTTTGCTTAATTTGTTAGATTCAATCAATATCAATTGTTTTTTTAATTTTAGTGTGCTTAATGATTTTTTGTCAAAGCTTGGCGCAACTATAATTTCAAAAAAATATTTTTGTAAAATCTTTGCTAAATCATTTGTTATTTTTTTATTAACAAGCACAACGCCACCAAATGCACTTTTCTTATCAGAGCTGTAAGCTTTTTTAAAAGCCTTATTTATATTGATATCTGAAGCAACACCGCAAGGATTGTTATGTTTTATAATTATACATGTGGGTTCTTTAAATTCATTTATGCAACTCAAACCTTCATTTACATCTAGTATGTTATTATAACCTAACTCTTTTCCACCAATCTTATAATCAAAAATTGTTTTGCTTTTACTTTTTTGAAAATAAGAATTTTGATCTGGATTTTCACCATATTTTAATTTTATTTTTTTTGTTAATTTTTTTTCTTTTAACCATGTGGATATTAAGCTGTCATACTTAGAAGTATGCTCAAATATTTTTGATGCCATTAACTTTCTAAATTTAATAGAGGTAATCCCTTTATTAATATTTAAATTATTTATAAATTTTTTATAATCTGCTGGACTACAAATTGTTGTAACTGATTCAAAATTTTTAGCGGCAGACCTTAGCATTGCAGGACCACCAATATCAATCATATCTATAATTTTATTTTTGTCCAAAATTGAATCTTGAGTTTTTTCAAAAGGATATAAATTAACTATAACATAGTCTATTTTTGGGAAATTTAGTTTTATAAATGATTTTTGATGAGATAGTGAAGTTCTTTTATATAAAATAGAAGCATGGACTTTGTGGTTTAGCGATTTTATTCTTCCATCTAACATCTCTTTAACCTTTGTAAGTTTTGAAATTTCCTGACATCTAAAACCAAGGTCTCTAATTTTATCACAAGTTGATCCAGTTGAAACAAAACCTATATTGTGTTTAATTAAATTATTACATAAAAATTTTAAATTCGATTTATCGAAAACTGAAATCAATGCATATTTTTTTATATTGCTTCTATAGACCATTTTTCAATTTTTTTTGTAGAGTCAGTTATTCCTTTAATTACTATTTGTTGTGTTTCTTTTGTACTATTATTGTCGACATATATACTTTTTTCTAATCCTAGTTCAGAATTAGATTTAAACATCCATATTTTATTTTTTTTTGTTTTTAATATAATATTTTTTTTATTTGTTGTAATATTTGTTGTTATATCTGGCATAAGATGAAACCTAATATGATAAACTGTTTTTGAATTAGTTGATTTTAGAGAAATAATCGAATCTTCTCCGTGTATTTTATCTTCATTTTTTTCTATAATTATTTTTCTTTTTATTATTTTTTTAAATTTTCTTAAGTAACCATTATGTGAGCCTTCAAAATCTATAATTTTCTCAAAATCATTTATCTGAAATGAAACCTTTTGTGGATATTTAATATGCGGATTACCTGCCTTAATTTCACTAATATTTGTATTTTTTAAAATAATAGTAGAATGTGCTGCACTATAACGAAGATATTCTGGATTTTTTCCATAACTTTCAGATGCGCCACAATTCGTTATTATTTTTTCATCTTTTATGCTTAGCTCAAACGACAATGTTCCAGCACCTAATGATTTACTTACTTTTAAATTATTTGGTTGAACAACGTCAAAAAATAAACTTCTTTTTTTGTCTGAATAAAATGCAATACCATTATTATTAGTAAAAGCTCTAGATTTTAAAAATTCTTCTTTTTCAATTATATCTTGAATTTGTTTTTGATAATTATTATTTGCACCATTAAATAAAGCAACTGTGCCGTCTTGATGAATATATTGATTTAATGCAGAAGTCATATTTAAAATAAAAAAATTAATTTTTTCTGGCACTAAGATTTTAAAAAAAAGTAAAATATTTTTAACTTCATTTAAATTATTTATAAATTTAGCTTGTTCAAGAACATTATAGCTTTTATGCATTCCTGCTCTATCAATTTGAATTTCTATAATTGTTTCAATATTTTTTAAAAAACTTTGATTGAATTCTTTAAGTAAAAGTTTAGATAAAATAAAAGCAACTATTTCGTATGAACTAATTTCATCTAAATTCTTTCTTTTAAAAAAAAAGAATAATCTTTTTATATGGATATTGATTATTTTATTAAGCAAAGTATTTTCAGTTTTTGATAAAACTGAACTTACAAACTCATAATTGTAATATATGCTTAAAAGTCTTTGTGCAGTTAATTTTTCATCCCAAGGAAATTCCAATTTATTTTTAAAAAGATTAAACCATAAAAAAATATTTTTTTTTGAAATTTCAATTCCTGATTTACCCCCAATTTTTTGTAAGTAGAATAAAAATTCAAATGAATGAGAGTCTACAAAATTGTTATCATAAAAAAAATTTTCTTTAAAAACATATTGTTTTATTTTTTTATAATTAATAAAATCTATTTGTTTAAAATTAATATTTTTTAGATTTAATTTTTTTCTTTTTGTAAAACTTATTTTTATAAAAATAAATATAATTAATTTCTGTATAAGATTTATTATAAATTTAAACATTTTTTATAAATTTTACTGCAAAAAATCCATCAATCAAAAAACTTCCATAGTTTTTGGGAACATGGAAAATATATCCTTTGTCATTTATAAACATATTAATATTTTTTTCATTTTTGATTTTCTCAAACTTTAACATTGAGAATTCTTTATGTTTTTCCAAAAAATATTCAATTTGTGCTTCTGTTTCTTCATATAAAAATGAACAGGTCATGTAAATTATAATGCCATTTTTTTTTAAAAATGAACAAGCTTTATTTAATAAATTTCTTTGTAAATTAACTAAACTAATAATATCGGGAGTGTTTTTTTTAAAAAAAATTTCTGGATTTCTTCTTATTGTGCCAACAGCTGTACACGGAGCGTCAATTAAAACTACATCAAACTTATCTTCAATGTTCAAGTATAATGCATTTTTATTGCTTATTTTAGAATTAAATTTTAATCTTTTTAGATTACTTTTGAGTATTTCAATTTTATTTGCATTTATATCATTTGCATGAGTTGCTGATCCTTTTGAAATTGCTTGAAATAATTTTCCTCCTGGAGCAGCACATAAATCCAAAATATTTTTTTTTGATATCTCAGGACTTAAAAATATGGGTAACATTGATGAAAAATCTTGTACCCACCAATTACCTTTTTTGTAATCATCTAAATAATTAATTTTTTTTGAATCAATAATAAAGGCGGATGTTGCTGTCGATTTAAAATGTTTATCTTTAAAATTTTTTAAAGATAATTTGTTTTTAAATACAAGGTGTAAATTAGGTTCTTTATAAAAATTTTTGATGAAAATATTTTTGTCAGTATTATGTAATTTTTTTGTATTCTTGTTAAACCATTTCGGTAACATATTATGGTTAATTGTAGTCTTAACAACTCTGTCTTTATCAGTTAAAATATTTTTTAAAACTGCATTTATTAAGCCAGGATTAACTTTTATTTTTTTAGCAACCTCTACACTATCATTTACTACCGCATAATCTTTAAAATTTAAAAAAATTAATTGGGTAATTGCGCTTAAAAGTAAAATATGCTGATTAGTTTTTGATTTTTTTTTTAAATATTGATTTAAAATTTTAGTAATGTGAAACTGAAAACGAATACTGTTTAAACATACATTATTGATCAACGATCTGTCATTTTTAGAAATATTAATATTTTTTTTAACAATTTTATTATAACTGTTGTCAAAATTAGAGCTTTTTTTGTATATTTCTAATAAGATTTTAAAAACTATTAGTCTTATTTTTACACTTTTTTTCATTATATATATTATTAGAGTTAAATGCCTTTTTTTAGTTTTGCATTAAAAGATAGTTCATATCAATTTAAATCTCAAATAATAGAGAATAAAGTAACATATTATAGTAAAAATTTAAATTTGTGGAATCAGCTGAAATCTAAAAATGCAAAAAATATTATAAATTTTATAAGATTTGAAAAAAGAGAAAAAATAAATAAACTAAAAAAAAAAATATTGTTTTGTGTTCCTCCTAAAATTGGTCTTGGTGATGCTGTAGAATATGGAATAGCCATTCAATCTATTATAAAAAGTAATAAGTTTAAAAAAATTGGTCTTGCATTTTCTGCAGAGTATTCTTTTTTTTTAAAAAAAAAATTTAAAATTAAAAATATTTATCCATTTATAATTTCTAAAAAAGACATAGAAAGTTACGACAATGTTTTTCATTTAACACTTGAAATAGAGGCGTTAAAAAGTCAAAAATATTTAAGGTCAGATATTGTTTCTGAAGTGTTAAACTATTTTAAAATTTCTAATAAAAAAAATGAGAAAATTAAATCTATTAATAAAAAAAAAATTAATAAAATTTCTATTTTTCCAATATCTACTTCACCCTTAAGAACTATGCCGGTCAATATTTTAAATGAACTATTATTGTTTTTAAAAAATAAAATTGAAGTTGAAATATTTTTTAACGATAAGTCTGATATTTCTAAATTTATTGAAAAAAATATAATAATGAATAATTTTACAAAAAAAGATCCTAAAAATTTAAATTCTTTAATTAGATCTATAGAAAAAATTGAGTTTGGAATATTTGTTGATTCTGGGCCCCTGCATATTTCTAAAATAATTGGTAAAAAAGGTATTTTGGTTGAAACAAGTGTTTCAGGCAGTGTTTTACTAAAAAACTACAAACAAATCAAAGTTGTTAAAAATGAATTTATTTCAACATATTGTAAAGCTCCTTGTGGTTTAGTTGATATTTTTTCATTTAATAAAAAAATAGGCTGTTATTCTTCATTAAAGGTGAAACAAAAAAAAATTTTAAATTTAGAAAACTTTAATGAATTACAGAGAAGAGAAATAAAGCAAAATAATATATTTTATTTGTTAAATCCTGTTGGTTGTGTAGAGTCGATCAATATAAATAATATTAAAAAAATAATTGAAAGAGAAGTATTTTGATATGCGTGGTACTTTAGAAACTATTGTTGGGGCTATGTTTGCTGGAAAAACAAGCGAGTTATTAAAAAGAATATTATGGGCTAAACATCAAAATAAAAAAATTATAGTCATAAAGCCAGTTATTGATAATCGTTATTCAGAAACTAAAATTATTACTCACAACGATTTAAGTCATGAATGTTTTGCAATGCAAAATTGGGAACAGGTTAATCAAAATTTTGATTTTAAAAAAATTAAATATGATGTAGTTTTTTTAGATGAGATTCAGTTTATGGAAATGTCTGAAACAATACAAAATGTAGAAAATATTTTAGAAATGGGTATCGATGTAGTTTGCGCTGGTTTGGACCAAGACTCTAGAGGAAAACCTTGGGAAACTTCTTCAATGGTTTTAGGTTTGTCAGATAAAATATTGAAAATATATGGTTTTTGTAATGTTTGTGGAATGGAAGCTACAAAAACATATAGAAAAAAAGAAGGGGGTGAACGAACACAAGTTGGTGCAGCAAATATATACGAGCCCAGATGCTTAAAACACTGGGAACCAAGATAATTACTGATTCAATCTGTTTTTTACCAGATTATCAACTACTCCAGGATCAGCTAATGTAGATGTATCACCAAGCTGACTATGTTCATTAGCAGCAATTTTTCTTAATATTCTTCTCATAATTTTGCCTGATCTTGTTTTCGGCAAACCTTCTGTAAAATGTATTAAGTCTGGAGTTGCTATAGGTCCTATTTTTTCACGAACTAATTGTTTTAATTCTTTATTAAGCTCATTAGAAGATTCTTCTCCAGCATTTAAAGATACATAACAATACAAACCATTTCCTTTTATATCATGTGGATATCCAACTACTGCTGCTTCAGATACTTTTGGATGTGAAACAAAAGCACTTTCTATTTCTGCTGTACCTAAATTATGTCCTGAAACTATTATAACATCATCTACTCTCCCAGTGATCCAATAATACCCATCAATATCTCTTCTACACCCATCACCTGTAAAATATTTTCCATCAAACTGAGAAAAATAAGTTTCTATAAATCTATTATGATCGCCATAAACAGTTCTCATTTGTCCTGGCCAAGACCTCTTCATACAAAGCATTCCCTCACATTCTCCTTGAAGTTCATTTCCTTCTTTATCTACTATACATGGTTCAATACCGTAAAAAGGGATAGTGGCGGAACCTGGCTTAAGTTTTGTAGCTCCAGTTTGAGGTGAAATTAATATACCTCCTGTTTCAGTTTGCCACCAAGTATCAACTATAGGGCATTTTGAATTACCAGGAACTTCAAAATACCACTTCCATGCCCCAGGATTAATCGGTTCTCCTACAGTGCCCATTAATTTTAATGAAGATCTGTTAGTTTTGTTTACATAATCATTTCCCTCGCGCATTAAAGATCTAATTGCGGTTGGTGCTGTGTAAAAAATATTAACTTTATGTTTTTCAATTATTTGCCAAAATCTTGAAAAGTCTGGATAATTCGGAACACCTTCAAACATTAATGTAGTAGCACCATTACTTAATGGACCATAAATAATGTAACTATGCCCAGTTACCCAGCCTATATCTGCAGTACACCAATAAATATCTTCTTTGCTATAATTGAATATATATTCATGTGTCATAGAAGCATATACTATATAACCACCAGAAGTATGCAAAACTCCTTTTGGTTTTCCAGTTGATCCAGAAGTATAAAGTATGAACAAAGGGTCTTCAGCTGATACTTCTACAGGATCACAAGTATCATCAACCAGCTTTAATAAGTCATTAAAGTAAACATCCCTTTTAGTGTTTAAGTTTACTTTGCCTCCTGTTCTTTTTATAACTAGACACTTTTTTACATCAGGACATTTTTCAAGAGCTTTATCAGCTATATTTTTTAATGGAATAATTTTACCTCCCCTTACACCTTCATCTGCTGTAATGAGAAACTCTGACTTACAATCTAAAATTCTTCCTGAAATTGAATCTGCTGAAAATCCTCCAAAAATAATTGAATGAATGGCTCCTATTCTCGCACATGCTAACATTATATATGCTAGTTCTGGGATCATAGTTAAATAAATAGTTACCCTGTCTCCTTTTTTTACACCAATTTTTTTTAGTACATTGGCTGCTTTAGAAACATTTAATAATAAATCTTTATAAGTAATTTTTTTTACATCATTAGGATCGTCTCCCTCCCAAATGATTGCAATTCTATCAGGATTTTCTTTTGCATGTCGATCTATACAATTATATGCAACATTCAGTGTTCCATCATAGTACCAATTTATATCAACTTCATTTTTTGAATATTTAATTTTTTTTATTTTTGTATAATCTTTTATCCATTGAATTCTTTTTCCTTGTTCATTCCAAAAATTATCGTTTTCATTTACAGATTTGCTGTACATCTGATTATATTCATCAGAATTAACTTTTGCTTGTTTAATCCACTCTTCTTTAATTTCCATTATAAAAAAAACCTACTTTGAAATTAATTAAATATCAATGGTTAATTTATAATTATATTTTTTTAAAATATCTTTAAACTTGCTTTCTAAAAAAATAATTTGATTTTGATTTAGTTTTTTTCCCCACTGATTACTTTTACCAACAGCAAAAAATGGACCATTTACAGCTTCTTTAAAGCCTCTAACTTCTTCTTCTTTTTTCATATAATTAAATTTAGTTGTTTCAACTATGTTCTTTATTTTTTTATTTACATTGGGAATCTTGATTTTATAATTTTCATAAAAAAAAGAAATAATTTTAAATAACACTTCCTCTTTTTTATATATTAGATCTTCATATTTTATTACTAATATAGGAACATTCCAATTTTTTATTGTCCATGAATTTATATGATTGTTCCAGCTAGATAAATATACTTTAGGTATTAGTGGTTTATATAAATCTAAATTTCCACCCCATGAAACACAAGCATTATCATTTGTAAGAAAATCGACACTATCTTCAATAGACAAATTTGAATGTCTTGACCATGAAACACATACATCTCTTGGATCTCTTATGAGATAAATTATACCCCTTATATATTTTTCATCAGTAAAAAAATTATTATTTAATTTAAAGTTTGCAAAATGTGTTTTAAAAAAAGCAAAGTCTTCTTTGAATCCCAAGTTTTTTTTAATTTGTAATTTTTGTAAATATTTTGATAATATTTCTAATTTGTTAATTTTAAAAAAATCATTTTCGTTTATTTTTTTAATTAAATCTAATCTTTCAACAGTTTCAAGTTGAGTTATATACTTTAGTAAATTGAAACTAAACTTACCTTCTTTATTAAAAAAAAGAGAAACTAAAATTGCCCTTAAAAGCGTGTTTCCACTTTTTGGGTAAGAGGCTAGCCAAAAAATATGCTTATCCATTTTTATTTATTTGATATTTTTAAAATTTCATCCCATTCTTTTTTTGAAACTGGCATAACAGAAAGTCTGCTTTGTTTAATAAGTGGTATTTGATTTAGCTTTGAATTATTTTTAATTTGTTCCAAGCTAACTGGCTTTTTCATTTTATATTTAGACTTTACATCTACAACAACAAACTTGCCTGTTTTATCAGTTGGATCAGTATAATATTCCTTAACAACCTCAACAACCCCAACAACAGATTTGTCAACCACTGAGTGATAAAAAAAACATAAATCTCCCTTTTTCATTTTCATTAGATTGTTTCTAGCTTGATAATTTCTGACCCCATCCCACATAGCTATAACTTCATCTACTTGATTTTTCCACGACCATGTTGACGGTTCAGATTTCATTAACCAATAATTTATTCTCATATAGTTAGCCTTGGATTAGGTTTAAAATCAATATTAGCATTTTTTTTATTATACTTATAAATACAAGCCCAAGCAATCATAGCCGCATTATCACTTAACATTTCTTTAGGCGGTAGAATTAATTTAATTTTATATTTATTAGTAATATTTAATAATTTTGATTTTATATAATTATTATTAGCAACACCACCAACAACAGAAATAGATGATAATTTTATTTTTTCATTAATTAAATTTTTAATTGCTCTTTCAATTTTAAAACAAAGAATTTCAGAAACGCACTTTTGGAAAGATGCAGACATGTTATTTACAAAATCATTATCAATTTTATTTTTTTTTATTATTAAATTAACTGATGTTTTTAATCCAGAAAAAGAAAAGTTTAAGTTACTTTTATCAATTAATGGAAGTGGAAGTTTAAAATAATTTTCATCACCTTTTTTAGCTTTAATTTCAATTTCTTTTCCTCCTGGATACTTAAGTCCAAGAAGTTTACCAACTTTGTCAAAAGCTTCTCCAACTGCATCATCAATAGTTTCACCAAGTAATTTTATTTTTTCTTTGTTTTTTATTATGTAAATTTGTGTATGCCCTCCAGTAATAAGAAGTGAGAGATGTGGAAATGAAATTTTGTTATTAAATGATGATGAAAACAAATGCCCTTCTAAATGATTAATTGGTATGAAAGGTTTGTTTGCTCCTATTGATAAAGCTTTTGCAAAAGTAGAACCAACTAATAAAGCTCCTATTAGTCCTGGGCCACAAGTTGCAGTGTAAATATCTATATCTTTAGGATTAATTTTTGATTTTTTAAAAGCAGTTTTTGTAATTTTTTGTAAAATTTCTAAATGAGCCCTTGAAGCTAATTCGGGTACAATACCACCATGTTTTTTATGTATTTCTTGAGAATAAATTATATGGCTCAAAATAGTTTTATTGCTTTTCATAATACACACTGATGTTTCATCACATGAAGTTTCTACTGCAAAAACAAGCATAATTTTCCGTATATTAATTTCTTCTGTTAAACAACTAGCTATTAATGCTAAAAAAGTTTTATGAAAAAAATTGTAGATTATTTCTATGTATTTTCTAAAATATCTACCAGTTTAATACTCCTACTAGCTCTGTTGACTCTGGGGTATTTCTTTTACTTAAGTTATGAAGAGCAAGAAGATGTTTACTTAAATCAAAACAATAAAGATAATTCATTACAAGATTCTGTAAATGATAATTTTGACAAAATACAAGAAATTTCAAAAAAAATTGATTCAAATGACAAGTCTCTAATACAAATCCAAAAATTAATAAAAAACTTAAACAATAATGCATTACAAAATAATAAAAATGATGATTTGGAATTAATGCTAATAAACCTAAGTACTAATTTAAAAAATTTATCTTTGGATGTTAAAAAATTGAAAGATCAAATTCAAAATGAAAAAAATATTGTTAAAGATAATATATCCAATGATTCATATTTGGATAATCAAAAAAAAGACTTAATTGAATTAATAATTATTAAGTTTGAGAATAATTTAAGCTTTGACGAAGAATTAATTTATTTAGAAAAAATTACTAATAAAAATAAAATTCATTTATTTGAAAAATTAAATATTTTGTTAAATAAAGAATATAAAGGCAAACAGTATACTCAGAAAATATTTGCAGAAGAAAGCAATAATTATATTAAAAATAAGTTCAATAAAGATACAAATAATATTTTTAGAACAGTTTTTTTCCCATATATAAGTATTAGCCCTTCAAAACAAAATAATTTAGAAGATCAGGATCTTTTATCTATTAACAATATTGAAATGCTTATTAAAAATAAAGAATATAAAAAATCTTTAGATAAAATTAAATTAATTAATAAGCATGAAATTTTTTATTCAGGAACATCTAAACAACTTGAAATTGCATTTAGTTTTAATTCTTTATTAAAGGAGATTGAAAATTGATCAGAATTATATTTTTTGTGATTCAAATAATACTAACTATTGCTTTAGTTTCCTTTATTTTATCAAATAATTTTGTTGTTTCGTTTGATATAGGAGACTATCAGTATTCTTTTTCATCAAATCTTTTTTTTGCAATTATTGGTACAATATTAATTATTTTATATTTCGTTCAATATATTTTTTTTAAAACTAGATTTACTTTTCAAAAATATTTATTTTTAAATAAATATAAACGCCTTCAAAAAGGTTACAATTATTTTGTAGATGCAATGATTGCAATTGCTAATAAAGATCATAAATTAGCAATATCTTCTAATAATAAAATGGATAACTATATTAAGGATGATCCAGGTTTATCTCTTCTACTTAAATCTGAAGTACTTAAGATTGAAAAAAAATATGATCAATTATCTAAAGTATATGAAGAAATGATAAAAAAGAAAAATACTCAAACATTAGGTTACAGAGGTTTAATGGAACAAAATTTAAAAAATCAAGATTTTCATCATGCTTTTATTTACGGAGAAAAATTGTTTTCTTTAAATCCACAAATAGAAAAATTGTATGAAACATTAGTACAAATTATTTCTAAAACCAGAAATTGGAACCAATTGGTTGTGATTTCAGATAAAGCTTACTCAAAACGAATTATTAATGAAGAAACAGCGAAAGAAAACAAGTCTATTGCTTTTTATGAGATAGCTAAAATTAAAATGCATAGTGATGTAAATGATTCTCTAAACTTCATGCAAAAAGCTATGAGATTAAAAAGAAATTTTCCACCTTATATTAAGCTGTATTTAGAAATTTTGCTTTTAAATGATAAATTAGCACAAACCAAAAAAATTATAAAAAAGTTTTGGGTAGAAAAACCTAGCTCCTCTTTAAGAAACGTTATTACGTCAATTTTAAAAACTAATAATTTAGACAACATTGATTTTATTCAATATATTGTTGATAAAAATATAAATAACATTGAGTCAAAAAAACTTTTAGTAGATTTTGCAATCTATTTAAACCAATGGAATATAGCTAGAAACAATATTAAAGGCTTAATTGGTGCAAATCCAACACAAGAAATTTGTTTATTTATGGCGGATATAGAACTGGGTGAGTTTAACGATATACAAAAAAGCGAATCATGGAAATTAAGAGCACAAAATGCAGAATTAGAATATTTTTGGATATGCAATATTACTAATATGTCACAAAAAAATTGGTCTGCTTTATCTGATTCAGGTTATTTTAATTCACTTGAATGGAGGCGCCCTAAAATGTTAAACCAAAACTTATATACAAAATGAATAAATTATCTTGTTTTATTGGTTATGATTCTAAAGAAGATATAGCTTATAGAGTTTGTAAATATTCTTTGAAAAAAAGATCTTCTTTAAAAACAAATATTATTTCACTTAAGTTAGACGAGCTAGTTGCAAAGAATTATTATTATAGATTGATAGACCCGCTTGCCTCAACTCAATTTACTTATTCGAGATTTTTAGTACCTGCTTTAATGAATTTTAAAGGATGGGCATTATTTTGTGATTGTGATTTTATATTTTTATCAGATGTAGCTGATTTAATCAAAAATGTTGATGAATCAAAAGCAGTTTATTGTGTTCAGCATGATTATACTCCTAAAGAAAAACACAAAATGGATGGAAAAAAACAAACAATTTATCCAAGAAAAAATTGGTCTAGTTTCATTCTTTTTAATTGTTCCCACCCAAGTAATAAAAAACTTACTGTAGATTTAGTAAATCAAGAAACGGGGGCTTTTTTGCATCAATTCAAATGGTTAAAAGATCAAGAAATAGGTTCTTTGGATGAAAGGTGGAATTGGTTGGAGGGTTGGACATCTAATCATAATAATAATCAACCGTTTGCTGTACATTTTACTAGAGGCGGACCATGGTTTTCCGAATGGCAAGATGTTGAATATGCAAAAGAATGGATCAAAGAAAGAAATGAATATATTTCAAAAAAATTTGAACTAATTTAAAATAACTTTTTTGATAAATTCAAAATCATTTAAATTCTTCTTCTCAATCATTGTTATACTTTTATACCAGGGTGTATTGTTATCGGGATAATTCCAGTAATGATATGAAGCATGATTAGCTGGTTTAATTAATAAAGTTTTTACTCCTAATGCTCCTGCTAAATGCGCAGTACTGTTACTAACTGTTACTAGTATATCTAGATTTGATAAAAGATTTGCTAAGCCGACTAAATTATTAAATAAATCTAAATTTTTTAAAGTAGTTATTTGTATAGAATTGTCTTTTAAGAAATTTCCAAGTTCTTCCGCAACATTTCCATACTGAAGATTAAAAAAAGAACAATTATCTAATTTAAAAAAATTATTTAAATCTTCTAATGTTAATGATTTCTCTTTAGCATATCTATTTTTAAAACTTTTCCATGATAAACCAATTTTAATTTTACTGTTATTTTTTAATATTTTTTCTAATTCTTCATCTTTATAATTTTCAATTTTTTTAAAGTATGGTTTAATAGGAAAAGATTTTAAATCATTTCTGAAGAACTTACCTAAACTTCCTGCATAAATTGTATAGTCAATTTTTTTAAGTTTTTCCAGGTTATTTGAAATGCTTCCTAGCTTTGTAAATTTATTGACATATTTTTGATCAAAAGAATTTTGATAAATTTTTAACAATCTTTCATCACATTCAATTTTTAAATTATCAAATTTATTCAAAAGATCTGGATACATTGATGCATATAAAATTTCATCCCCAACACCCTGTTCTCTTATAACAAGTAAGTTTGAATTTTTTTTAATTTCTGATTTTAAAAGCAATTTTTCTTTAACAGTTTTAAATGATTGATTAATTGATGAGAAATTAGACAAACCCAGTCTTCCATCAAAGTATTTCCATGCATTTTTAAAATCATATTTTCTGAGCAGTATTAATGATAATGTTTTTTTAAAATCATCATTATTTTTCTCATTTGATATAGCATCACGAACTAATTTTTCAGCTATGTCTAAATTATTTAAACTAAAATTTGCTTTTGCTAAATTATTTAAAATAATGCTATTTTTAGGATCTAAAAAAAGGGACTCTTTGTAATAATCAATTGCTTTAGTATACTTTCCTTCTTCTAAATAAAAACCCGCAAGATTATTCAAAGTTTCGAATGCATTTGAATTTAAATCTAAAGCTTTTAAAAAATACTTTTCTGCCAATTTAGATTCTCTTATTTCATGATTTAGCCTTCCTAAAGAATTTAAATAAACAATATTTTCTTTGTCTAAGTTTAAGGCTTGTAAAAATAATGAACTAGCATCTTTAAAATGTTCAGTGGCAAAACAGCATAGGCCCCATATATTTAACGCTTCAGCATTTTTATTATTAATTAAAATTGATTTGCATTCTGAAATTGATTCTTTAAATCTATTTAATTTGTATAATACAAAAGCTTTATCAATTTTATATAAATTATTAGTGGAATCTTCATTCAGGACTTCATTAATTAATTTTAGAGATTTTTCAAATTGTTTTTCTTTTAAATATATATTGTATAAATTTATTTTTGATTTCAAATGTGAATGATTGTTTATTAAAAATTTATAATTATTTTTAGCCTCAGATATTAAGCTAAGTTCAGTTTGCATAACTGCAAGATTAAATCTGAGTTTTGTATTCTCTTTATTTTCTAGAAAAATTTTTTTAAACTTAATATATGCGGACTCTTTTTTACCAGAATTATATTCTTTTATTATTTCATTTAATTCATTAGCAATATTCATATTTTATTTTCGATTAGCTCGTTTAGTTTATTAATAGTTTTTTTTAAAGAGCCTTCTACTTTTAAAATACTCACATTATGATACCAAGGTGTAAGCCCGTCTTCATAGTCCCAATAATAATAAGTAGATGATTTTTTTGGACAAATTACAATTGTTGGCACCCCAAGCGAACCTGCTATATGAGCTGTAGAATTACTAACAGTAATAAATAAATCTAAATTTTTTAGAATACTTAATATTGAGTCAAAATCATTAAACAAATCAATATTTTCAAAATTATAAATTTCAAATCCTTTTTTATTTATTTTATTTATTTCTTTATCAACATTTCCGTATTGAAGATTAATAAAAGTTCTATTGTTTTTAAATAATGGAATAAAATCTTCAATATTTAAGGATTTTAGTTGACCATAGATATTAACAACGCTTTTCCAAGAGATCCCAATTTTTTTATTTGTTTTAAATTCATTCATTATTTTTTTAATTTTTTCATCATTTTTTTCGTTTGATAAAAGATATGGCTTCTTACTAAAACTTTCTATATTTTTTCTAAATTGTTTAGTGAGTGATCCAGCGTAATAAACTTTATTAAATTTTTTAATTTTATTTTTAGAAGAAGAAAAGTAACCGTAAGGAAAAAATATGTTTTGTCCAAAAGATCTCTCA
>CACEPG010000012.1 GCA_902561355.1 uncultured Alphaproteobacteria bacterium
ACAAAATATAGAATGTGCGATTTCAATAGCTCTTTTGCTAAAAATTGACATTAAATTAATTATTAAAACACTAAATAAACTTAAGACAGCTCCAGGGAGATTGCAAAAAATTAAATTAAAAAAAGGAAAAGGTGTTGTTATTATTGATTATGCACATACACCCGATGCATTAAAAAATGTATTATTAGAAAATACCACTAATAATATTAAACCATCAATTCTTTTTGGCTGTGGAGGTAATAGAGATTTTGGTAAAAGAGAATTAATGGCTTTAGTTGCAAAAAAATATGCAAATAAAGTATATATTACGGATGATAATCCAAGAAATGAAGATCCAAAAAAAATAAGAAAAGAAATATTAAAATATTGCCCAAAAGGTATAGAAATATCTGATAGAAAAATAGCGATAAAAACTGCAATCAAAAATATGCTAGAAAATAATACTTTAATTTTAGCTGGAAAAGGTCATGAAAAATATCAAATTTTTAAAAATAAACGCATACCATTTGATGATAGTAAGGTTGCAAAAGAAGCAATAGATAAAAAAAGATGATGAGTGAGAAAGAAATTATTTCATATATTATAAACAATAGTCAAAAAATTAAAATTAATAGTAATGAAATTAAAAAAAACGATGTATTTTTAGCTCTTAAAGGAACAAAATTCCATGGAAATAAGTTTATAGACAGTAGTTTTAAAAATGGAGCTAAATATTGTATTACGGAAAAAATTCCCAAATCAAAAAAAAATATAAATAAAATATTAATTGTAAATAATATTGATAATTTTTTAAAAAAAATCTCAATAACTAAAAGAAAATTGTTTAAAGGAAAAGTTATAGGAATTACTGGTAGTGCGGGTAAAACAACTTTAAAAGAGACTTTATATTTTTTTCTCAAAAAAAAATTTAAAACTTCAGTTTCAATTAAAAGTTATAATAACATATTAGGGGTGATGATTTCTATTTTAAATATGGACTTGCGCTCTAAATTTGCAATATTTGAATTAGGTACAAATAATTTTGGTGAAATTAGAAATTTAGTTAAATTAGTTAAACCTTCTCAAGTTTTCATCACCAATATTCAGTCAACACATTTAGAAAATTTTAAGACTAAAGAAAAAATATCCAAAGAAAAATCAGATATTTTTAAATTTAAATATAACCCTAATGCGGAAATATTATTTTTATTTAACACTAACATTTATGAGAAAATTATATTTAAAATTGCAAAAATTCAAAGATTAAAAAAAATTATTTCATTTGGAAGCAGTAGTTCACAAAATTTTGTAAAAAAAATTATTAAAAAAAATAATTTTTATAAAATTGAATTATTTATTAATGAAAAAATAGTTAAAATTAATACAAAAGAAAATGCAATTCATAGATTACACAATTTATTGTTTGTATTAGCTTTTTTTAAAGAAAATAAAATTAATATTAATATTATAAAAAACAATTATCAAAAATTAAAACCTGTAGTTGGAAGAGGAAAAATTCATAATTTAAAAATTAAAAAAGTTACATTAAAATTAATAGATGAATCTTATAATGCTAATCCAGAAACTATGAAGCAGAGTATTGAATATTTTTCTAGTTTAGAAACTAATAATATAAATAAAATTATTATTATTGGAAATATGAATGAGCTAGGAGTAAATTCATTAAAATATCACTATGAAGTCTTAAAATTTATCGAAAAATTTACTTTTTATAAAGTAATTTTATGTGGTGAAATATTTAAATCAGCTATAAAAAAAATAGCTAATCCTAAAAATAAATTTATATATAAGCAAAATAGCAAGAAATTATTATATTATGTCAACAACCAAATTCATAATAATGCCATTATAATGATTAAATGTTCAAATGCTACAGAAGTAAATATGTTTGCAAAAAAATTAATTAATAAAAATAGTGGAAGGAGTAAAATTTGATAAAATTTCTTGCAGAAGAATATTTGAGTTTATTTAGTTTTTTAAACTTATTTAATTTTATTACTTTTAGAACTGGAGCTGCAATTTTAACATCATTGTTCTTTTCACTAATTTTTGGTGAAATAATTATAAATTCATTATCAAAATTTCAACCTGCAGGTCAGCCAATAAGATCAGACGGACCAGAAACTCATATTTTACAAAAAGCAGGTACACCTACAATGGGAGGTGTTTTAATTATTTTAAGTGTGCTTATTTCATTATTACTATGGTCTGATTTAAAAAACAATTATGTTTGGATAGGAGTTATTACAATTATAAGTTTTGGGACTATAGGTTTAATTGATGATTATAAAAAAATAAAATTAAATTCTTCAAGTGGCTTAAAAAGAAGCGTTAGAGTTTTTTTTCAAATTATAATTTGTATGATAATTACTTATTTAATTATTAATAATTTAAATGATAATATCAGCACAACAATATCATTTCCTTTTTTTAAAAATTTTATAATTGATTTTGGAATTTTTTATTTAATAATAGGCGTTTTTATAATTATAGGTTCAGCAAACTCAGTAAATTTAACTGATGGACTTGATGGACTCGCTATTGTTCCTGTTATGATAGTGGCAATGTCATTTGCATTTATTGCCTATGTAAGTGGAAATATGGTTTTTGCAAATTATTTACTCATAAATTATATTCCTGGTACAGGAGAATTGGCAGTTTTTTGTGGATCATTAATAGGAGCTGCTTTAGGTTTTTTATGGTTTAATGCGCCTCCAGCTAAAGTGTTTATGGGTGATACTGGTTCATTAGCTTTAGGTGGTTCTTTAGGTTCAATAGCAATAATGGTTAAACACGAAATTGTTTTAGCCATAATAGGTGGATTGTTTGTTTTGGAAACATTGTCAGTTATTATTCAAGTTATAAGTTTTAAGCTGACAGGTAAAAGAGTTTTTATGATGGCACCATTACATCATCACTTTGAAAAAAAGGGTTGGGCAGAATCTACAATAGTAATTAGATTTTGGATTATAACAATAGTTTTAGCTCTTATTGGATTGGCTACATTAAAAATAAGATAAATATGAATTACATTTATGGATTAAACAAAAGTGGGCTATCTATAGCTAACTTTTTAATAAATAATGATAAAGCATTTTGTTGCTGGGATGATAATTCAACAGTTAGAAATAGATTAAAAAAAACAATTAAAAATATTAAATTTTTAAAACCTACACCTAGTAATTTAAATAAATTTAAGAATATTTATGTAACTCCAGGCATATCTATTAATAAAGATATTTTTAAAAACTTGAATAAATATAGTTTGCTTAAAAGGGATTTAAATATTTACTATGAAAATATTACCAATCAAAAAATTATTGCAATCACTGGAACAAATGGAAAATCAACTACTACTAAGCTGATTGGTGATATTTTTAAAAAAAAGTATAAAAAATCTTTTGTAGGAGGAAATATTGGAGTCCCTTTATGTGATTCTTTATTATCAAATAAATTTGAAAAATTTCATGTAATTGAGCTGAGTTCTTTTCAATTAGAATTAATTAAAAACTTTAATACAAAAATTTCAATTATTTTAAATATTTCCAATGATCATATGGATAGATATAAAAATATGAGAGATTACATTAAACAAAAAAAAAATATATTAAGCAATAGTAAAGATAGTTATAATTTAATTTCTATTGATGATAAATATTGCAGAAAAATAAGTAAAAATAATATTAAAAATAAAATATTATTTTCTATAGAAAACTCAAAAGCTAATGTTTTTATAAAAAATAATTATATTTATGATAACTATTTTTCTATTAAAAAAAAAATATTAATTGGAAAAACCTCAAAAGACTTAAATAATAAATTTAATTTACAAAACATCATAGTTGCATATATCTGCTGTAAAATTTTTAATATACCAATTAAAATATTTAGAAGTGAGATTAAACACTTTAAAGGTTTACCTTATAGATCTCAAATTATACTAAGAAGTAATAAACTAAATATAATTAATGATAGTAAAGCTACTAATGTTGACGCAACTTTAAATAGTTTAAAAAATTTAATCAATGAAGACATTTATTTAATTGTTGGAGGAAAAGCAAAAGATAAAAATTTTAAGAATTTGTCTAAATATAAAAAATTTATTAAAAAATTATATCTTTATGGAGAATCATCATTCTTAATTCATAATCAGCTCAAAGATTATATTAAAACTGAAATATATTCGAATTTAAAAATAGCTATAAATTCTGTATACAAAGATACAAAAAAAATAAAAACAAAATCTACTATTCTTTTTGCACCTGCATGTACCTCATTTGATCAATTTACAAATTTTGAAGAACGAGGCTTGTATTTTAATAAACTAGTAAAAGATAAATTTAAAAACAAATGAACAAAATAGAAAATTGGTGGCAATCTGTTGATAAATTAAATTTTATTTTTATCCTAGCTTTAGGATTAACAGGAGTAATTCTTTCTTTTTCTGTTAATGAAAAATTTTATTTAATTAATCGACACAGTATTTTTTTTATTATTGGTTTGTTTTTACTAATTTTTTTATCTCATCTTGATGATAAAAATATTAGAAGAATATCTTTATTCGGTTTTATTTTTTTTATTTTTTTAATATTTCTAATTTTGATTTTAGATTTTGAAGTAAAAGGTGCAAAAAGATGGATAAAATTATTGAGTTTTACTTTGCAGCCATCTGAAATAATTAAACCTTTTTTTGTAATTTTATCTGCATGGAGTATATCTCAAACTATAAATGGTAAAAAATATTATCTGTCAGTAGCTTTTATTTTATTTGTTGTTTTAATAAGTGCTATTTTGCTACAACCTGATCTAGGCATGACTATATTAATTGCCATGACATTTTTTTGTCAACTTTTTATTGCTGGATTGCCATTAATATTGGTCTTGGTTGGTATATCATTTTTAATTTTAATTTCTGCCGGATCCTTCTTTATTTTTGATCATGTTAGAAGCAGAATTATGTCTTTTTTAGGTGGTGCAGACACATATCAAATAGACCTAAGTATCAAAGCATTTAAATCTGGAGGAATATTTGGTAAAGGTCCAGGCCAAGGTGACTTGAAAGAAAAAATTCCTGATGCAAATACTGATTTTATATTTGCTGTAGCTGGAGAAGAGTTAGGATTAATATTTTGTTTAATTATATTGATAATAATTTTAAGTATAATTTTAAAAACATTGATTAATGTTTTAAAGATCCAAGACCCATATAAAATGATAGCTATATCTGGATTAGTGTGTTCATTTGGTCTTCAAAGTCTAATTAATATTTTTAGTTCATTGGGTATAATCCCAACAAAAGGTATGACGCTCCCATTTGTAAGTTACGGTGGTTCTTCAATGATAGCTGTAAGTATTTTGTTTGGCTTTCTTTTATCTTTAACAAATAAAAATAATGAATAAAAGTTTTTTAATATTGACTGGAGGTACAGGTGGGCACGTTATTCCAGCAGTTAATTTTGGAAATTATTTAATAGAAAATAGAATTATTTGCAAAATTGCTACTGATAAACGTGGATTAAAATATACAACTGGTTTTAATGGCGAAGTTTTCAATGTAAAATCATCTCATTTGTCAGGAAATATTTTTTTTAAATTTTTTGCAATTATAAAATTATTATTTGGTTTTTTTCAATCTTTCATTTTAATACTTAAACTAAAACCAAAAAATATTATTTCTTTTGGTAGTTATGCTGCATTGCCAGGCTGTCTTTCTCTAATCATTTTATCTAAATTTTTTAAAATCAATTTTTATATTCATGAACAAAATTCAATTATTGGTAAAAGTAATAGAATGTTTATTAAATACACAAATAAATTTTTTGTTAATTTCGATAAAAATTATAAAATACAAAAAAATTATCAAAAAAAAATCTATGTAGTTGGCTTGCCAAGAAATAAAGTAAAAATTAAACAAAAAAAACAAACTAAAATTTTTAAAGAAAAAGTTTTTCAAATTTTTATATATGGAGGAAGTCAAGGATCATTACCAGTTTTAAAAATTTTTGAACTAATTTTGGAAAATATCCATTTTAATTATTTAAATAAAATGCATTTTATTATTCAGTGTCCTAATTTTTATAAAAAAATAATTGTAAAAAAATTAAATAAATTAAATTGTAGTTATTTTATTGATGAATTTTATTTTAATATTGAAGAATTATTACAAAATGCAGATACTGTTATTTCAAGAGCTGGAGCAGGTACAATTAATGATATTATTATACATAAAATTCCTTCAGTTTTAATACCATTATCATTATCAAAAGATAATCACCAATATGAAAATGCACAAATTTTAACAAAAAATAAAAGTGCAATTATTATAGATGAAGAAAATCAAAACATAAAAAAAATTGTCTATTTTATAGAACAATTAATTATTGATAAGTCATATAAAAAAAAAATAATTGATAGCTTCGATAATATAATAATTCGTGATGCCAATAAATTAATGTTAAAAGAATTATTAAATGATTAAAAAATACAAAAATATAAAAATTCATTTCACCGGAATTGGTGGAATTGGCATGTCTGGAATAGCTGAGCTAATGCATGATTTAGGATATTTAGTGCAAGGAAGTGATTTAAAACCTAGTGAAAATACAAAAAGATTAGAAAAAAAAGGTATAAAAGTTTTTATAGGTCAAAAAAGAAAAAATATAGATACAGTAAAAGCAGTAGTTTTTTCTTCTGCAATTAAAAAAGATAATCCTGAAATTAGAGAGAGTAAAAAAAACAAAATACCTCTGATAAGCAGAGCTGATATGCTAGCTGAACTTATGAAAACAAAAAAATCTATAGCTATTGCTGGATCCCATGGCAAAACAACTACTACAAGTCTTGTTGGGAATATTCTTGATCAAGCAAAATTTGATCCAACTATAGTTAATGGAGGTATTATTAATTCTTATTCAAAAAATAACAGATTTGGGAAAGGTGAATGGATGGTTGTTGAAGCAGATGAAAGTGATGGTTCTTTTTTAAAACTGCCTCATCAAATTTCAATAATAACTAATCTAGACATTGAACATCTTGATTTTTACAAAAATAAGGAGAAATTGTTTGAAGCATTTGAATTATTTATACAAAATTTGCCTTTTTATGGAACAGCTGTTGTATGTTTAGATGATAAAAATTTAAAAAAAATAATTAAAAAAACACATACTAGAAATTTAATTACTTATTCAATAAATGATAAATTAGCTGATGTTTATATTGATAATATTATTTACAAACAAAATATAACTAAATTTAGAATAAATATTAAAAAAAAGATTTATAAATACAAGGGTAGTTACAATTATTCAATAAAAACAATAGGTAATCATAATGTTCTTAATGGATGTGCAAGCATAATAACAGCTTTTTTGGTTGGTGTAAAAAATCAACATATTAAACAGGCTTTAAAAAACTATATTGGTGTTAAAAGAAGATTTACGTATTTAGGTAAAGTAAAAAACTCACTAGTATATGATGACTATGCTCATCATCCAACTGAAATTAGAGCTACTTTAGCAGCAGCAAAAAAAATAAGAAAAAAAATTATTGTAATTTTTCAACCACATCGTTATTCACGAACTAAAGTTTTAATTAATGAATTTGTAGAAGTATTATCAAAAATTAAAGAACTTTATTTACTTAAAACATATAGCGCGGGTGAAAAAACAATTAAAAAAGCTACTTCTGAAGCATTGATAAAAAAAATTTCAAAGTATAAAAAAAATGTTAAATATATTAAAAATGAAAATAATTTATATGAATTATTAATAAATCTTTCATCACAAAAATCTATTATAATATTTATGGGAGCAGGATCAATCACAAGAATTGCTGATGAATTTATGCAAAAAAATGATTGATAAAATAAAAAAACTTGAACCAAAGCTTAAAAGTAAATTTTATTACAATTTTGACATGGAAAAATTAACATGGTTTAGGGCGGGTGGAAAAGCTAAAATACTAGCAATCGTTGAAGACTCTAAGGAGCTAGATATCATATTAAATTCTAAAGATGATTTAAAATTTTATATTATTGGTGCTGGATCAAATTTACTTGTTAGAGACAAAGGTTTCAATGGTATTTTGATAAAACTTGGTAAAGGATTTAATAAAATTGAGATCAATCAAAATAAACTTATAGTTGGTGCAAGTATTCTAGATGTTAATTTATCAAATTTTGCCAAAAGAAATCGTATTTCAGGTTTTGAGTTTTATATTGGCATTCCTGGAACTATTGGTGGAGCAATAAAAATGAATGCTGGTTGTTTTGGTTCTCAAACATCAGATATTTTAAATAATGTTAATGTAAGTAACAATTCAGGTGAAAACAAAAATATTAAAATTAACGAATTAAATATGGCTTATAGGTCTTCAAGCATTTTGGATACAAATGTAATTACAAGTGCAGAATTTAATATAAATTATGGCAATATAAAAGAAATAGAAGAAAAAATAGAATATATAAAAAATCAAAGACAAAAAAAACAACCAATAAAAGAAAAAACTTCAGGAAGTACTTTTAAAAATCCTTCAAATAATTTTGCTGCTAGATTGATTGAAGAATCTGATTGCAAAGGATTAACTGTAGGTGATGCTGCTGTTAGCAATCATCATTGTAATTTTTTAATTAATAAAGGAAATGCAACAGCAAAAAATCTAGAAGATTTAGGAAAAAAAATTATAGAAAAAGTCTTTAATAAATTTGATATAAAACTTGAGTGGGAAATTAAAATAATTGGAAATTAAATTGAAAAAAGTTCTAATATTAGAAGGTGGTTTTAATGAAGAGCATGAGGTTTCTCTGAGTACGGGACATCAAATAAAAAAGATTTTAAACAAATTAAAAATTGATTTTAAGACATTATTAGTTAATCCAAATTCGTTTGATATTCAAATTAAGAAATTTCCAAAAAATTATATATGTTTTAATGCTTTGCACGGACCATTTGGTGAAGACGGTAAAATACAAATTATATTAAAAAAAAATGGTTTTAAAACAACTCATTCAAGCATTTCATCATCTAAAAATTGTTTTAATAAAGTCAAATCAAAAAAAATTATTCAAAGTTTAAATATTCCTACACCAAAATTTTTTGAAATTAAAACACAATATTTAACTAATGAATTTTTAATAAAAGTAAAAAAAAAATTAAAAAAGTTTATCGTAAAACCAAATAAAAGCGGATCTAGTTTTGGAGTGGAAATTATTAAAACTGATTACGAATTTAAAAAATTTGTTAAAAATTTACATAATTATAAAGAAATTATCAACAAGCATGATTCATTAATATTTGAAGAATACATCTCTGGAAAAGAATTAACTTCAGCGGTAATAAGTCAAAATAATAAATTAATTGCATTAGATGTAACAGAAATCAAAACTAAAAATAAATATTTTGATTATAAAGCAAAATATACCAAAGGTTTTTCAAAACATATATTACCTGCAAAAATTTCAAAAAAGAATTATAATAAGTGTTTGAATTATGCTTTAAAAGCACATGAAATTTTAAAATGTAATTCAATTTCTAGAAGTGATTTTATATACAGTAGCAGCAAAGATAAAATTTATTATCTTGAAACAAATACACAACCAGGTATGACTAAGTTATCACTAGTGCCTGAACAAGCAAAGTTTAATAAGATTTCTTTTGAAAAAATCATATTAGAGCTTCTAATTAATGCAAAATGAGTCGTTATTTAAATAGAAAAAAATTCACAATTTTTAAGAAAAAAAATTTTTTATATACAGTTATAATAATTCCTTTGCTTTTTTTATTTTTAATATTTTATTTTAATTTTAATAAAGTTGAAAATTATTTAATAAAATACGTTAATATATTTTCAAATAAATTTGATTATGAGCTTAGATTTTTTGAAGTAAATGGAATAAATTTAGTACAATCTAGTGAAATAGAAAAAATAATTAAACCATATTTAAATTCTTCAATTTTTTTATTGCCTTTAAATGATATTTCAAAAAAAATTAGAGAAAATCCATGGATAAAATCTATCAATATATCAACTAACTATAAAGATATTTTAATAATAAATATTAATGAATTTAACCCAGTTGGGGTTTTTTTATTTAATGATACTTATTATTATTTTAATAATAATGGAAAAATCATTGATTTGTTAGATGAAAGCTTATTATTAAATGATGAATTTATTGTATTTTCAGGACAATTATCAAATATTAATGCAATATCTTTGTTAGAAATATTAAATCAAAGCGATTTAATTTTTTTAGATAAAATAAGAAATGCAAAATATATTGGTAAAAGGCGTTGGAATTTAATTTTAGATAATGGAATTTTATTAAAATTATCTGAAAAAAATCCAAAGGCATCATTACAAAATTATTCTAAACTAAGAAAAAATCTTAACAACAACGAATTAAATTCTATAAAAGCTATAGATCTAATTGATTTTCAAAAGGCAGTAATACAGTTTAGATAAATGATTAAAGTTGGTTTAAATTTAGGAAATTCAAAACTATCTTGTATTGTTACAGATTATAAAAATTCAGATAATATAAAAATTTTATCAGTTTTAAATTATCCAAGTAATTTGATAAAAAAAAATATAATAATAAATTATGAAAAATTGTTAAATGAAGTAAAAAATTTGATAATTGAGTCAGAAAAACAATCTCAAACAAAAATAAACTCTATCAATATAAATATTTCAACAGTTGATTCATTATCAAAATACTATCAATCTGAAATTTTTATTTCTGATCAACAAATAACAGATTTACATTTAAAAAAAGCAATTAATCAATCTGAATATTTTGGTGAAAATGAAAATAATTATGAATTAATAAATGATATTATTGCATATGATTTAGACAAAAAAATTATTCATACAGATCCAATAGGTAATTATGCAAATAAAATAAAATTATATTTTTATAAATTATTAATAGATAAAAAATATCTTAAAAATATTTTTAATTTAGCTGATGATCTAAAATTAAATATTGATAATTTAATCCCATCCCCTTTATCTTCAGCCCTGTCTACTTTAAGCAAAGATGAAAAAAACTTAGGTACAATTTGTATTGATTTAGGGCATTCTACAACATCAACAGCTATAATTGAAAATAATAAATTTATTTTTGGCGATAGTTTTTTAGTAGGTAGCAGCAATGTAACTAATGATATTGCAAGGGGTGTTTCAACTACTTTATCTAGTGCAGAAAGATTAAAAACTTTATATGGTTCAATAATTAGTTCACCAAGTGATGAACATGAAATAATAGAAATACCATTTATATCAGGTGAAAATGATAAATTTACTCAAATTAATAGATCTACAATTAATTCTATAATTAAGCCTAGGGTAGAAGAAACGCTAGAAATTATCTGGCAAAATATAAAACAAAATAATTTACATAATAAAAAAATTAAGAATGTAGTAATTACCGGAGGTGGTTCACAGCTGGAAGGAATAGAGGAATATGCTAGAATGATTTTTTCAAGCAATGTAAGAATAGGTAAACCACTTGAATTTCTAAATCTAAAAGATAATTTTTATAATCCTTCTTATTCCGATATTATTGGAACTATTTTTTTTGAAAAAGATGAATTTTCAATAGGATTTATGCAAAAACAGTCAAAAAATATAAAAAAACCCAGTTTTTCTGGATTTTTTTCTTGGCTAGATCAATATATATAATATACATACAATATATAGTTTAATTTTATTGACGATTGCGGCAACGAATCGTTAAAAATTAATAAAAACGGCGGAGAATATAACATGACAATAAATATATCATTACAAGATGTAGGTCAGAACTTACATCCAAAAATTACAGTTTTAGGAGTAGGTGGGTCAGGGGGAAATGCTGTTAATAATATGATCAATGCAAATTTAGAAGGTGTTGATTTTTTAATTGCAAATACAGATGCACAGGCTCTACAAATTTCACAATGTCCAAATAAAATACAAATAGGTTTAAAAAGTACTAAAGGTTTAGGTGCTGGAATGAGACCAGATGTTGGAAAACAAGCTGCTGAGGAAGCAATTGAAGAGATTAAAGAAAAACTTGATGACAGTCATATGCTCTTCGTTGCAGCTGGAATGGGTGGAGGTACTGGGACAGGAGCCGCGCCTATAATTGCAAAATTAGCAAGAGAGAATGGTATATTAACAGTAGGAGTAGTCACCAAACCGTTTCATTTTGAGGGTTCACAAAGAATGAAGCTTGCTGAAAAAGGTATTAAAGAATTGCAACAGTATGTTGATACCCTTTTAATTATTCCAAATCAAAATTTATTTAGAATAGCAAATGAAAAAACAACATTTGCAGATGCTTTTAAAATGGCTGATGATGTTCTTTATTTAGGAGTAAAGGGCGTAACAGATTTAATGGTTCAACCTGGAATGATCAATCTTGATTTTTCAGATGTAAAAACTGTTATGTCTGAAATGGGTAAAGCAATGATGGGGACTGGCGAAGCGTCAGGTAATGGAAGAGCAGTAGCAGCAGCAGAGGCAGCAATAGCTAACCCATTAATAGACGATGTATCTTTAAAAGGAGCTAAAGGTTTAATTATCAACATTACTGGGGGTAAAGATATTACTTTATACGAAGTAGATGAAGCTGCTAATAGAATTAAACAAGAAGTAGATGAAGAAGCAAATATAATTTATGGAACAACTTGTGATGAAAAACTAGAGGGTTTGGTAAGAGTAAGCATTGTAGCAACTGGTATAGATGCTGAAAATGTAATATTACCAAAACCGGTGGAAGAATTTGCACCAATTTCTATAAATAATGAAGTCTATAAAGACACAGTTTTACAATCTTCTGATGATAAAGTAATTCAAGAAAAAACAGTAAATCATGAATTAGAAAATATTGATGATAACAAGATAAGTTCTCTAGAAGTTAATGAACAAGAACCAATAAGAGAATCAATTATAAAAGAAAAAGATCAAACTTTTTCTAATAATGAAAATAACCATATTGATGAGAATGTATCTTTAACAAACAGTATAATTGAAAATGAAGATAATTTAGATAATCAAGAAGATAATTTAAATGAAAATATTGAGAATTCTTCATTGGCTGATGATTCGAATGTAAATGAAGAAATTGAAGAAGATATGGTTCAATTAGATCAAGAAAAAATTGCTGAACCGACAGTAAGGAGATTAAGTCTTTTTGATACAGTTTCCGCTGATCAAGAAAAAGATACTTCAATAAATATTGAGAGATCTGAGCCTTTAATCGCTAAAGAAGATCATAATAATTCTGAAGATGAATCACTTGAAATTGAAGAAGGTACTGAAAATGAGTTCAGTCCTGAAGATAGTGAGATTAATGGATTAGATGAGGAATTTAACCAAGAAACTGAAGAAGAGTTACTTGATATTCCTACTTTTTTAAGGAGACAGGCAAATTAACCTATATTTTTTTAATTATTGAAATATTCTGAAATATTCGGTTAATTGTGAAAATCACTATTTTTATATATTTAAAAAGTGCTGCAAAATAGCACTTTTTTTATAGATTGATGATAGATTTAATACACAAAAGTTCAAAACAACAAACAATTTTAAAGTCTATTAAAATTAATGGAGTAGGTCTGCATTCAGGTATAGCAGTATCTTTAATGTTAGAACCAGCTGAACAGAACAACGGTATTAAATTTATAAGAACAGATTTAAAAAATAATAATACTATAAATGCTATTTGGTCCAATGTTACAGCAACTACATTAAGTACAACTATCTCAAATAAATCTGGAGCAAAAGTATCAACAATAGAACATCTTATGAGTGCATTATCTGGACTTCATATTGATAATTTAAATATTTATCTAGATAGTTCAGAAGTTCCAATCATGGATGGAAGTTCAAAAGTATTTGTAGATTTAATAGAAAAAAATGGAATTAAAGTTCAAAACAAAAAAAGAAAAATTTTAAAAGTAAAAAAGGAAATAAAAGTAATTAATAAGGATAGTTCAGTAAAATTATTACCAAATAATCAATTTTCTATTGATTTTGAAATTGATTTTCCAAGTATTCTTGTAAATAAACAATCATGTCAACTTCAGCTTGTTAATGGAAATTATAAAACTGATGTTGCTTCAGCACGCACATTTGGATTTGAAAAAGATGTTGCAAATTTACGATCAAATGGTCTAGCTTTAGGCGGATCTTTAGATAATGCAGTTGTGGTGGGTAAGGATAAAATTTTAAATAAAGAAGGTTTAAGATTTAAAGATGAGTTTGTTAGACATAAAATTTTAGACTCAATTGGCGATCTTTACTTAGCTGGCTGTCCTATTCAAGCCTATTTTTATGGAAATAAATCAGGACATTTTTTAAACAATCAACTTCTAAGAGAACTATTTTCAGATAAATCTAATTTTGAATATATAGATTAAATCATTTTTTTTGGATTAACTAATTTATCAAATTTTTCTTTAGTAACAATTTTCAGTTTAATTGCTGCTTCTTTTAAAGTGATATTTTCTTTAAAAGCTTTTTTAGCTATTTTAGCTGCTTGATCATATCCAATATCTTTATTTAAAGCTGTGACTAACATCAATGAATTATTAAGATGTTTTTTAATATTATTTAAATTTGGTTTAACTCCTTTAAGACAATGATTATTAAAGCTACTAATACTATCACTTAATAAATTAATTGACTGCAAGGTATTAAATGCAATCAAAGGCTTAAAAGTATTTAGTTCAAAATTACCATGAGAGCCAGCAAAACTTATAGATGAATTATTTCCAATTACCTGCGCACATACCATGCTTAAAGCTTCTATTTGTGTAGGATTAATTTTTCCAGGCATTATTGATGAGCCAGGTTCATTCTCAGGTAAACTTAATTCAGCTAAGCCTGATCTTGGACCTGAGGCTAATAATCTAATATCATTGATTATTTTAAGAATAGATACTGCTAATGTATTTAAACTTCCAGAAAAATTTACTATGGAGTCATGGGCAGCTATTGCCTCAAACTTATTTTTATTTGGTTTATATTTATTTAGTGTTAGTTTGTTTAAAAATTTACAAAAAATAATATCAAAATTTTTTGGAGCATTTATTCCAGTCCCTACAGCTGTTCCTCCTTGAGCAATATAATTTAATTCTAATTTAGCTTGAAGAATTCTTTTTAAATTATTTTTGATTTGTGCAGAATATCCAGAAAATTCTTGACCTAAAGTTAATGGGGTGGCATCTTGCAGATGAGTTCTTCCAATCTTAATTATATTTGAAAATTTATTTTGTTTTTTTTCTAGTTCTTTAATTAAATTATTTATAGATGGTAATAACTTAACATCTACAAGTTCATTTATAGCAATATGCATTACAGTAGGAAAAGTATCATTTGATGATTGTGATAAATTTACATGATCATTAGGATGAACAGGTTTTTTTGATCCTAATTTTCCTTTTAACAATTTTATTGCATAATTACTTAAAACTTCATTAACATTCATATTAGTTTGAGTTCCTGATCCAGTTTGCCATACTGATAAAGGAAATTCATTTTTAAGTTTTAAATTAATTATTTGATCACAGCCTTTTATAATTGCATTAGCTATTTTATTTTCTAGTAAATTTAATTGTAAGTTTGCTTGAGTTGCAGCTTTTTTTTGCAAACCAAAAGCACGTATTATTTCTATAGGCATCTTCTCATTACCAATTTGAAAATTTTCTTTTGATCTTTGGGTTTGAGCACCCCAATACCTACTAGAGTCTATTTTTTTTTCTCCCAAACTATCTGATTCAGTTCTTTTTTTATTCTTCATTATTTGTTATTAGCTCTGAAACCCTATAACATAAACTTATTATTAAAATAAATAATATATGAATAAATTAATTTTGCTTAGACACGGTCAAAGTCAGTGGAATTTTGAGAATAAATTTACTGGATGGAAAGATGTTGCTTTAACCGAAAAGGGTCAAAATGAAGCTAGAAAAGCAGGACAATTAATAAAAAAACACAAAATAAAGATTGATAAAATATTTAGCAGTAATCTCCAAAGAGCTAATAAAACTGCAGAAATAGCTATAAAGGAAGCTGAAATTATAGATTTATGGGAAGAGAATAAATTAATAATGTCAACAGATGATAGTCTTAATGAAAGAGATTATGGTGATTTGGTAGGTTTAAATAAGGAAGAAACTGCAAAAAAGTTTGGTGAAGATCAAGTTCATATCTGGAGAAGGTCTTATGATACTCCGCCACCAAATGGAGAAAGCTTGAAAGATGTTGTAAATAGAGTTTCCCCTTACTATGAAAGAGAAATTCTTCCATATATTAATGATAATAAAAATGTATTGATTGCTGCTCATGGAAACTCACTTAGAGCTACTATGATCCAATTAGGGCTTTATAAACCTGAACAAATATCTTCCATTGAATTACCTACTGGTAGCCCTTTTTGTATAGATTTTAATGACGGTATAATAGAAAAGTCTTATTTTTTAAGTTAATTTTTTTTGTAGTTAGTAAAATCAATAACATTATTAGAATTTTGTTTTTTTGAATTTATTTTATTTTTAAATTCATTAGTTGTTTTTTGTTCTAATCTTAAACCAAAATTTGCATACGGATCTGCAAAAGATATAATTGCATCATAGCCAATTATTAGATCAGTTTTAACATCATTAAAAGAAAGGCCTATTTTGAAATTATTTTTATTTACAGTAAAATTAAAGTATTCATATTGTATAACTATTGTCATTTCATTTGGGTATTTTTTTAATAACCAGTTTGGTATGGAAACTAAAGAGTGATTAGTAGCAAAGGTAATATAAAGATGATTCTCACCTTCTAGTCCATTTTTTTCTATATATTTTAGTATATCTATAAATGTTTTTTTTAAATTTTTATTTAGAATTTCTTGATACTTGATCATATTGGTAATTATAATAACTTACAAAAAATAAGTTTAAATTATATAAATATTATTATAAACATTTAAAATATTTAATGTCTAATAATTTACCTAGCGGTGCAAAAGTAGTTGTAATTGGTGGTGGAGTAGCAGGATGTTCTGTTGCATACCATCTTGCAAAATATGGATGGAATGATGTTGTTCTTCTAGAAAGGGACCAACTTACCTCGGGAACAACTTGGCATGCTGCTGGTTTAATTGGTCAATTAGGTGCTTCAGCAACACTGACAAAGATACGTAATCATTCACTAAATTTATATAAAGAACTTGAAAATGAAACTGAGTTATCGTCAGGTTTAAAACAAAATGGATCTTTAACTGTAGCAACAACAAAGGGAAGATTAGATGAACTTAAAAGACAAGTAACTACTGCTCAACTATTTAATGTTGATGCTTTTGAAGTTTCAATTGAAAAAATAAAAGAAATTTATCCATTAATAAATGTTGAAGATATTATTGGAGGTATTTTTATCCCAGATGATGGTCAAGCAGATCCCGTAGGAGTAACAAATGTTTTGGCCAAAGCAGCAAAGCAAAATGGAGCTAAAATTATAGAAAAATGTTTTGTAAAAAAAATTCTTATTAAAAATAATAAAATTGAAGGAGTAGAAACAAATGAAGGAAAAATTGATTGTGAATACGTAGTTCTTGCTTCTGGAATGTGGTCAAGACAAATTGCTGCTGAAGTTAATGTGAGCATTCCTTTATATCCTGTTGAACACTTCTATGTTTTGACTGAAGGAGTAAAAAATCTTGATAAATCCTTACCTGTACTTAGAGATTATAATCACTGCTTGTATATAAAAGAAGACGCAGGAAAATTTTTAGTTGGTATTTTTGAACCTAATGCAAAACCAGCATTTACTAACAGTGATAAAATTCCTAATGATTTTTCATTTGGAGAATTGCCTGAAGACCTTGATCATTTTGAGCCATATTTAATGCATGCAATAAATAGAATTCCAGAACTTGAAACTGTTGGAATTCGTAAATTTTTTAACGGACCAGAATCATTTACTCCTGATAAAAATTATTTATTAGGAGAGACTCCAGAGGTTAAAAACTTTTTTATATGTTCTGGATTCAATAGCAACGGTATTGTTGCTGCAGGAGGGGCAGGAAAAATTACAGCTGAGTGGATGATAAATGGAGAGATAAATGAAGACGTATTTTCACTTGATATTAGCAGATTTGAAAAATTTCATTCTGAAACTAATTTTATAGTAAACAGAGCTGCTGAAAGTTTAGGGAATCAATATGCGATGCATTGGCCATACAAACAAAATAAAACATCACGAAATTTTAAAACACTCCCTTATCACAATCATTTAAAAAATATGAATGCTTGTTTTGGCCAAGTGGCTGACCTTGAAATACCACTATGGTACGCTATTGATGGAGACAAGCCTGAGTTTGAATATAGTTTTGGATATCAAAATTGGTATAAATCAGCAAAATATGAAACTATAAATACCAGAGAACATGTTGGTTTTTTTGAATTGACTCCATTTGCAAAATTTGAACTTCAAGGAGAAGAGGCGCATTCTTCTCTCCAATACTTATGTGCAAATAATATTAAAGACGAGCCAGGTTCTATAACTTATACACAAATGCTTAATAAAAATGGTGGTATTGAGGCTGACCTTTCAATTACTTGCCTATCAAAAAATCATTTTAGAATTATTACTGGTTCAGCAGTTAGGGAGCACGATAAAAAACATATACTAAAATACTTAAGTAAAAATGTTAAATTTATTGATGTAACAGATGAATATGCATGTTTTGGTATATTTGGTCCAAAAAGTAGAAATTTACTTACAGACATTATTGGGCATGAATTTGAAAATGATAAGTTTTCCTTTGGTAAAGGTAAGTTTCTAAATATAGAAAACGTAAATATTTGGTTTCAAAGATTATCATATGTAGGAGAATTAGGATGGGAGTTATATATTCCAATTAAAAAATCAAAAATAATTTATGAAATAATTATAAAAGCAGGAAAAAAACATAATATGATTCATGCTGGTCGACTTGCTATGGATATTATGAGAATGGAAAAAGGTTATTTACATTGGAGTCATGATATAACACCTGCAGAAAATCCTTATGAAGCCAATTTAAATTTTGCAATAAAATTAAATAAGGCTAATGATTTCCTTGGGAAAGAAAGTTTAATTTCTATAAAATCTAAGCCAAAAAAACAATTTGTTATGTTTTGTCTAGAAAATTCAAAGCCAGGAGATCCCTTACTATTACATGATGAACCCATATACTTTAATGGAAAAATTGTTGGAGAAACAACATCTGGCAACTATTCATTTTGTTACAATGTAAATATGTCTTTTGGTTACATCGATCCCTCAATTAATATTGAAAAAGCTAAAAATGAGTACTTTGAAATAGAAGTAGCAAAAATCAAATATAAAGCAAAATTACAATTAGAGCCACTTCACGACCCAGACAATTTACTTATTAAAAAATAAATCTTATTTTAACCTACCGAATATTGAAAGTTTTGACTTGTAGGATTTATTTTTATTAATTTTGCACCATTTCTAATATGATAATGAGTTGCCATTGGTGTTAATGGTGATAATGTCATTACACTATCTAGATGATTCTTTTCTTTCATATATCTTAAAAGCTCTTTCATAATTTTTTTACCAGCACCTTTTTTTAAAGACCACAAGGTATAAGCAATAGCTATTTTGCTTTCTCCCTCTTCAATGCTCATGAGCTCTAATTCTTTTATTGTGCTCGGTATTTCATTTGTAAAAGCAATACAAACAACCCCTTCAATTTCTGCATTAAATTTAAGACCAAACATTTTTCTTCCATTAGAGGTTCTAAATTCATTACTTAGATCAGGTCTTATTGGATCATCTTGAATATTTATTTCTTGTAATTCAACTAATTCTGCTTTTTTTATCCAATTAAAGAAATTAAAATTGTATTTATATTTGTTTAAGTTCATAAGATTAAAAATTTTGGAGTATGCTTTATCAATTATTTCTTAAAAAAAAACAGTAAAATTTAATTATTTTTATGATTCATTAAGATATGATAAATACCATATATCAATGAAAATATTATTTTTAGTTTTATTCTTATTTTTTTCATTTTCAGCTTTTGCAAACAAAGATTATACAAGTAAAAAATTATTGTGTCCTACTTTACTTTGGGGATTTGATTTTGTTTCTTCTAATAAAGTAAAAGTTATTGATACAGATATTAATAATAAAACTAAAGTAACAGAATATTTATATAATACTGATTTAGAGTTATCTTATATTAATATATTTTTAAATGAAAATAATATAAGAGATAGAGTTTATTCTATTGAACTTAATACCCTAAGAGTTGATGTTTGGGCAATGACTGGAGGTGGTATTACAACAAGAGAGATGTTACCTTCAGGCTTTTGTGAATTTGTAAAAATGGAAAATATTTATCAATATATAGAAAACTTAAAATAACGAATGATTTCGTTACCTTTCTTAAATTATATATGAATATGTAAAAATTAGATTAATGTTAGTTTTATAAATGAAAAAATTCATAACAATTTTTTTAATATTTATATTTTTTAGTGGAAAGGTTTTTTGTTTTGATGATGAAAAATATACATCAGATGGGGGATATAAAATTAAATCAACAAATAAACATTTTGTAAAAATTTCAGAGCAAAAAAATTTAACCTATAAGAATGAAGAAGATGATATTCCTGGAAGATATTTATATGATCAAGAGGATATTACAAATGATTATCAAGTACATGTTATTTATATTTTAGCCTCTAATTCAGAAGATAAAAAATATGATGTAAATGGAACTATAGAAAAACTAGTATTAAGTGGAAATGAATATTTAAAAAGCAAGACTGATGGTCAACAATTTAGATTGGATTTAACTAAAGATGGCAGACTAGATGTTAGTTTTATTAGAGTAGATAAAAAGAAAAAAAAAATTAATAGAATAGACAATGGAGCAGGATATTTTGCTGCTGAAGCAGTAAAGCATGGTTTTTATGATCCAAAAAAATTGTACGCAATTTTTTATCAAGATAAGTATCAACGTGAATGGGGACAGGTAGGAGATGCATTCTTTTATGGACCTAATGAAATGATTGAAATTGCTATGGGCGTTACTTTCTTAGGAGAAAATCCTGTAATGGAAGGCTTTCATCCTTATGTGCATGAATTAATTCATGTTCTTGGATTTGTTCAATTATGTGCACCAGGCACAGCAATTGATGATGATAAAGATTCAGCTTGGGGGATAAAAGATCATCTAAAATATGAGGATGATATAATGAGTGATAGAGGATCAGATTTAGATTACATGGATCGGTACGTAGATAAAAATCGTATAGAATATTATGACCATTCTATTCCTAATTGTGAAATGGATTTAAAAAAGAGTGCTTTTTTAGAACCTACTGAAAAAGATTTTCAATTACAACCTAGATCTAAATCTTGCAAATTAACAAGATGGCAACCAGAGTACAATCATCAACGATCACTAGATTGTTTAGCAAGATTAAACTTTTAATTTTTTTTGTATTGTCATGATTATATATCGGACGTTCTATTGCTCGGTGCTAAAAATATTTTTAACAACAGTTACAACGTTTATTTTCTTTGTTTTTTAGATCATTGTCATTTTTGATCTCTTGGGACTCTTTACTTTTATCTTCAATTACTTTTTTTTCTTTTAAAATTTTATCTTCAAAATAATTATAAAGCGAAGTAAAGCCTAATTTAGATGCTTTTTTTTCTTCATAATCTCTTCGACCTTTAAGATTTTCAATTATTTTAATTATGTCTTGGTTTTGCATGAATACTAATTAATAAAAATTAAAAAATATTCAATAAAATATTCTTAATTAATAAATAATGGGGCGTTCTGTTTCCTTATCAGTCTGCCCTATGTCGCAGAATATAACACATTTTTAAAAGTGTGTGCAAAAAGTGTGTGCATTGATTTGTTGTTTTTGATGATTTTGCGACTTCGGAGTGTCTGCTTTTTCTAATTTGATATATAATTTTTTAGATGAAATTTACTTGCTTTAGTTGGAATACAGCAAAAAGATTAAAATATGCATATGAGCAAGTTAATTTAATTCAACAAAACAATCCAGACATTGTTGCCCTACAGGAAGTAATAAGTAGCACAAATAAAAAGTTCAAAAAATTACTTATATCGCAATATCCTTACATTGCTTCTAGTTTCGACCTTGTGGAAGATAAAAGTATATTAATTAACAAAAGAATGTTTGGACAAATCATTGCGTCCAAGTTTCCCCTTCAACCAGAAAATCCCACCAAGTTAGATATACCGTGGCAAGAAAGAGTGCTGACGGTTAACATTCAACTCAATGGAAAGGAAATCACAATGCATACAACTCATATTCCACCAGGTTCACAGAATGGGTGGATCAAGATTGAAACATTGGAGGGTATCTACAATCGTTTGAGTGCAACAAAGGATCAACTCAACATTCTCTGTGGTGATTTCAATGCACCCAAGGATGAGGATCCCAAAAGAGGAATGATTTCTTTTGCTCAGAGAATTAATGGCAAAGGAGAAGTGAAGATTAAATCAAGTTTTAGAGGAGGGGATGGGAATAGATGGGATAGAGGAGAGCGCAACATCATTCTGGAATTAGATAAACACGGAATGCAAGATAGTTTTAGAAGTTTGTATTCTTATCAGATACAAGAGTATAGTTGGCAGTTCAGACGAAAGGATAAAATACTGAAAAGACGATTTGACCACTTCTTTGCATCCAATCAATTTAAGGTTTTATCTGCAAAATATCTGCACAATCAAAAAAAGATTAGCGACCATTCACCAATGCTAGTAGAATACAAATTGTGAATAGTAATTTTAAAAAAATAATTGATGACTTTTCAACTTGTATGAAAATAATCGATTCAGGAAGACCTCATCATGAACCATATAAACCTGGTATCGGTCCTCATCCAGAAACAAAAACGAATAAATTAGTTGTTGATCAAATGAGGAAACTTGATGGAGAATTCTATAGAAATGCAACAACTGAAATTAAGTATCCAAATAGTAGAAATAAATGTGACTTAAAATTTGAGTTAAGCGACGAAACAATATTCTCAGAAGTAAAATTGATGAGAATTATGAGAGATAATGGTGATTTAGAGGATAATGCAATTAAAAACATACTATCTCCCTATCCAAAACAAAAAAGTGCAATTACAGATGGTATTAAACTCCTAGAAAGTACTTTTGAAGGAACTTATTCAATAATTATTATTGGTTATGATAATGATGATTACCCTCTTATTACTATGATAGAATTTTTTGAATTATGCGCTAAAAAATTTATTACACTCTCAGAAAGATACATGTCTTCATTTGATGATTTAATACATCCAATTCATAAAAAAGGAAACATATTTGGTTGGATTGTTAATAAATGAAAAATAGGTTTACTAGAAAAAGTAGAACGGAAAGAGATCATATCCCAAAAAAATTCAAAAAAGAAATTTATGAAAGAGATGGATATATTTGTGTTTATTGTAAAAGAAATTTAAATAATGAAAATGAAAAACCAACTTTGGATCATTTAATACCCATTTCTACTCATTCTGGTCTAAATGAAAAAACCAATTTTGTAACATCTTGTTTAAGTTGTAATCAAAAAAAAGCAAATATGTCTATTAAAGAATTTGCGGAACAAATTAATATAAAGTTAGAAGATTTACCAATAACTGGAGATTTAATAATTGATAATACTGATTTACCTAAATCAATCAGACAGATAAGAAAAGAAGTGTTTGACAAAATAAGAAATGAAGAATTATTAATTGGAGGTAAACATTCTCAAAAGAAAATTGAAAAAAAATATAGGGAAAATTTGATCAATTCTAAATTAGGTCAAGAACTTAAAAATAAATTTCCATCATTACCTGGTCCCGTTAGGTCGATGATACCTGAAATTGAAACTATTGCTTCTAATAAAAATGATTTTAATTTGTTAGTTGAACTTGCTAAATCTGCGAATACAAGAAATCTAATAGGCACAATAATAATAAAAAATTGCAATATAATGGATACATTAATTAATATTATAAAAAAAAGTAATGATAAATCATTAGTAAAAAGAATCAACTTTGCTATTACAAGATACAAAAAAAACAGAAAATAAATTAAAAAAATATAAACAACTTTTTATTCTAGTTGATCTATCGCCTAGAATGAAACTTTAGAGTGTGTGCAATAGTGTGTGCATCTAAAATTTACAAAAACAAGAGGAAGCAAAGGGAATTTAAATAAATGGGGCGTTCTGTTGCCCGGTGCGTGAACTGGGCTACATAAAAGTGCACTCACTTTTAGGGGAATTATGGTAATATCATTTTGATGAAAAAACTTTTAGTGATTGTGGTTCTGGGCTTGATGTGGATTATTCCAGTATCAGCAAATGAAAGATTTATTCCTTTAGAGCTATTCACTGGTGGTGAAATAAGAGAAGATACAGAAATTAAATTTACAAAAGCAAACAAAATATTTGGTGAAAAGAAAAGAAAAAAAATTGTTGGACCTGAGGATTGGAAAAATCCTCAAACTGGAGAAATAATAAAAGTTTATAAAAGAACAAGAGAAGGTCAAAGTGGATTAAAAACACAGTTATTTACAGTTACTAATGATGGACAGTGTATTGGAAGAGTTTGGGATAGTAGGCGCGGTGGAAGAGTAATAGAAAATGGATGTAAATTTCCTTTAGGGGTTTGGAAAGAAGGTGAGAGTAGATCATTTATAGGTTCTTCTAGCGGTAAGCCAAGAAAAATTGAATTAACAATTTTAAAATTAGGAAAAAAACCTAAAAGTAATGTTAAATTTAATTGGAAATTATACAATTTAAGTTCAGGTGAATTGATGGATGACAATGATTATACTTTTTCTCCTGGTAAGGCTATGACAAAGCTGAATGATAAAAAATTATAAAAATTTTTTCTAACTTTCTTGTCTCTAACTACACACATAGTGCAAGCACTAATAGAGCAACCATCGAAAGAACGAGAGAACGCTTATGAATCTTGAAAAGTTTATGGGGCGTTCTGTTGCCTGGTGCTACTAAATTGTTACAATTTTTTACGAAATATACAAGCGATTATCTTAACTTCATTGTATGTTTTATTTATATTTTTATTATGGGCACTAAATTTTTCAAATATAGGATTAGAAATTAAATTTTTAATTTTAGAAAATTTTTCTTTGAAACCTTCTTTAATAAAAAATTTTGAATTAATGGATAAAACAAATAATCCCCCAGGTCTCACTATGCGTAAAAGTTCATCCAATGCATCAGGCCCAACATGTCCATGAGTAAAAGTTCCAGCACTTACTGCAGCTCCTAAAGAATTGTCTTTTAAAGGAATTTTACTTGTTATATCTGCTTCTATCAAGGAAGAGTAACATTTTTTGAGTTTTGCTTGATGGAGCATTTCAGAAGAAATATCTATTCCAATTATCTCTTTTTTACTTTTTAAACTTATAAACTCTCCAACTAAACCAGTTCCTGCACCTACATCAAGTATTGGAGTATCAGTATCTTTTGAATGCTTTATAAAAAAATTACTAATTTTTTTTGGTGAAAGATAACCAGAGTTAAAAGCAAAATCTTCATCATATGTTTGTGCCCATTTTTTATATAATTTAATTGAATCTTTAGGTGTTTTTAATGAATAGGCGTCAGCAAGTTTTATTTTTTTTTCAATCATAATTTAGTATGGGGCGTACTGTTGCTCGGTGCGTGAACCAAACTATCAGAAACTTGAAAATTTATAAACAAAAAATATAAAAATTTCTCTCAGTGCGACTATATTGCGACTAGAATATTTATGTTTAAGCAAGTTTTATGAAAAGAACGAACGCTTCTTTTTTTTGTCTTTTTCGATATTTGTAGTTTCTTCTTTTGGATCCTCTTTTTTTTCATCAGTCATTGATGAAATAGTATTTAACTTTCCGTGGTTTATTGTTTTTTTGAGATGTGAGATTTTGTCAACTAATTTTTGATCAGCTTTTGTACAATGTAAATCTGAATACACACTTGCCCCCTCTTCAACAGAAATTACGTCATATCTAAGGGTACCAACTACAGTAGCAGTTTTTTTTATTGTTGCTTTGCCATTGACTTGGATACCTCCACTCACTGATCCATGTATTTCAATATGATCACATGTAATTGGTCCAATAATTTCTGCAATAGCGCCAACGTAAATAATTTTTGAGTGAATACTTGTCTCCACTTTTCCATATATTTCAATATAGTCAGTGTTAATATCAGAACCTTTAAAAGATGTTCCACTCCCAATAACCATTTTATTAGGATTATCTCCAACACGATCATTTTTACTTAAAAAAACTTGTTTACCTTCATCAACAGTGTTTTCAGTTAAAGTTTCTAATTTTGTTTTTTTATCCATATATTTCCTATGCGCGTACTACCAAATAACGACGATTGCAATACCTCAATTAGGAATTTTGCGTCCTCAGAGTGTGTGCTAAGTGTCTGCTCATTTTAAAATAAAAAATAAGAGGAAATAAAGTTTATTTGATTAAATGGGGCGTTCTGTTTCCCCAACACTTCGCAGTTTATATCATTTATTCGCAACTCTATGCAAAAACTCTATGCAGACTTTTCAACTTTTTGACGAATTTGCGACTTTCAACTCTATGCAACTATACAAATAGGGAGATTCCTAACTAGAATTATATCATATTATGGGATAAATTTATTTAATGAAGTGTTTTGTTTGGAATATGGACTATTGGAAAAGTTCAAAAAGAGAAGAAGGTTGGGAATATATACAATCAATAGATCCTGATGTGTTATTGCTCAATGAATGCTCTAATCATTCCAGTCAAAAATATTCTGTTCATAATATCGCAAAAAGGGAGTGGGGTTGTGGTGTTTTCTCTAAACACAAACTTAAAGAAATAGAGTTGGATAAATGTCATCCTGATGCGATTGCTTCCGCTGAATTAGAGATTAATCAGCAAAAGATTAATGCAATTAGTCTGTATGGCAAAATGATTGATGGATATTCTATAACCACCCTTCATCGTTCTCTATCTGACCTCACTCATCTTTTTGTGAAAAAAGAAATTAGAGAATGGTTGTTAATAGGGGGTGATTTTAATGCAGATGAAGAGTTTGATAATAAGCAACCAGGTAAATCTCACCATATTTTTTTTGAGCGACTAAAGGACTTCGGACTTTACGATTGTCGTCAAAAATTTAACAAAGAGAGAGCACAAACATTGCGACACAAGAGCTCAGATTTTGCTTGGCAGAATGATTACTTGTTTGCAGGTAAGAAACTTTATGAAAATTGCATTTCTTGTGAAGTGATTGATGATAAAAAATTGTATGATATTAGTGACCATAACCCTTTAATTGCGGAATTTAAAATATGAAAACCCTTCTCACACTCTTCGTTTTGTTGTTTTCATCTTCGGTGTTTGCAGGTGATGATCTTACTGGCAAAAAAATATATTGCGAATCAGAGTGGGTGGATAGTTTAAAAGAAGAAGTGAATTTATTGGGATTTAATTTTTATAGCACAGAGCGAGTAGAAATTATTAAATCAAAATATTCTCAATTTACAAAAGAAACGACTATTGATTATGGTGAATATTACTTATCTGATTTTTCTATATATGTAGAATTGTTTATGGATATTGATAGATCTAATTATTATATTCTCAATGGACCTGATCATTATGACATTCATCGAAGAGATTTAGAAATTTATTATCGTACAGAATCAATATATCCTCCTGAAACTTGTGGGATTATAGAAGTAGAAGATTTAAAATCATATATCGGTAGTAAATTTGAAGAAAAAATATCAAATATTAAATCAAAAAATAAAATTTAAATAAAAATTTCTTAATGTTTATCTTTGAGTTCTCACAGATAAAACATTTAACTTTTGGGAACTTTGCGACTTGAGAGTGTCTGCAAAGTGTCTGCAAAAGTGTCTGCAGATTGTTTTATAAAAAATAAGAGGAAACAATAACTTTTTATTTAAAAGGGGCGTTCTGTTGCCCGGTGCCCCAAACCGCGCTCACCTAGAAACTAGGCAGCAATAGCTAATCTATTATCGTTAGCGTTTATAAAATAGCCCGATAACGGTGGTACAATACCGAGCAAAGTCTTTATCTTTAAGTCGACGTCAAACCTATTTCGCCCCCATATCTATGGTGGAGGCGCCGGGTACCGCCCCCGGGTCCGTATAACGTATTACATAAAGCATTTATTGCTATAGTTGAAAAATCAACATTTCAATTATACCTTAAACTGAAGACACTTAAAAGATTTGTCTTAAACTGTATTATTTAAGTAAAATAATTGTTAAAAAATCCCTAAATACAATAAATATAAACTTATGATTAAAGGAATAATGGCTGTTGATGAAAGGGGAGGTATTAGCAAAGGTCAAAGTATGCCATGGCCAAAAAATTCAACTGACTTAAAGTGGTTTAAAGATAGTACATTAAACAATCTAGTAGTTATGGGAAGAAAAACCTGGGAAGATCCATTTATGCCTACTCCTTTAAAATCAAGAATAAATGTTTTAGTTACTAATAAAGATCATTTATCATTTCCTGGTGCAGATTATTATATTTCTGGAGACATTAATGTTAAAATTAAAGAAATTCAAAGTAGTTATGAAAACAAAGATATTTTTATTATTGGAGGTTCTGAAATAATAAATTTAACAATGGATTTAATTCAAGAATTTTATCTAACCAGAATCTACGGTAATTATAAGTGTGATAAATTTATAGATATTTCTTTATTAGAAAATAATATGCAAATGGTAAAAAAAATTGATGGTGATAAATCTTGTCACTTCGAGATTTGGAAAAAATGAAACAATATTTAGAAGCTTTAAAACATTGCTATGACAACGGAACTGATGTTGAGAGCAGGGCAGGAAAAGTTAGAAAAGATTTTGGTTTTCAAATGCATTTTGATTTGTCCAAAGGTTTTCCAGCAATCACTACAAAAAAACTAGCCTGGAAATCTGTTGTATCAGAATTATTATGGTTTATCGAAGGTTCACATGATGAAAGAAGATTAGCAGAAATTTTATACAATGACAAAAGAGAGAATTTAAAAGATAAAAAAACAATATGGACTCAAAATGCTGAAGCAGATTATTGGAAACCTAAAGCAAGGTTTGAAGGTGATGTAGGTAAGATATATGGATTTCAGTGGAGAAATTTTAATGGAGAAGACCAACTAGAAAATTTAATAAGAGGTTTAAAAAATGATCCAAATGGGCGACGCCATATTATATCTTCATGGAATCCACCTGAATTAAAAAACATGTCTTTACCACCTTGTCACGTTTTTTCTCAATTCTTTATTTCCAAAAATAAATTAAGCTGTCAACTTTATCAAAGATCATGTGATATGTTTCTAGGAGTTCCATTTAATATTGCTAGTTATAGTTTGCTTACTCATATGCTAGCAAAAGAGTGTAATTTAGAAGTTGGTACTTTTATTCATTCTTTAGGAGATTTTCATATTTATGAAGAGCATTTTGAGCAAGTTAAAATTCAACTAGAAAGATTACCAAAAAAACTTCCAATTCTTGATTTTGAAACAAAGAATTTTTATGATTATAATATAAATGATTTCAAATTATTAGATTATAAACATGATCCTAAAATAGAAGCAAGTATGAATGTTTAGTTATTTAAATTTTGATTAAGATTTTTTGCAATTGATATATATTTTTGAGATATTTCTCCATTAGGATCATCGATACATGATGGCTTACCTTGATCAGATTGTAATCGTAGTTTTTTATCAAGAGGAAATTCATCTAAAAATGAAATGTTAAATTTTTCTGCTTCTTTTCTCGCACCATTATTAGAAAAAATAAAATGTTTTTCATTACATTTATCACATAAAAAATAACTCATATTTTCAACTAAACCTAAAATAGGTACATTAACTTTTTTAAACATGTTAATCCCTTTTCTTACATCAATTAGTGCTACATCTTGAGGAGTAGAAATTATAATTGATCCTGATAATTTTGAATTTTGAGCCAAGCTTAATTGTGCATCTCCAGTACCTGGAGGTAAATCAATAATTAGATAATCAAGCTCCCCCCATTCAACTCCTCCGAACATTTGTTCTAAAGCTTTCATTATCATTGGACCTCGCCAAATAGCCGGAGTGTCAACATCAATTAAAAAACCTATAGACATGCATTTGACACCATAATTTTCTAAAGGAATTAATTTTTTATTTTTATTTGCCTCTGGTCTCCCAGTTATACCCATCATTCTTGGTATACTTGGACCATAAATATCAGCATCAAGCAAACCTACCTTATTTCCAATCTGTTTTAATGCTACAGCAATATTAGCAGCAAAAGTGGATTTACCAACTCCGCCTTTACCGCTAGCAATAGCAATAATATTTTTGGCATTTATTTGAAATCGACTTTTAGGTTGATTAGAGTTTTTTTCAGCTGTTAGGACTAAGTTTACTGAAACAACTCCATTAATTTTTTCTATGCCTTTTTTAAGTATATCACTAAGTTTGTTAGCATCTTCAGCTTTATCAGCATTAATTGACATGCTAATGTTAACATTCCCATTTTTTATTACTACCTGAAAATTAGTGTTATTTTGATCTAATGGCTTATTAGATAAAGGATCGTTATAATTTTTTGTTAAATTATAAATAGATTGTAAAATTTGCTCAGACATACTTGATTTTTTCAGAATTGTTCAAATATAAGTTAATAATTGTTTTATTTAATGATAGTAGCTTAATTCGATTTTATCAAAATATATATGAATTGGAACAAAAATAATAATGATAACAATCCCTGGGGATCTGGAGGAAATAACAATCCTTGGGGTTCTGGTGGTGGAAATTCTAATAATATAGATTTTGAAGAGTCCTTAAAAAAAGCAAAAGATAGATTTGGTAGATTTAAGATAGGCGGTCCAAGAAATATATTTCTATTGATATTATTAGCTATTTTAATTTGGTTAGCGACTGGTTTTTACAGAGTAGAACCTGATGAACAGGGGGTAGAGTTGTTATTTGGAAAATGGAATAATAAAACTACCGAACCTGGACTTCACTATTTTTTTCCAACTCCAATAGGTCAAACCATTACTCCAAAAGTTGAAGTAATAAGAAAAATTAATATAGGTTTTAGAAGCGCTAGCGATTTAGGTTTCTCAACAAATACAAATGCAGAGAGAAAAGTAATTGAAGAAAGCTTGATGCTTACAGGTGATCAAAATATTGCTGATGTCGCTTTTACCGTCTTGTTTAGGATTAAAGATGCTGGAAATTTTCTTTTTAAATTAAGAAACCCTGAATTAACTGTTAAGGATATGGCTGAAAGTGTTGTAAGAGAAGTTGTTGGTCAAAGAGATTTACAATTCCTTTTAACAGAAGGTAGACAAGAAGTAGAGCAGGTTGTACGAAATGGACTTCAAGATGTTTTAGATAGTTATGAAAGTGGAGTCTTAATTCAATCAGTACAGTTACAAAGTGTTGAACCACCTTCTCAGGTTATAGACGCTTTTGATGAGGTTCAAAGAGCTCGTCAAGATAAAGAGAGATTAGTTAACGAAGCTAACTCTTACTTAAATAGGATAGTACCAAATGCTCGTGGTGAAGCTGCAAAATTAGTTGAAAATGCAAAAGCTTATAAAGAACAAGCTGTAAAGCAAGCAGAGGGTGTAGCTCAAAATTTTATTGATGTTTATAATAGTTATAAAGATGCTAAAGAAGTAACAAGAAGAAGAATTTATCTTGAAACCCTTAGGGAAGTTTTAGAAGGTAAAAATAAAATTATTTTAGATGATGCGGGGGGGCAGGGAGTAGTACCTTACCTTCCATTAAATGAATTAAAAAAAGGTAATACTAACTAATGAGATTTACACCTAGAAATATTATTATAATTCTTTTATTGTTTGTTGGTTTCCTTACCTTTACTGGAGCTTTTTTTATTGTTAATGAAACAAAGCAAGCAATAGTATTACAGTTTGGAGATCCTAGGAAGGTAATAACTAAGCCAGGATTACAGTTTAAAATACCATTTATACAAGATGCTATATTTCTAGATTCTAGATTACTTAATCTGGATCCCCAGCCTGAAGAAATGATTTTATCTGATCAAAAAAGAATAATCGTTGACTCATTTGCTAGATACAGAATTGTCAATCCTCTTAAATTCTTTCAGACTGTTAGAAATGAAGCAACATTTTCAGATAGATTTGGAAGGATCATAAATGCATCAGTTAGAGGTGTGATAGCACAATATTCTTTAACATCTCTTTTGAGTGATGAAAGAGTAAAAATAATGAACGAAATTCAAAACCAAATTTTATCAAATGAAGATTCATTTGGTGTTGAGATTATTGATATAAGAATTGGTAGAACAGATTTAACTGAACAAGTTTCTAATAACGTATATCAGCGTATGAGATCAGAAAGAGAAAAAGAAGCAAATCTTCTTAGAGCTGAAGGAGAAGAATTATCTAAAGAAATTGTTGCATCTGCAGATAGACAGCAAACTGTAATTATTGCGGAAGCTGAGAGAACTTCATCTATCCTTAGAGGTGAAGGTGATGCACAAAAAAATAAAATTTTAGCTGATGCATATAGCTTAGATGAAGAATTTTTTGATTTTTTAAGAACTATGCAGGCTTGTAGAGATACATTTGGTGATACTGAAATGTCTATGGTTATTGCTCCAGGTCAAGTTTGTGAAAAGTTTTTTGGAGAAATTGAAATAAAAAATTAATGTTAAAATTAATTCTTCTTAGTATTGGCTTGGTGCTAGTATTTGAGGGTTTATTGTATTATTTTTTAGCAAATAGGATTAATTCATTGATTGAACAAATAAAGAAATTTAATCCTCAATCAATTAAAACTTTTTCTATAATTATGGTAGCATTAGGAACATGCCTTATTTATTTCACTTTTAGATTATATGGAGAATACTAGATGAAAAATTTTACCTACATTTTTTCATTTTTATTAATTTTTTTTTTACCTCGTTTTGCTTTTGCTATTCCGGAAAGTTTTGCCGATTTAGTAGAAAGATTATCCCCTGCAGTTGTTAGTATAGCTTCTACTACAATAGTTAAAGACAATAATAACCAAAACCAAATTCCTCAATTTCCTGAGGGTTCACCATTTGATGAATTTTTCAAAGATTTTTTTGATAATGAGCAAAGACGATCACCATCTCAAAGACCGATGACTGGTTTAGGTTCAGGATTTATTATTGATAATAGCGGTATTATTGTAACTAATAATCATGTTATTGAAGGTGCTGATGAAATTACTGTAATATTATCAGATCAAAAAGAATTTTCTGCTGAATTGCTGGGTAGAGATCCTAAAGCAGATCTTGCAGTTTTAAAAATTGATCCAGAATCAACTATACTAAACTCAGTTAAATGGGGAGATTCAGATTTAATGAGGGTCGGAGATTGGTCAATTGCTATTGGTAATCCACTTGGTTTAGGAGGCACTGTTACTACTGGAATAATTTCTGCAATTGCTAGAGATATTGGAGGTGGACCATATGTTAAATTTCTTCAAACAGACGCATCAATTAATAGAGGAAATTCTGGCGGACCTTTATTTAATATTAATGGAGAAGTTATAGGAATTAATTCGGCAATTATTTCGCAGACTGGTGGAAGTATTGGACTAGGTTTTGCAATTCCTTCAAATAGCGCAAAAAAAATTGTTCAACAATTAAAAGAATTTGGCAGAACAAAAAGAGGTTGGTTAGGTGTTCAAATACAACCAGTTTCAAAAGATTTTGCAGAAAGTTTAAACCGCCCAAATGAAAAGGGAGCTTTTGTATCAAATGTTAATCCAAAAGGACCTTCAAAAGAAGCAGGTATTTTAGCAGGTGATGTTATTTTAAAATTTAATGAAATTGATATTGAGAAAATGATTGATTTACCCCGTATTGTTGCAGAGTCTGACGTTGGTTCTGTTGCAAAAGTTCAAGTATGGAGAAAAAATAAAATTATTGAATTTGAAGTTAAGCTAGGTGAATTACCAGAACAAACTTATGTATCTAGTAAAAAAACTAAAAAAGAACTTCAAGATGAAGAAATCAAATCATTAGGCTTGTCAATAAAAGAAGCAGATAATGAAAACGGAGTTGTTATTACAAAAATAAATGATGAAATATCTAAGCTTGAAATTAATGATATTATTAAAGAAATTAATATGGAAGAGATTATTGATATTGAGTCATTTAAAATTACTATAAATAAATTTCAAAAAACGGGAAGATCAACCCTTCTATTAAAAGTCAAAAGAGATGATGAGCTTGTATGGATTACAATAAAGTATTTAAATAATTGACTTTATCATTTTATATTATTGCAGGTCCCACAGCTATTGGTAAGTCTAAGTTTGCAATAGATTTAGCTAAAAAAATAAATGGCAATATTATTAATGCTGATAGTATGCAAGTTTACAAAGACTTAGAAATTTTAACAGCAAGACCTAGTAATCAAGATACAAAAATTATTGATCATCATCTATATGGTTATGTAAGAGCAAATGAAAGATATAATGTAGAGAAGTGGTGTAATGATGCAAGGGATAAGATTATTGAATCTCAAAAAAATAATGTTGTTCCAATATTAGTTGGTGGAACAGGTCTATACATTGACAAATTAATAAATGGAATAAGTGATATTCCTCAAATACCAGAATATTTAAAATTAGATTCAGAAAATTTAATTAAAAAAAAAGGTTTAAACTATTTATGTAGTCTAATTAAAGAATTTGATTCAATTTCTTTAAGTAAGATAAATCCAAACGATTCTATTAGATTAAAAAGAATATGGGAAGTTTATGCACATACTGGTAAAGCTTTAAGTGAGTGGAATGAATCTGAGCCAAAATTATTTTTAAAAGATATTAAATATAAATTAATTCTTTTTTTACCTGATAGAATTAAAAATTATAAAAAAGTTAATATGAGATTTATTTCAATGTTAAAAAAAGGTGCAATAGATGAGGTTAAAAATCTTTTAAATTTAAATTTAAATATATCTTTACCAATAATGAGAGCTCATGGAGTGCCTGAAATTACGCAACTATTAGAAAAAAAAATTAATCAAGAAAGCTGTATTGAAAAAGGTCAACAAGTAACTAGAAATTATGTAAAACGTCAGCATACATGGTGGAGGGCCTCTAAACTGCAAATTTTTAAACAATTTAGTCAATTTCCTGAGGAAATTGATATAAATGCAATTAAATTTATCTGATTTTAAAGTAAATTATTGATTTTATTTTATCCACAGCCTATGAGTTGACCGCAATGAATCAACACATAACTGGTGCAGAAATAGTTTTAAAATCCCTTGCTGAGCAAGGAGTAGAGGTAGTATTTGGTTACCCTGGGGGAGCAGTACTTCCTATATATGATACTTTGTTTAAACAAAATTCAATAAAACATATTTTAGTTAGACAAGAAGGAGGAGCAATACATGCTGCAGAAGGTTATGCAAGATCAACTGGTAAAACAGGAGTAGTGCTTGTTACTTCGGGACCTGGAGCAACAAATGTAGTTACTGGTTTAACTGATGCAATGATGGATAGTGTTCCTATAGTTTGTATAACAGGTCAAGTACCTCAGCATTTAATTGGTAGTGATGCTTTTCAAGAATGTGATACAACTGGAATTACAAGACCTTGTACTAAACATAATTATCTAGTTAAAGATCCAAATAAACTTTCTTCTGTTTTTCACGAAGCGTTTACGATTGCTCAAAATGGAAGACCAGGACCAGTTTTAATAGATATTCCTAAAGATGTTCAATTTGCCAAAGGAACATATATTGAAAAAGATAAAGTTAATATTCCTTCACATAGACTATTTAGCGCTAACAAAGTTCAGAATCCTAAAAACATTAATGAAGCTGTAAATCTTATCGTAAAAGCTAAAAAACCAATTTTTTATGTAGGTGGAGGTTGCATTAATTCAGGACCTATTGCATCTAAATTGGTAACAGAATTTATAGAAATGACAGGTATTCCAGCAACAATGACTTTAATGGGTTTAGGAGTAATTCCATCTTCTCATAAAAATTCACTTGGAATGTTAGGTATGCATGGCATGTATGAAGCAAATATGGCTATGCATGAATGTGATGTAATGATTAATATAGGCGCACGTTTTGATGACCGAGTAACAGGACGTCTGGATGCATTTTCTCCTAATTCAAAAAAAATTCATATAGATATTGATGAAAGTAATATTAACAAAACAATTAATGTCGATATACCAATTGTAGGTGATGTTGGAAGCGTTATTAAAGAAATGATAAAAATATGGAAAGAAAATAATTATAAAACTGATCTTAATAATTTGGATAAATGGTGGGCTAAGATTAATGAGTGGAAAAAAATTGATTGTTTAAAATTTAGTAATAATAATAAAGAAATTAAACCACAGTATGCAATACAAAGATTGTATGACCTGACTAAAGATAAAAAAACATTCATTACTACAGAGGTAGGTCAACATCAAATGTGGGCAGCTCAATATTATAAATTTGAAAAACCAAATAGGTGGCTTACTTCAGGTGGCTTAGGTACAATGGGTTATGGTTTTCCAGCAGCTATTGGAGCTCAGGTAGCTAATCCAGACTCTCTAGTAATTGACATAGCTGGGGATGCTTCAATTTTAATGAATATTCAAGAAATGAGCACTGCTGTTCAATACAGATTGCCTGTAAAAATATTTATTTTAAATAATGAATATATGGGTATGGTTCGCCAATGGCAGGAATTATTACATGGCGGAAGGTATTCAGAAAGTTATACTGATAGTCTCCCAGATTTTGTTAAATTGGCTGAAAGTTATAAAGCTGTTGGACTAAGAGCTAAAAACAATAATGAAATAGATGATGTAATAAATGAAATGATTAATACTGATAAAACTGTAATTGCTGATATTTGGGTTAATAAAGAAGAGAATTGTTTCCCTATGATTCAAAGTGGATCTGCACATAACGAAATGCTTCTTAATAAGGAACAAAAGCAAGATAATGCATCTGCCGAAAAAGGAAAGATATTAGTTTAATGAATAAATCAGTTTATGACTCACCTGAAAAAGTCTCTGAAACCAGAAGACATATATTAACTGTATTAGTTGATAATGAACCAGGTGTTTTGGCGAGAGTAATAGGAATGTTTTCTGGAAGAGGATACAATATAGATAGCTTAAATGTTGCTGAGGTTAGTAACGATCAACATTTATCTAGAATAACTATAGTCACAGAAGGAACATCAGAAGTTGTAAATCAAATAGAAAAACAATTACTAAGAATAGTACCTGTTCACAGTGTAACAAATCTTGATCAAGAAGGAAGTGCCGTCGAAGCTGAAGTAGCACTAGTTTTTATTGATGTACAAAAAAAATAATAGGAAAAAAATATATGAGATATGTGATT
>CACEPG010000013.1 GCA_902561355.1 uncultured Alphaproteobacteria bacterium
CATCAATGGCGGCTCTCCCACCGCTTTAGATCTATTAACTGTATCTTCTTTATTTCTTCCATTTTTGTATATTTTAACAAAAAATTTTTCTGGAATATCTTTAGATACAGGAATTTTATAAGTTGAGGGACTATGAGTAGTAATATGGCCTTTATTGTTCCATAAAATTTCCTCATTTGTAAGCCAACCTAGTCCTTGAACAAATCCACCTTCTATTTGTCCTATATCAATTGCAGGATTAATAGAATTACCAACATCATGAAGAATATCAACTCTCAAAAGCTTATTTTCTCCAGTTAATGTATCAACTATAACTTCACTTACAGCAGCTCCATAAGCAAAATAAAGAAAAGGTCTACCTTTAAAATTCTTATTATCAAAGTATATCTTAGGTGTTTTAAAAAAACCTGATGAAGAAAGAGAAATTCTTTTTAAGTAAGCTTTAGAAATTAAATCTCCAAATTTAATATTTTTATTTCCAAAATATACTTTATTATTTTTATATATTATTTTTTTACCTTTATAATTAAATTCTTTATTTATAAATTTTCCTAGATTATTTTTAATTTTTTTAATTGCATCTATTACAGCTCCTCCATTAATGTCTGTTGTAGCCGAAGCTGCTGAAGCAGAAGTATTTGGAACTTTTTCAGTATCAGTAGAAGTTATTTTAATTTCTTTAATTGGAATACCAAATTCATTTGAGGCTATTTGAGAAATTTTAGTCATCAACCCTTGACCCATTTCAATTCCTCCATGATTTAAATGTACCGAACCATCTGTATACACATGTACCAATGCTCCTCCTTGATTAAGATGAGTTGTAGTAAAAGATATACCGAATTTAACAGGTGTTATACAAATGCCTTTTTTTAGATGATTATTTTTTTTATTAAAATTAATAATACTTCTTCTTCTTTTAAAATAATTAGATTGTTTTATTAAATCATTAAAAATTTCATTAATAATATTATCTTCAATTTTCATTCCATAATGAGTAGTATTATTAGTATTTTTTTTATAAAAATTATTTTTTCTAACTATTAAAGAATCAATTTTAAGATATTCAGATATATTTTCTATTATATTTTCTATACAAAACATACCTTGAGGACCGCCAAATCCTCTAAATGCTGTATTTGAAACTGTGTTAGTTTTACATCTATAGGAAACTAGTTCTATATTTGGTAAGTAATAAGCATTATCAATATGAAATATAGCTCTGTCATTAATAGCACCAGAAAGATCTGCTGAAAAACCACACCTAGAAGCTAAAATTATATTTATACCATTTATTTTTCCTTTATTATCAAATCCTACTTTGTATTTATAATAAAAATCATGACGTTTGCCTGTAATGATCATGTCATCATCTCTATCAATTCTTAATTTTACGGGGCAGCTAGTGTGCTTTGATAGTAAGGTTGCTATTGCAGAAAAAATAAAAGATTGTGTTTCTTTACCTCCAAATCCACCACCAATTCTTCTTACTTTTACATTTATAGAATTAAATTTTTGTTTTAAAACTTTCGCAACAATTTGTTGGGTTTCTGTAGGATGTTGTGTTGAAGAATATAATAAATAATTATTATCTTCTTGAGGTATTGAAAGAGTAATCTGACCTTCTAAATAGAAATGGTCTTGACCTCCAGAAAATAATTCACCCTCAAGGATATGTTTAGATTTTTTTATTTCATTTTTAGGATTTCCTTTTTTAATTTTAACAGGATTTAATACAAAAGATTTTTTCTTGATTGCATCTTTTATACCTAGAATTGGTTTTTTTTCTAAATAAGTTATATTGGCTTTTTTAACTGCTTTTCTTGCTAAATAATTTGTATCTGCTGCAACAGCAAAAATAGGTTGACCGAAATATTCTATATTGTTTTCAGTAAAAATAGGGTCGCCTTTAAAAACAGGACCAACGTCATTTATACCTGGAATATCTCTATATGTAATTACTTTTCTAACTCCTTTTGATTTTAAAACTTCTTTTAAATCTATCTTTAATATTTTTCCTTTAGAAATATTACTCCAACCTATAGCACCATAAAGTAAATTTTTTGGCTCAGGTATATCATCTGTGTATTTTGCTTTTCCAGTTACATGCTTTATTGCACTGTCATGTTCTTTTGCTATAGAAAATAAATTATCTTTAATCATATAGATTCAATTGTATGAGATTTATTTGTTTTTACTTCAATAAAAAATCTTTCTATCAAATTTTTACTTACTAATTTTCTATATTGTTTTGATGCACGCATATCAGTTAAAGGTTTAAAGTCATCTTCAATAAATTTTCTTGATTTATTAAGATTGCTTAAATTAAATTCTTTATCTTTTAAAAATTTTTGAGTTTTACTTGCTACTTTTGGGATTGCAGCCATTCCTCCAAAAGCTATTTGAATATCAATTATTAAATTTTTTTGTAAATTTAATAAATAAGCTACAAATACACTTGAGATATCATCATCATGGCGTTTACTAATTTTATAACATTTTAAAATATGTTTTTTTAAAATGGGTATTTGTATTTCTTTTATAAATTCATTGCTTTGAAGACTAGTTTTTCTATAACTTTTAAAATAATTATTTGTGTTAATAATTCTTTGTTTTTTCCCTTGTAATACTAATTTTGCATTTAATACTAAAAGTATCGGTAATGTATCACCAATAGGTGAGGCACTCCCTAAATTACCACCAATTGTTGCTACATTTCTAATTTGTGTTGAGCCGTATCGATAAAACATACTAGCAAAAGATGGATAGTATTTTTTTAATACTGGTATCAATTTATTGATAGGTGTCGATGAACCAATATTTAAATAATTATTTTTTATATTTACATAATTTAAGTCTTTGCTATTTCCTAAATAAATTAAAGAATTAATTGTTTTATTTTTTTTTGTAATTTCTAAAGCTAAATCTGTACCACCTGACACAAACTCAAAATTTGAAGATTTAATAGTATAATTTATTAAATTTTTTAAATTAGATGGAATATAAAATTTATTACTTTCATTAGATATTAAGACATCTTTTTTTTGTATTGATTTTAATATTTTAGTAATTTTTTTTTCGTCAGATGTAAATTTATCTTTTTTTCCATAAGAATACATTTTTTTTGTAGCTTTCTTAATAGAATTATATCCAGTACATCTACATAAATTACCTGCTAAGTATTCATCTATATTATTGTTAGTAGGTTGAATTTTATTTTTATACATGCCAAACATAGACATTACAAATCCTGGAGTACAAAACCCACATTGAGAACCATGATTATCAACCATGGACTGTTGCACAGGATGAAGTTTATCATTTGCTAAATGTTCTACAGTTATCAATTGTTTACCATGAAGACTATACAAAAGCATTATGCATGTATTAATAGATTTATAGTTTAATTTATTATCTTCTAATTCAACAACTATAGACGTGCATGCACCACAGTCTCCAGAAGCGCATCCTTCTTTAGTTCCTATAAGTTTTTTTGATTCTCTTAGGTAATTTAATACAGTTGTATTAGTGTCAAAATTATTAACTTTAGTTAATCTATCATTTAGAATGAATTGTATTTCATTCTTAATCATTAACTACCTCTATAGGTAGAATAACTCCAAGGTGATACAAGTAGAGGAACATGATAGTGTTGATTTTCATTATTTATTCCAAATTTTATTATTACGTCATCAATAAAATAAGGTTCTTTTAAATTAGTATATTTTTTAAAATATTCCCCACAATAAAATACTAGCTCATATTTCCCAATTTTGAATTCATTTTTTTCAAGAATTGGAGATTCTGCCCTTCCATCATTATTTAATTCAAAATCCTTAATTTTTTTCTTATTTTCTTTTTCTATTATGAATATTGAGCCTTTGATGCCTTTACCAGGTGTACCATTATAAATATCAAGTACATGAGTAGTTAAATAACCGTTCGACATAAATATATATTTAATTATACAGTATTTATATAAATATTAAATGAGGCATTATAATTAATGAATAATTCAAGAAACTTGATTGGTTACGGAAAAAAAGATTTCAAAATAACTTGGCCAAATAACGCTAAATTAGCAATTCAGTTTGTTTTAAATTATGAAGAGGGTGGTGAAAATTGTGTTTTAAATGGTGATAAATATTCAGAAACTTTTCTCTCAGAGATCATAGGAGCAAAACCTATTGAAGGTAGAAATATGAATATGGAATCTATTTATGAGTATGGTTCAAGAAGAGGTTTTTGGAGGTTGTATAATAATTTCATTGATAGAAAAATACCATTAACAGTTTTTGGCGTAGGACTAGCTTTAGAAAAAAATGATGAAATTTGTGAAGCAATAAATCAAGCAAATTTTGAAATTGTCAGTCATGGATATAGATGGATTGATTATCAATTTGTAGAAGAGGAAGAAGAAAAACAACATATACTAAAATCTTATAATTTGATTAAGGAAATCTTCGGACATTATCCAGTTGGATGGTATACCGGTCGAGTCAGTCCAAATACAAGAAGACTTGTTGTAGAAAATACGGATGTAATTTATGATAGTGATTCTTATAGCGATGATTTACCATATTGGGAAAAGATAGGTAATAAAAAGCATTTAGTAATACCATATACATTAGATAATAATGATATGCGTTTTGCAACCAACCAAGGTTTTAATAGTGGCGAACAATTTTTTAATTATTTAAAAGATTCTTTCGATTGTTTGTACAAAGAGGGTGAAACCAATCCAAAAATGATGAGTATTGGTTTACATTGTAGATTAATTGGAAGACCAGGAAGAATTCAATCTTTAATTAAATTTCTGGACTATATTCAAAATTTTAAAGATATTTGGATATGCAAAAGAAATGAAATAGCAGAGCATTGGTATAAATATTATAAATAAAAAAAAATATGAATATTGAAAATATTAATAAAATGTCAGATGATATTTTTATAGATTATTTTAAAAATATTTTTGAAAAAACTCCTCTTTTGGCAAAAGTTACTTTTTCACATAAGCCTTTTAAAAATAAAGCACATTTGATTGAGACTTTTATTAATCAGTTTGAAAATTTAGATCCAATTTCAAAAAAAAAAATAATAAACAATCACCCTGATTTAGGAGAAAAGATTAAAATAAACAATAATTTAACTGATTTATCAATAAATGAACAAAAAAATGTAGGATTAGATAATTGTACTAAAGAAGAATATTCATTTTTTCAAAAAATGAATAATGATTTTAAATCAAAATTTGATATACCTTTTATTTTTGCTGTTAAAGGTTCAAATAAAAATATTATTATTGAAGAATTTAAAAGACGATTAATGAATGAAAGTATTGATATTGAATTTAATGAATCAGTCAAACAAGTAAAAAAAATTGCTAAGTTTAGACTAGAAGATATAATTCATGAGTAAAAAATATATATTAAAAAATCAAACAGATTTATCAAATCCTATATTGGGGACTAAAATTCTTTATTGCACTGATGAGTTTTTTGCAGCAGCTAAAAGATTATTAAATCCTTCAAATCCTATTTTTAAAGAAAATGTATTTGATAATCATGGAAAATGGATGGATGGTTGGGAAACTAGAAGGAAGCGGGTAAAAGGTCATGATCATGTAATAATTAAATTAGGTAAACCTGGACAAATTAACACTGTTAATGTTGATACATCTTATTTTAATGGCAACCAACCTGAATATGCTAAATTAGAAGGATGTTATTCAAAAAATAATAATTTAGATAATTTAAAATGGACTAAATTAACAAAAAAATATAAAATTAAACCTAATTCTAAAAACTTACTTACATCACTATCAAAAAAAACATTCACCCATGTAAAATTGAATATTTATCCAGATGGAGGAGTTGCGCGATTAAGATTGTTTGGTAATATTGATTTGTCTCTAAATAAATTTCTTAAAAATAAAATTTTTGATTCAGCAAATATTGTTAATGGATCACATGTTATCGCTTGTAGTGATGAACATTTTGGTAATGCTAATAATTTATTATTACCTGGTAAATCTATCAATATGGGTAACGGATGGGAGACAAGAAGAAGAAGAGGTAAGGGTTATGATTGGGTAATAATTAAATTAGGAAAAGCATGTTTTATAAATTCTTTCGAGGTTGGAACCCATTATTTCAAAGGAAATTATCCAGACAATTTTTCTATCCAAGCTTTTTCTTTTGAAAAAAAAATAAATATTTCTAATCTTATTAAGAAAAGTAGAAGTTGGTTAACTTTAATTCCTAAACATAAACTTAAGGAAAATTCTAATTTTAAAATTAAAAATAATAAGTTTTTGAATAAAAAATTTAATTATATCAAATTAAATATATATCCTGATGGAGGTATTTCACGTTTAAGAGTTTTTGGTAAGGTATAAAAATAAATGTATCTTAATGTAAAACAAATTAACAAAGAAAATTTTATAAAATTTGGACAATTAATATCTACAAAAAATATTAAAGGTGAAAATATAAATACCGATACAACAAAAAGTTTTTATGATTTAGTGAATGTACAAATATTAGGAAATGATCATCAATGCAGAGTAAATATTTTTAAAGGAAAAAAAAGACAATTTCCCCTGCATATTAATATGCTTGAAAACCATCCTTTTAGTTCACAAGCTTTCATACCATTGCAAAAAACAACTTTTATTGTCGTTGTTGCTCCAATTTCTAAGATTCCTGATTTAAATTCTATAGAAGCTTTTAAAATTCCTACTGAAGAAGGTATTAATTTTTTACCTAAAGTTTGGCATTTTCCTCTTATAACAACTGAAGATTCAAATTTTTTAACAATTGATAAAAAAGATTATAAAAATAATCTTGAAATTTATAATTTTCAAAATAACCAAGAAATATTTCTAAATTATGAGTAATTCTTTTATTGAATTTAACAATATTACTAAAAAGTTTCCAAGAGTTATTGCTAATGATAATGTTTCTTTTGATATAAAAAAATCATCTGTCCATGCCCTATTAGGTGAAAATGGAGCAGGAAAATCTACATTAGTCAAAATATTGTATGGTTTGCTTGCCTCTGATCAAGGATACATAAATTATAATGGAGGTAAATTAGAAATATCATCACCTTCAGAAGCTAGAAAAAACGGCATAGGAATGGTTTTCCAGCATTTTTCACTTTTTGAATCTTTAACAGTAAGAGAAAATTTAATTTTAGGTATTGATAATCAGATTTCATATAATGATTTAAAAATTCAACTTGAAGATATTTCTTCTAAATACAATCTTCCATTAGATTTAGATGCACCTATAACATCACTATCTGCAGGAGAAAAACAAAGAGTAGAAATTGTTAGAATTCTTTTACAAGATCCACAATTATTAATTATGGATGAGCCTACTTCAGTACTTACACCACAAGAAGTTGAAAATTTATTTGTAACTTTAAATGCTCTTGTTAAAGAAGGAAGAACCATCCTTTATATAACTCATAAATTAGAAGAAGTGATTACTATATGCAATGAAGTAACAATCATGAGAAATGGTAAAGTTATTGATTCTTGCTCAACTAGTAATCAAACAGCAAAAACATTAGCAACAAAAATGCTGGGTGAAAAGTTAGATGAACTTAAAACTGATTATACTCAAGTCAAAAATTCAATAAATTTTTCTGCTAAAAATATCTCTTGCTCTTTTAACGATCCTTTTTTTACTGATTTAAAAAATGTATCTTTTCAAGTGAATGTAGGTGAAATTTTTGGAATTGCTGGAGTTGCTGGTAATGGACAATCTGAACTGATGGATATTTTAGTTGGAGAAAATACTTCTCTTGACTCTGGAGAACTTGTTTTTAATGAAAAAAATATTGAATTGTTAAACCCACAAAAAAGAAGAGACTTATCTATAGCTTTTGTTCCTGAAAATAGATTAGGTCATAGCGCGGTACCTGAACTAACATTAAATGAAAACATTTTATTGAGCCAATTCCCAAACAATAATTTTTCAAAAAAAGGAATTCTAAATCAAAATTTTATAGAGCAACATGCGAAAAATGTAATTAAAGATTTTAATGTCGTTACTCCAGGATCTGATGCAAAAGCTTCAAGTTTATCAGGAGGTAATTTACAAAAATTTGTTATTGGTAGAGAAATTTCGTCAAAACCAAAACTATTAATAATATCTCATCCTACTTGGGGTATTGATGCTGGAGCAGAGCACTCAATAAGAGAATCACTTATTGCGTTATCAAAAAATGGAACTTCAATTATTGTTTTATCACAAGACCTAGATGAATTAATTGAAATAACTCATCGTATTTCAGTGATTTTTGAAGGTCAGTTATCTAAACCATTCAATACTAAGGATGTCGATATAACTCAACTGGGGCTACTAATGGGTGGAAAAAATGAATAACTTTATTCCTACAATTGTATCAAGACCTCAATCTTCAAAAGTTATGAATTTTATGGTTCCTGTTATAGCAGTTTTATTAACTTTATTTACGGGCTCTATTATTTTCTCTTTGATGGGTTTTAATCCTTTATTTGCATTACATACATTTTTTATATCACCAATTTCTAACGCTTATGGAATCTCTGAATTATTAGTAAAGGCAACTCCTTTAGCTCTAATTGCAATTGGATTAGCATTTTGTTTTAAAAATAATCTTTATAATATTGGTGCTGAAGGACAATTAACTATGGGAGCGATTTTCGGAGGGGGTATTGGTATTTATTTTCATGATACAAATGGTATTTGGTTATTACCTTTAATGATTATTGGCGGAGCTGTTGGAGGCGCATTATGGGGTTTGATTCCAGCAATATTAAAAACGAGATTTAACACTAATGAAATTTTAACTAGCTTGATGTTAGTTTATATAGCATTATTAATTTTAGATTATTTAGTTGTAGGTCCATGGAAAGATCCACAAGGTTATAGTTTTCCAAAAACAAAAGCATTTAGTGATTCAGGAAGAATGCCATTGTTGTTTTCAGGTTTAAGAGTTCATTTTGGATTAATTATAACTTTAATTTTAATTTTTATTTCTTGGTTTGTTTTCTCTAAAACAATATTTGGATTTCAATTAAAGGTATCTGGTTTTAGTCCTACAGCAGCTAGATACGCAGGATTTAATCAAAATATATTAATTTATCTTGCATTTGCTATTTGTGGAGCTTTTGCTGGTATAGCTGGTTTATCAGAAGTATCTGGTCCAATAGGTTTATTATATAGAGATATTTCTCCAAATTATGGTTTTACAGCAATCATTGTAGCTTTTTTAGGAAGATTACATCCTATAGGTATTATTTTTGCTTCTTTAATAATAGCTTTAACTTATTTAGGTGCTGAAGATGCTCAATTGTTTATGCAGATCCCTGCAGCAGTTGGATTTGTGTTTCAAGGATTGATATTATTCTATTTGCTAGGAGCTGAACTCTTGGTTAATTTTAAATTGGAGTTTTCAAAATAAATGGATATTGAATTAATATATGGAATCATTAAAATTGTTTTAATTGCTACCACTCCTTTAGTTTTTGCCGGTATTGGTGAATTAGTAACTGAGAAATCTGGTGTACTAAACCTCGGTGTTGAAGGAATGATGTTAGTGGGAGCAGTTACGGCTTTTGTTACTTTAGTTATAACTAATAGTTATATACTTGCCTTTACATTTTCAATATTATCTGGTGTAATTTTATCATCATTATTTGCTTTTTTAGTTTTAATTTTAATGTCAAATCAAGTCGCTACTGGTCTTGCGTTAACAATATTTGGCATAGGTTTAAGTTCAATGATAGGGAAAAATTATATTGGAACACCAATAGATGGTTTAACACCTTGGCCCTTTGTTATTCTTTCTTTCATTATAGTATTTTTAATTAGTTATTTTTTTTATAAAACAAAATCTGGACTAATTTTAAGAGCTGTAGGAGAATCTCATAACTCCGCACATGCTTTAGGATATAGTGTTTTAAAAATCAGATTTTATTCCATAATATATGGTGGAGCTATGTGTGCTCTTTCAGGTTCTTACATGTCAATTTGCTATGCTCCAATGTGGCAAGAAAATATGACAGCAGGTAGGGGTTGGATAGCATTAGCTTTAGTTGTTTTTGCAACTTGGAAACCAGGAAGAATTCTTATTGGTGCATATATATTTGGAGGTGTATCTATTTTACAAATGAATTTACAAGCTTGGGGTTTAAATCTTTCTGGACAATTTTTTAATATGGCTCCATATTTGGCTACAATGATAGTTTTAGTAATGATTTCTAGCAATAGATTAAGAATAAAGCTAAGTGCACCAGCATCATTGACTCTCCCATTTTTCAAAGGCAGATAAGATATCCACTAAATTCGTAAATATTATTTATAGAATCGTTGAGCTCACTTTAGAAACGATATTGAATAAGAATTATTTTTAGCAGGTGAGGTTAAAATGATTAGACTATTAACTATTATTACTGCTTTTTTTGGATTATTTATCGGATCAGCCGTTGCAGAACCAAAAAAAGTGGGTTTTATTTATATAGGTCCTCCAGGAGATCATGGATGGACATATATGCACGATGTAGGTCGCCAATACATGGAAAGTCAATTAGGTGACTCAGTTACTTCAACTTATATAGAAGGTGTTCCAGAAAATGCAGATGCTGTAAGAGCTATCAGAAAATTAGCAGCTTCTGGTCATGATTTAATTTTTACTACTTCTTTTAACTATATGGACCAAACTTTGGAAGTTGCTCAAGAATTTCCTAACGTAAAGTTTGAACATGCCACAGGTTATAAGAGAGCTCCAAATGTATCAACGTATTCAGCAAGATTTTATGAAGGAAGAACTATTTCAGGACACATTGCTGGTCATATGACAAAATCTAATACTGTTGGATACATAGCATCTTTCCCTATACCTGAGGTAGTAAGAGGAATAAATGCCTTTTACTTAGCTGCCTCTAAGGTTAATCCTGATATTAAAATTAAAGTAATTTGGGTATTTACTTGGTATGATCCTGGTAAAGAAGCTGATGCAGCAAACACTTTAATTAATCAAGGAGCTGATATCATAGTTCAGCACACAGATACTTTTGCTCCTTGTCAAGCAGCTGAAAAAGCAGGAGTTTATGCTTTTGGTCAGGCCTCTAATCAAGAAGAATTTTGTCCAAATGCACATTTAACTGCAATTGAAGATATCTGGGGACCATATTATGCAGCTAGAGCTAAGGCTGTAGTAGATGGGACTTGGGAAGAAAAAGACACTTGGGAAGGTATGGCAGAAGGTATGGTTGAAATGTCACCATATAATGCAAAGTTAATGCCTACTAGTCTTATCCAAGAAGCAGTTGCAATGGAAGTAGCTATTAAAGATGGTACACTTCATCCATTTACAGGACCAATATATGATGCTTCAGGAGAATTAAGAGTTCCTGAAGGAGAAGTTGCTGATGATCTTATGATGGCAACTATGGATTGGTGTGTAAAAGGTATGGAAGGTTGTCTGCCTGAATAATTTAATTTAAACTAATCTAACCCCCAGATTAATTCGGGGGTTAGTTTCATAAATAAATTTAAGGAATAATTATATGGCAGAATTGCATATTTCATGGGATGAATATCATAAAAAAACTGAAGAATTAGCTGTTCAAGTCCACAAAGATGGTTGGAATTTTAACCAGGTAGTTTGTATTGCAAAAGGAGGAATGCGAGTAGGAGACATAATGGCAAGAATATTTGACGTACCTTTAGCTATCCTTTCAGTTGAATCTTACAAAGGAGATGGTGTTAAAAATAAAAGAGGTGCGATTACTTTTTCAAGAGATTTAGCAAAAACAAGTCCTAATATTGGTTCAAAAGTTTTACTAGTTGATGATTTAGCTGATTCCGGAATTACTCTAAAAAAAAGTATCGAATGGATGGAACATTTTTATGGTTTTTATTTAGACGAACCTATTAGAACAGGTGTTTTATTTTATAAATCAGTTTCAAGTTTTGAACCAAAATATTATGTTGATTATTTAAAAGACTCTCCATGGATATATTTACCATATGAAAAATATGAGACTATGAAGCCTGAGGAATTATATTAAACTATATTAGCAATTTTTGAAAAAATTTTTTTTTGTTTTGCAAAAATTGGAACATTACAATTTGTAGTAGGATAGCCTAAAATCAGCAAAACAAATGGTTTCTCATTATTAGGTCTTTTTAGTATTTTATTTAAAAAAGTCATAGGATTAGGTGTATGTGTAAGCATAGCTATTCCAGAAAAATGAAGGCAAGAGATCAGTATACCAGTAGCAATCCCCACTGATTCTTTTACATAATAATTTTTAACTTTATTTTTACCATTTAAAGAATATTTTTTTTCAAATATTGCAATTAAATAAGGAGCTTTTTCTATAAATTCTTTATTATGGTCAGTTCCTAAAGGTTCGAGAGCTTTGAGCCATTCTTTTGGTGCCTTACCATTATAAAAAGCTTCTTCTTCTTTTTCTGCTGCAATTCTAATTTTTTTTTTAATATTTTTATTTTTTATAATCACAAATTGCCATGGTTGTAAATTTGCGCCATTTGGTGCAGTTCCAGCAGCTAATATTGCATTTCTAATAATGTCAAAATCAATTTTTTTAGTTTGAAACTCTCTAACAGTTCTTCTTTCTTTTATTTTATTATAAAATTCTTTAGAATTAAATTTCATTTCTTTAATTGTTTGTTTTGTAAAATTTAATTTTTCAGTTAAAAAACTCATTTTATGTATTGGATAGTTATAATAATTGGTATTTTAATACTTTCTTTATCTTTAAGTAACCCTTTTTATAGATTATTAATTAAAAGAAAAATTAAATTTAATTTTTTTATAGAAATAATATTCAGAATCTTTCTATTTTTATTAGCTATAATAATAATTTTTATTGGCTTATATATTGAGAGTATCTAATTAATATCTTCTAATATTTCTGTCTATCAAGGCAGCCCAGGCATCTATACCTCCTAGAACATTAACACAATTTTCATAACCTTGTGTTTTCAACCATTTGCAAACTGTTTGACTTCTTGTTCCTGTATGACACATTACAAAAACATTTCTTTCTTTATCTAACTCTTTATATCTTTCAGCAATTTCAGAAAGTTTCATATGAATTGTCCCTTTAATATGTGCATGATCTCTTTCTGTATCTTCTCTGACATCTAGAATTTGTATTTTTTTATTTTCTTCTCTTAGCTCATTTAACTGATGAACGGTAATTTCACTGCTTTTGTAAAGATCCATAAAATTATTTTATATATTTACAAAAAAAATTCTAGTATTTTTAGGAATAATTAAGAAAATCTAAAAGAATTTTAAATTTGTTTATTTCAAATAAATTGATATAAGAGTTTTTTTCAAGGAAACACTATGTCAAAGAAAATAACTTTTGCAGCTTTTGGTAGAGATTCATATTACCATAGAGAATGGTTCAAAAAAAATGGTTTTAAATTTGATAGAAGTTCTAGAAAATGGATCGTAGAAAATTTACCTATTGAACATGCAGAAGATTTCGCAAGTTATTGTAGAAAATATGGCTTAACTTTTGAGCGTTCAGATAGAATGATCACAGAATTTGATTATGCTGATTATCTTTGGGATGGTCAAAGAGACGAATTTATGAAACCGACTGAAAAAGTTGAAATACCTCAGCCTAAAAATAAAATTTAGTTTCTGATAAATCAAAATTCCTTAAATAACATATTATTGCTGATCTTATTATCAGCTATATGGGGTTCTGCATTTTTTGCAATCAAGATAAGTGTTGAAACTATAAATCCTATTACTGTAGCATCATTTAGACTGATAATTGGTTCTATAATTTTATTTTTATATTTTAAATATAAAGATTTAAAATTTATTTACTCAAAAAAAATAATTTTTCAAATCTTCTTAATTGGTTTGATAGGTAATTTTATCCCTTTTAGTTTAATTAGTTGGTCTGAAATTTATATCCAATCAAATACAGCTGGATTATTACTATCAGTTGCTCCTATATTAACACTTATTTTTTCTCATTTTTTAACTAAAGATGATAAATTTTCTTTACTAAAATTTTTATCTATTATCATTGGCTTGATAGGAGTTTTATTTATATTTGATATACAAAATTTAATTTATAAATCTGATAGTTTTAAATTTATTATACCTAAATTATTTATAATTATAGCTGCTTTTGGATATGTAATATCAAGTATTCTTGCTTATAATATGAGACATATGAATTCAGTTACACTTACAACGTTTGTGACAATTTTTGCTGCTCTAATTTCAATTCCATTTCTGATTTATTTCGAGTTTAAATCAATATCTTCATATTCATTTAATTCAATGATTTCATTATTTTATTTAGGTGCATTTCCTACTGCTTTAGCTTTTCTTATTAGGTTTCATATTATTGCAAAAGCTGGCCCAATATTTTTATCATACGTTGCATATTTAATTCCAGTTTTCGCCATTTTATGGGGGTATATTTTTTTAAATGAAAAAATAAATTCATCAACTTTAGTTGGCGTAATTTTAATATTACTAGGAGTATTTATCAGTCAAAAAAATTTAGTGATGCAAAAAATAACTAAAAAAAGCATAGGCAACAATTAAAATAGCTATAATTATTGTTATATTACCAGCATTAAATCTTTTCATTTTAAATTTTTTATTCTTTTAATACATTTTATGGTTGATTTGTTATTTATTTTAAGTCAAAATAATTATTATTATGACAGACTCTGTAAAATATCTTCTTGAAGAATCAAAAGCTCCAAAATTTTGGTATAATATAAACGCTGACTTACCAAGCCCACCACCACCACCTTTACATCCTGGTACAAAACAACCAGCAGGTCCAGATGATTTTGCTCCTTTATTTCCTATGGGTTTAATTATGCAAGAAGTATCTACTGAAAGAGAAATAGAGATACCAGAACCTGTAAGAGAAATTTATAAACAATGGAGACCTTCACCTTTATATAGAGCTAGAAGATTAGAAAAATTTTTAGATACACCTGCAAAAATTTATTACAAGTATGAGGGTGTTAGTCCTACAGGTAGTCACAAACCTAACACAGCAGTACCTCAAGCTTTTTATAATAAAGAAGAAGGTGTTAAAAAAATATACACAGAAACAGGAGCTGGTCAATGGGGAAGCTCTTTAGCATTTGCTGGAAAAGTTTTTGGAATAGATATTGAAGTTTTTATGGTTAAAATTAGTTTTGATCAAAAACCTTATAGAAAGTTAATGATGCAATCTTTTGGCGCTAATTGTCATCCAAGTCCATCATCTTTAACCGATTTTGGAAAAAAATTATTAGCAGAAGATTCAAATAATCCTGGAAGTTTAGGTATAGCAATATCAGATGCTATTGAAATGGTAGTTAAAAGTGGAGGTAATGCTAAATATTCATTGGGAAGTGTTTTAGGTCATGTACTTATGCATCAAACAATAAACGGTAATGAAGCAATCTTACAGATGGAACAAGCTGGAGATTATCCTGATATTATTGTTGGTTGCACAGGAGGAGGTAGTAATCTTTCTGGATTAATGTTTCCATTTTTAGGTCAACAACTTAGAGGTGGTCAAAAAATAGATATAATTGGCTGTGAACCATTATCTTGCCCTTCTTTTACAAAAGGAAAATATGCATATGATCATGGAGACATGGCTAAGATGACACCATTAATAAAAATGCATACTTTAGGTTCGGATTTTTTACCACCAGCTACTCATTCTGGAGGGTTGCGATATCATGGAATGTCTTACCATCTTAGTCATCTTTATGACTTAGGATTAATGAGAGCTAAAGCATATGGACAGAAAGAATGTTTTGAAGCAGGTATTAATTTTGGACAGCAAGAAGGTATTATTCCTGCACCTGAAGCAACACATGCTGTGAAGGGAGCAATTGATGCCGCTTTAGAATGTAAAGAAAAAGGTGAGTCTAAAACAATATTATTTAATCTTTGTGGACATGCTCATTTTGATATGTCTGCTTATGATGATTATTTAAGTGGTAATCTTGCTGAAGATATTTTTGAAGAAGATTCTGCAAATAAATCTATGGCTAATTTACCTCAAGTTTGATTAAATATTTTATTATTTTTTTATTTAATTATTAAGTAAGTTATATTAGAGTTTTTTTACTTTGGGAGAGATTAATTAGATTTAGCGCCGAAGGAGCAACGACCCGGAAACTCTCAGGCAAAAGGACCTAGTAATTTAATATCTGAAGATTTTTTAAAAAATTTCAACAGAGGGCTAAGAACTTTATATGGTAAATATCTGGCCTTTTTCTGGAACGCGTCCATTTAATCAAGAAGCAAAAAGCCTAATAGCTCCTTCTACTGACCATTTAAGTATTGAAAATATAGAAATCTTTAAAAAAAATAATTACTGGAATTATCTAAAAATTCTAAATCCAGTTGGTCAATTAAAAGAAAAGGATTCATTATTGGAAGCTAAATTACATTTTGATGAAATGAAAGAAAATAATGTAATAAAAAAAGATGATAAAAGTAATTTTTATATTTATCAGATAGATTTCCAAGGACATACCCAAACTGGATTTTTATCATTAGCATCAATCAATGATTTTACAACTAACAAAATCAAAGCTCATGAAAAAATTTATCAATCACGAATGAAAGAAAGAGCAGACCAAATGAATAACCTCCAAACCCAGATTGGGCCAATCTATGTTATTTATAAATCACAAAAAAAAATAGAGTCATTATTAGAATCAATAATTAAAAAAATACCTAATTATGATTTTGAAAGTTTTGATGGTTCCAATCATAAGCTTTGGTGTGTAGATGATATTAATTACCATTTAGAATTAATAGAGGCTTTTAAATCAATTGATTTTTTTTATATAGCTGATGGTCATCACAGAATTGGTGCTATGGAATATTTGTCTAAATTAGATAATTTAAACATCGATAAATTTATGATTTCAGCTTTTCCAAATACTCAATCTAAGATTTTTGATTACAATAGAGTGATTAGAGATTTAAATGGTTATTCTGAAGAAAAGTTTATAAAGTTATTATCAGAAAATTTTGATATAAATTTAGTTAATAAGCCTTTTAAGCCAGAAAAAAATAAAAAGTTTGGAATGTATCATAAGGGAAAATGGTATTCCTTGAAATTTATTAACAAAACAAATTTTAATAGTTTTATTGACAATTTAGATATAAATATTTTGAATCAGTTCTGTTTGAAAGAAATACTTGATATTAAAGATGTTAATAATGATGAAAGAATTAGATTTATTGCTGGTTGTCATGGACTAGAAGCATTAGAAAAAAAAGTTAATGAAAATCCAGACTCTGTAGCTTTTTCAATCTTCCCTTCTAGTGTTGCTGATGTTATGAAAGTAGCTGATAATAATTTGACTATGCCGCCAAAATCAACTTGGTTTGACCCGAAGCCATTAGATGGTTTAGTAGTTTATGAATTTTAATAATTATGGATAAACCAAAATTAAAACCTGATAATCCGAATTTTTCAAGTGGTCCTTGTTCGAAAAGACCTGGTTGGAAAATTGACAATTTAATAAATGCCAACACTGGCAGATCTCATCGATCAGGTGAAGCAAAATCAAAGTTAAAATTTGTTATTGATAAATCAAAAGAATTATTAAATCTTCCAAGTGATTATGTTGTAGGTATTATGCCAGGCTCAGATACTGGTGCGCTTGAGGCTGCTTTATGGTCTTTATTAGGTGAACGGGGAGTAGATATATTAGCATGGGAAAATTTTGGCAAAGATTGGATTCAAGATGTTGTTAAACAACTTAAATTATCAAATTTAAATGTTCATGATGTAAATTATGGGGATTTTCCAGATTTAACAAAAGTTAATTTTAATAATGATGTAATTTTTACATGGAATGGAACTACTTCAGGAGTTAAAGTACCTAATGCTGATTGGATTCCGGATCAAAGAGATGGTTTAACTATTTGCGATGCTACATCAGCTATTTTTGCTATGCCAATTGATTACAAAAAGTGTGATGTTCTGACTTGGTCTTGGCAAAAAGTATTAGGTGGAGAGGCAGCTCATGGTATGATAGCTTTGTCTCCAAAAGCATTATCGAGACTTGAAAATTACACTCCTCAGTGGCCAATTCCAAAAATTTTTAGAATAGCCAATAATCAAAAAATAATAAAAGGAATATTTGAAGGAAGTACAATTAATACACCCTCTATGATCTGTGTTGAAGATGCTATTGATGGACTTAATTGGGCTGAAGAAAAAGGAGGTTTAAGTTTTTTGATAGAAACATCAATGAAATCTTTTGATATGATTTATAATTGGATTGAAAAAAATGAGTGGTTGACTTTTTTATCTAATAATAAAAGTAAAGAATATCTTTCTAATACTGGTATTACATTTAAAATTTGTGAAGATTGGTATTTAACTAAAAATGAAGATGATCAAAGATCAATAGTAAAACAAATTTGTAAAACTCTTTCTGATGAAGGTGTAGCTTTTGATATTAATGGATACGCAAAAGCTCCTCCTTCTTTTAGAATTTGGGCTGGGGGAACAGTAGAGCCTAAGAATGTTGAATTATTATTACCTTGGCTGGAGTGGGCTTATCATCAATCAAAGGCTTTAAATGCCTAAAGTGCTAATTTCAGATGCAATGGATAAAATTGCTGAAACAATTCTACTTTCAAATAATATTGAAGTTGATGTAAAAACAAATCTTTCAGTAGAAGATCTTTATAATAATATAGATTCTTATGATGGTTTAATTGTTAGATCTGCAACAAAAGTAACAAGAGAAATAATTGAAAAAGCTGATAAATTAAAAATTATTGGTAGAGCTGGAGCAGGGGTTGATAATATTGATTTATTAGCAGCAAAAGAAAAAAATATAATTGTAATGAATACTCCAGGGGGGAATACTAATGCTACTGCTGAGCATACCCTTGCGTTACTGTTATCTTTATCTAGAAAAATTCCTAAAGCTGATTTAACTACACATAAAGGTCAATGGGCAAAGAAAGAGCTAAAAGGTAATGAAATAAATGGAAAAACAATAGGCATTATTGGTTTTGGAAATGTAGGTAAAAGGTTTGCTGAAATTTGTCACGCATTAGATTTAAAAATACTTATTTATTCAAAATCATTTGCAATGACAAAACATGACTACCCACAATATATTTCTTCGGATTTAAATAATATTTTAGAACAAGCAGATATAATAAGCTTTCACTGTAAACCTACTTCTGATGGATCTCCAATTATTACATCTGCAGAAATTAATAAAATGAAAAATAACGCTTTAATTATTAATACTGCGAGAGGAAATCTTGTTTCAGAAAATGATTTATTTGAAGCTTTAAAAAGTAATAAAATCAAAGGAGCCGCATTAGATGTTTATGCAAATGAACCTGCTAAAGATAATATACTTTTTGGGTTAGAGAATATTATTTTAACCCCTCATATAGCTGCTTCTACTAGTGAAGCTCAAATTATTGTTGCCGAGATGGTAGCTAATCAATTTGTTGATTATTTTATTAAAGATAAAATAAACAATCAAGTTACTTGATAAATAGATCTGTTAAACTCTCTACATAGCTTACAGGATTTGATAATACATTGCCATCAAGTATATTTGCTTGATCAAGAATAATTTGAGAAATTTTTTTATGATCAAAATTATTTAAATTTTCTGAAATTTTTATAATCATTGGATGATCTGCATTAATTTCTAATATTTTTTTAGAATTTGGTGTTTTTTGGTTATGCATCTTCATAAGTTTTTCCATATTTATATCCATACCAGTTTCTTCCGCTACCATTAATACTGGACTTTTAGTTAATCTGTCTGAAACAATGACATTTGAAATAGTATCTTTAAGTTCATTCTTTAACAGTAAGACTAAATCATTGATTTTATTATCTAATTTATTATCCTTTTTCTTATTATTGTCTAATTTTTTATCGCCAATTTTTGATAAATCAACTTTACCCTTTGTTATTGATTTAAATTCATATTCTTTATATTTGCCTACATTTTGTAGCCAAAACTCATCAACTGCATCAGTCATAAATAAAACAGGTATTTTTTTTTGTAAGAATACTTCTAGTTGGGGTGAATTTTTAATATGATCTTTATCAGTATTAGCAAAATAATAAATTTCTTTTTGCTCTTTTACCATTTTCTCTACATAAGAATCTAATGAAATTGATTCATTATTATTTGAATTTTCAAATCTTAATAATGTTAGAATTTTTTCATGATGATCGTTAAATTCATATAAGCCTTCTTTTATTACCGCTCCAAAATTTTTCCAAAAATTTAAATATTTTTCATTATCTTTATTAGCGATTGAGATTATCTCATTTAAAACTTTATTTGTTATTCCTTTTTTAATTTTTGCAATTACTGGATTGTTTTGTAGCATTTCCCTACTAATATTTAATGAAATGTCTTGCGAATCTACAATTCCTGGAACAAAACGAAGCCAATTTGGCATGATTTCATCACATTCATCTGAAATAAAAATTTTTTGAACATATAATTTTATCTTATTCTTTCTTTCTGAGTTAAATAAATCCATTGGTTGATTTGTTGGAAGATATAGTAGTGCTTTATAATTTATAACACCTTCAGCATTATAGTGAATTGTTTTTAAGGGCTCATCAAAGTTAAAAGATATACTGCTATAAAATTGTTTGTAATCATCTTCTTTAATATTTTTTTTATCTTTTAGCCATAAAGGATCTCCTTCATTAATTTTTTCTTCTTTTTCTTTTGAGTTATCTAAATCATCTAAAATTATTGGAAAAGGAATGTAATTAGAATACTTAGTTATAATACCTCTTAGTCTAAATGTATCAAGAAACTCTTCAGCATCTTTTTTTATGTTTAATTTAATTTTTGTTCCTCTTTTAGAATCTTTAATTTTTTCAATTGTATAATTTTCTTTACCATTAGATTGCCAAAGATTAGTATCTTCATTTCCTATACTTTTGGATGTAACTTCGACTGTACTTGCCACCATGTAAGATGAATAAAAACCTACACCAAATTGACCTATAGCTGATATATCGTTATTTTTTTTACTTTTCATAGCTTCGATAAATTTATTTGTTCCAGATCTTGCAATAGTACCTAGATTATCAACCAGTTCATCTTTAGACATGCCAATGCCATTGTCCTCAATTTCTATAAATTTTCCTTTTTTTGAACATCTAACATTAATTTTTAACTCCTTATCTTCTCCTAAAAGATTTTTCTTAGATAATGATTCATACCTAAGTTTTTCACAAGCATCTGCAGCATTTGATATTAATTCTCTCAAAAAAATTTCTCTTTCGCTATATAAAGAGTTAGCAACTAGGTCTAAAAGTTTGCTAACTTCTGCCTGAAATGTATGATTTTCTTTATTTTTTGTCATCTTGAAGATTTAAGCATTTCTAATCATAATTCAATAGAATACAATATTTTTCTGCCACATTTAGGATTATTAATTTACAATTTATGATATTTGCTAAAATAATGAAAATTGACATCATACTCAAGTTTACTTCAATAATGTTTATTTTTTTAATTGCTTGTACAACAAACAAACAAATCAATACTGTTGATAGTTGCTTGATGTTTGAACAAAAAAAAAATTGGTATAAAGCAACAAAAAAATCTTACGATAAATGGAATACTCCTATAGCACTTCAACTAGCTATAATTAATCAAGAGTCATCCTTTAATCAATTTGCAAAACCTGAAAGAAAAAAAATATTCGGTTTTATACCTGGGTCACGACCATCAACTGCATTTGGTTTTGCTCAAGTAACAAATCCCACATGGAATTGGTATAAAACAAAAACAGGTAACAAAAATGCATCTAGAGCAAACTTTGAGGATATAGCTGATTTCATTGGCTGGTATACAACTCAATCTGAAAAAATGGTGGGGATATCTAAACAAGATTATTATAATCAGTATTTAGCATATCATGAGGGGCAAGGAGGTTGGAAGAAAAAAACATACCTAGATAAGAATTGGTTAATTGAAGTTGCTAAAAATGTTGAAAGAAATACTAAAATGTATAACAATCAATTATCTAAGTGTGCAGAGAAATTAAATAGAAAAGGTTTATTTGGTATATTTTAATGGTTGTATTAAATAGTATAAATCAGATGTTTGAAGAGATGAAATCTTGGAGACAAGATTTACATAAAATTCCTGAAATTGGTTTAGAAGAATATGAAACTGCTAAATATTTAAAGGGCAAGCTTGATGAATTCAAAATTGATTATAAAGCTGGTTATTCGAATACAGGTATTGTAGCATGGGTAAAGGGTAGTAAAGGTAACAGTGATCGATCAATCGCTCTAAGAGCAGATTTTGACGCATTGCCTATGCCTGAAAAAAATGAATTTGAGCATAAATCTACCAATGAAGGCATGATGCATGCTTGTGGTCATGATGGACACACTTCAATGCTTTTAGGTGCAGCTAAATATTTATCTGAAAATAATGATTTTGATGGAAATGTTTACTTTATTTTTCAACCAGGAGAAGAAGGATTTGCAGGTGGCAAAAAAATGATTGAGGATGGAATGTTTGATGATTTTAAGATTGACGAAGTTTATGCGTTACATAATTGGCCTGAACTGCCTTTAGGCTCTATAGGAGTTAATAGCGGTCCTATGATGGCCGCTGTTGATGAGTTTGATATTATTGTCAAAGGGAAGGGTGGCCATGCTGCTATGCCTCAACAAGCTATAGATCCAGTAGTTATAGCTTCTCAAATTGTTTTAGCTGTTCAAACAATTGTTAGCAGATCTACCAATCCAGTTGATAAAGCTTTAATTAGTATTACAAAAATTCACGGTGGTACAGCATATAATGTTATAGACGATACTGTTACTTTAAGTGGAACTATTAGAACATTTAAACCAGAAACTAGAATTTTTTATGAAAAAAGATTAGGAGAAATTTCACAAGGTATAGCTAAAGCAAATGGAGCTGAAGCAAGTATTAAGTTTGATTTGACTAATAAATATCCACCAACAATTAATTCAAAGAATGAAACTGAATTTGCCGCAAATGTTGCAAAAAAAGTTTTTGGAAATGAAAATGTACACACTGATGTTGAGCCTTCAATGGGAGGTGAGGATTTTTCTTATTTGTTGGAAAAAAAACCAGGATCTTATTTATATATAGGCCAAGGAGATGAAAGTCATAAAGCTCATTTACATACTACACAATATGATTTTAATGATAATTTATTGCCTATTGGAGTTAATTATTGGGTTAAGCTTGTTTCTGAATTTTTTTCAAAATAAATTTCATAAATGATTAGTTATTTTGCTATTTATTCTATAGTAAAATTTCGTTTAAAAGAATTTGCATTTGAATATCATTATACAATACTAGCACCCATAATTAATAATTTATTATTTGTTTTAATTTTTTCTACAATTGATAGATATTATTCTTTATCTATAAATAATATTTCATTTATTGAATTTCTTATACCTGGACTTATTATAATGATTGTTGCTCAAGAAAGTTATGATAATTCTTCGGCATCACTAATCAACAGCAAACAAATAGGTTCATTTAATGATTTTTTAATGGCCCCTTTAAGTAGAGTAGAAATATTAGTATCTTATATTTTATCACAAATTATTATCGGTATTTTTTTAGGTGTAATTAATTTTTTTATTTTATCTTTTTTTGTTGATTTTAATCAAGTTTCTATTTTTTTGTTTTTATACTATATCATTTTAGTTATAATTTTTTTTTCGAGTCTAGGCTGTATAATAGGTTTTTTGGCATTTAATTGGGATACCCAAAGTTCCTTTTCAAATTTTTTTGTTATACCTCTCAATTTCTTATCTGGTACTTTTTTTTCTATAAATGCTTTACCTGATAATCTTAAAGTAATTTTTCTATATAACCCTTATTATTATATTGTTAATTCTTTTAGAAATTCATTTTATTATGATTTTGAATTTAAGTTATTTCAGAATATAATTATTTTTATTTTTGTTTTTTCTGCTTTTATCTTAGCTGTTTTTGTGTTTTATAAGGGTTTTAGACTTATTAAATAATGGACTTTATATATGAAATAATTTTTTTAGTTAATAATTATATTGAATATAATTATACTATATCAATTATTTTATATTTTTTTTTATTAGTCATCTTTTTTACTTTTTCTTTACCAGGTGCAACAGTAGTTGTTATCTCTTCAGGATTTTTTTTTGGTTTTTTTTTAGGTTTTATAATTAATATATTTGCAATATCTATTGGAAGTTTATTCTTTGTTTTATTTTCAAAATTATTATTACAAAAATTATTTAAAAAAATTTTTATAAAATATTCATCAAAAATATCTAAATTGATACAAAATTCATCTTTTGAGTATTTGATTCTTTTAAGGTTAATTGTAGGTCCTCCACTTGTAGTGCAAAATATTTGTCTATCTTTGATGAATGTTTCAAAAATTAAAATATTTGTATCAACTTTTGTTGGTTTTATACCTATAATAGGATTTTTATCTTATATTGGTAGTTACTTAAACAATATATTTGATTTAAAAAAGATAAAGTTTGATAATCTTATTTCCATAGAATTTTTAGTAATTTTATTTTTTTTAATATTTTTATTATTATTGAGAATTTATTTAAAGAAAAATTAATTAATTTTTGCCAAGTTCCAATACTTATTTAATTGATTTGAATTAAGTTTATTTAAATCTTTATTTTCTTTTTTAATTATTTTTTCTAACTTTTTCCATCTATTAATAAATTTTCTGTTACCTTTTTTTAAAATTTCTTCAGGATTAAATTTTAATTTTCTTGAGACATCTAATGAAGCAAAAATTAAATCTCCAAGTTCTTTTTTAATTTTGCTTTTATTATTATTTTTTAATTCTTTTTTTAATTCTATAGATTCTTCTATTACTTTATTAATTGCTTGTTCATTATTTAAATATTCAAACCCTACACTAGCTACTTTTTTTTGTATTTTATTAGCTTGCAACATTGCAGGATATGTTATTGGTATTCCGTCAAGAAGTGACTTATTATTTTTATTTTTTGATTTTTCCCACCAATTTTTAAATTCTTTAATATTTTTAAATTTTTTATTTTTAAAAACGTGTGGATGTCTTTTCATCATTTTATTAGTTATTTCATCTACAACGTCATAAAAATTAAATTTATTTTTTTCAGAAGCTATTTGAGACATATAAATAACTTGGAATAGTAAATCACCTAATTCTTCTTTAAGTTTAATATAATTTTTTGTATATACTTGTTCTGCTACTTCATAAACTTCTTCTATCGAATAAGGTATAATAGTATTTAATGTTTGTTTTTTATCCCAAGCACATCCTTTCTTAGGATCTCTAAGTTTTTCCATAACTTTTAAAATTTTATTGATTTTATTTTTTTTCATAAAAAAAAGCCCTCTATATAAATAGAGGGCTCAATATATAATTAAATATTTAATTACTATCTTCTAGCAAGCCAGTATAAAATTCCTAGAACGATAATACCTGTTAAGCCGTTTCCTCCTAGAGAAGAAACTAGACTAGAAATATTATCAACTACTGCTGTACCGATAAATGGCACTGCAGGTCCAAAAATGATGCCTAGAACTACACTTAGTGGAATTATCACTAAAGCTACATCCATTACACCTCTAAGAAAACTTTTTGCTGAATCCATCATTGCTTAACTCCTTTTTTTAAAGAAATTCTATCTACGATTATAAAGCCAAATAACTACAGCTATTGAGATTAACCCAACAAGCCCTTGACTCCCAAGTTCCGCAGATAGTGCCGTGATGTTTCCTAGGATCGAAACTCCTAAAAAAGGAACTCCAGCCCCAAAGATTATTTCGAGAACAACAGCTGCTGCAATTAACGTCAAACCTAATTCAGCTATTTGCCTCAACCAATTCTTAACAGTATCTAACATACCCATAAATAACTCCTCGAACTTTTAGTTCATCACGTTACTTAAGCTTTTCTTAAGTTGTGCATTCACTTATATTTTTTATTTTTAAGGTTAATTATTTAATTTAATTATTTTTTAAATAATTGAAATATAACAATTAATTCAATCAAAAATTTATTATTTTTCATATGAATCGTAAAAAATGAGCAATCTTCTTATAACTAATTGATTTATATAGATATATTATCTAAATTATTGAAAATTTTTATGTTTATATAGTTTAAAAAAAATCATCAAAAAAAGCCTGAAATTAGTGCAAATTTTAATAATAAAAATTCTTTAAGTTAAAAATTCTAAGTAAACTAACAATAATTAATAACAAAGTTAGATTAAAAGCTATATTGATAATTTTATTATCTAAATATACATAAAAAATATGATCCGATTATTAATTGTCGTTGCTATAGTTATAGTTATATTATTTGTCTTGAGATCACGTGCTACTTCTGAGAGAGGCATTTCAAAAAATTTTTACAGAAATTTGATATTCATTACAATTGTTTGTGCTATTATTTTCTTTTTAGCTACTTCAGGAAGATTAATTCTTCCTCAGTTATTAAATCTAATTAAGATAGGTTTACCATTTTTAACTAAATTTATAGGAATTTGATGAATTATTTTGATTTTAAGGAATTGCCAATAGGTAAAAAAATGTTGGATTTCTGGAATGACAATGGTTTTTTGGTTATTGAAAATTTTTATTCAAAAAATGAATGTAAAAAACTTAGAGACAGAGCCAATTTCTTAATCGAAAATTTTGATAAAGATATTTTATTTAATTCTGTATTTGATACTGCAAATCAAAAACACGCACAAGACAAGTATTTTTTGGAATCAGGAGATAAAATTAGATTTTTTTTTGAAAGTAAAGCCTTTGATAGTGAAGGCAACTTTAATAAACCTGTAAATTTAATTATAAATAAAATCGGTCATGCACTTCATGATCTAGATCCTGAATTTTATAATTTTTCTCATCGAAAGGATTTGCACAATATAGCTAAATCTATTGGTTTTAAGGATCCAAAACTTCTTCAATCAATGTATATTTTTAAACAACCAAAAATAGGAGGTGAGGTAAGCTGTCACCAAGACTCAACCTTTTTATTTACTGAGCCTGAGTCTGCTGTTGGTTTTTGGGTTGCGTTAGAAGACGCAACAATTGATAATGGGTGTTTATTAGTAGCAAGTGGAAGTCATAAAGGGCCTTTACGTAAACTTTTTACAAAAAAAAATAATAAGATGGAGATGTTAACTTTAGACAATACGCCTTTTGAAAATACTGATACAGCTTTAGAAGTAAAGATGGGAACATTAGTGCTTTTACATGGAAGACTTGCTCATTACTCTTCTGAAAACAAAAGTGATAAATCAAGGCATGCATATACTTTACATATTATTGATGGAAAGGCTAAGTATCCAAAAGAAAACTGGCTTCAAAGACCTGATTTACCTTTAAGTGGTTTTTTTAAATGAATAAAAAAATTATTCTTGATTGTGACCCCGGACATGATGATGCCGTAGCTATAATGCTAGCAGCTGCTTCTAAAGAACTTGAGATTTTAGGTATAACTTGTGTTGGAGGAAATGTTGGATTGGATAATACTGTAAACAATGCTCTGAAAGTCTGTACATTAATTGAAAGAACAGATTTAAAGATTTATTCTGGAGCAAGTAAACCTATTCATTATGATTTATTTACAGCCGAATATGTTCATGGAAAAACTGGATTAGATAAAAAAGGCGATCCTATTATTATTAGTTCTGATTACAAAGTTGAGGATCAAAATGCTATAGATTTTATAGTTGATACCTGTAAATCTTCAACTGATCAAATATATTTATGTCCAACAGGTCCCCTTACTAATATTGCTTTAAGTTTGCAAAAAAATCCTTCAATAAAAGAAAAAATAAAAGAAATTGTTTTTATGGGAGGTGCGGCTATGTGTTTAGGAAACACTACTCCATCAGCAGAATTTAATATTTTTGTAGATCCACATGCAGCTAATATTGTATTAGGTTCAGGTATTCCAATCACAATGATGGGTCTTGATGTTACCCATCAAGTTAATGTTAATAAAACAATCATTAATTCTATTAATGAAAATAATAATAAGAGCTCTAAATTTTTTGGTGAATTAATGGATTTTTATACCATTTTTCATAAAAAATTATATGAGACTGAAGATACACCTCTTCATGATCCTTGCGTAATAGCATATTTATTGGATCCAAGTATTTTTACTGGAAAGCTAGTAAATGTTGTAGTTGAAGAGAATTCTGAATTAACACGTGGTGCAACGATAGTTGATTGGCTAGGTGTAACTAATAGGAATCCAAACTGTCATGTAATGAATTACGCAAATGATAAAAAATTTTTTGCGTTACTAAAAAATAAATTATCTACATTGCCCTAAGAATAAAAATCTTTTGCAATTTTTCCTGCTAAATCAGCATTATTTATTATCAAACTAACATTAGCATTTAAAGTTTGATTATCTGAAGATTCATTTATTTCCTTTATTAAAAATGGTGTAAGTTCTTTACCGACGATTTTATTTTTCTCAGCTTTTATAATAGCCATATCTATCCATTGACTAACTTTTTCTTTACTAAGGGCATTTTCATTTGGAACTTTATTAAATATAAGAATTGATTTTTTTTGTTTCAATTGCTCATTCATTTTCAAAAAAGAACAAATCTCAGAAATTTTATCAAAATTATTATCCACTAAATTAAGAGTTTCTGGATACCAAAAACCCGGCATATTATTTGTTTTATATCCAATTCTTGTAATTCCCAAGGTTTCAAGAAATTCATATGTTTTGTCTAAGTCTAAAATTGATTTAGCTCCGCTACAAATTACATAATTAGCATTTTCAGCAAGTGAGTATAAATCAGCTGATACATCGTATGTTTTTTCTGCATTTAAATGCACACCTCCAATTCCACCTGTAGCAAAAAATTTTATGTTAAACATACTAGCTATAGCTATTGTACTAGCTACAGTGGTAGCAGCATTTTTTTTATTATATATAGATAAGTTTATATTGTGATTTGAAACTTTTTGTACATTTTTATCTTTTGCTAAAATTTCTATATCTTCATTTGATAAGCCAATTTTTATTTTTCCATTTATTATTCCAATTGTAGCAGCTATTGATCCATTATCTTGTACTGCATTTATTGATTCTTTAGCTACTTTAATATTTTCTGGATAGGGTAATCCGTGACTAATTAAAGTACTTTCTAATGCTACAATTGGTTTTTTTAAATCTATAGCTTTTTTTATGCTCCTACTAACTTCAAATAAATAATTCATCTTTATTTAATAATAACTTTTTTAGAAAAATTTTTAATTATAATTAAGTCTCTTTTATTATTTAATCTTTTTCCACTAGCATAATAAGATCCACAAGCTACAGAATTTTTTAAAATATGATTTATATTATGTCCTTTTGATAATAAAAATAACATCATGCCTGCTAGCGCATCTCCTGCGCCATTTTCATTTTTTATCTTTATGTTTGGTGGTTTGATTTTTATAATTTTATTATCATTTGCATAAATTACATTATTTTTAGAATTTGTGACAATAATTTCAATATTTTTATTTATTTTTATAATTTTTTTAATTCCAGTGATTATATTTGAACTATTAGTTAATTGAATTAATTCTGCTTTATTTAAAAAGATTATATCAATATTTTTTATAACTTTTTTAATTTTAATAATTTTATATACAGAAGTAGCGCATACAATAATTTTATTTTTATATGATAATTTTCTTATAGCTTTTTCCAAATAAATTTTTGAAAAATTAAGATCAAATATAATAAATTTATTACTTATATTAGGAATTTTTAAAAAATTATTACTTTCGTAAACATCTGTATTTGCGAGACCTAATAAAAATTTATTTTTTTTATCTGATAGGGCTATATAATATCTATCAGATAAATTATTATCAATTTGGTTCATTATTATATTTTTTGAAATTTTAATCTTTAATTCTTTATTGATTGCAAGACTGTAAAACTGAATTTTTTGGAAAATTGATATTATTTCTGCAACATTGTATGCGACTCCACCAATTCTAGTTTTATGAATTATTGGATTTGATCTATAATTTATAATATTTTTTTTTAAATTTATTAAATAATCTTGGTGAATAGCCCCAATACAAACAAAAATGTTTTCAGATTTTGTCATTATGAATTATACACCTTTTATGTCAGTTTTTGATGTAGAGCCACCTATAATTGATAATAAACATTTAATAAAATGGTTAAAAACTAATTTTTCCTTCTTGAGGAATAAATCCTTTAAACTCAAAAAACTAAGCAGTGAAAGAGATATTAACTTTATAATATTTGTAAATAATAAAAAAAAATATGTATTAAAAATATCAAATCCATCAGAAAAATTAAATATTTTAAAATACCAAGACAAATTAATAAGTCATTTAAGGAATGATGATGATTTAAAAAACTCAATTCCTCAATTATTTCATAAAAAAATTGTAAAATATTTAGATAAAAAAAACAGAGAATGTTTTGTAAGAATTCTCTCTTACATTGATGGTCTTATTTATGGAGATATTAAAAGTAATACATTAATTGAAAAATCTTTAGGACAATTACTTGGAAAAACTTCAATTAAATTAAAATCTTTTTTTCATAAAGAAGCTTATAGAAAGTTTATTTGGAACCCTGCTAATATTAATTGGATAAATAAAGATATTAATATTTTTTCTGGAAGAAAAAAAATAATTTTATTAAATTGTTATTCAGAATATAAAAAATATGTAAAAAATAATTTAAAACAGTTAAGATACTCAATAACGCATTCAGATCCAAATAATTACAATCTTGTTGTTAAAAATAATAAAATTAATGGTTTATTAGATTATGGTGATTCAATTTACGCACCAACAATTAATGATTTAGCTATTTGTCTTTCTTATGCATTAATGAATAATAATAATATTTATTTATCACTTAAAAATATAATTTCTGAATATCACAAAATTTTTCCAATTAATGAAGAAGAAATAAATTCGTTGATCTCTCTATGTAAGTCAAGACTTATGATTACTGTAGTTATGGCTAAGAAGCAAAGAATTAAATATCCATCAAATAAATACTTAAGTATTAGTGAAAATGATGCTTGGACACTATTAGAAAAATTAGATAAAATTCCTACTCAATTATTTATTTATATTATTCGTAATATTTGTGGTTTTGTTACTATTAAAAATTATGATGAAATAATAACTTTTATAAAAAATACTAATTTTGGAAATATTTTTAAATTTAATTTAGTTGATGTAAATAAATCTATTTTAAAATTAAATTCAAAATCCCTTTTGTTAAAAGGAAATCCTAACAATCAAGAAATAACTAAAAGAGTAAATAAAATATATAATATTGATAATTCAAAAATTGGAATAGGTTTATACAAAGAAAAAAGAAAAGTTTACAAAGGGAATAACTTTGTTTCAGATTTAAGTATCAATGAAAGAAGAAATATTCATTTAGGTATAGATATATTTATTAAGCATGAAACAGATTTATATGCACCATTTAATGGCAAAATTGTAATTCTTAAAAACAATAGTTTCAAATATGATTACGGGCCCACACTAGTCTTAGAACATAAACATAAAAACATTAAATTTTATACACTTTATGGTCATCTATCAAAAATAATATTAAAAAAATTCAAAATAGGTAAAAAAATTAGAAAAGGTGAGTGGATAGGTAGAATAGGTAGAACTAATGAAAATGGAAATTGGTTACCACATCTGCATTTTCAGATAATTATAGATTTGCTAGGTAAAAAAGAAAACTTTCCAGGTGTAGGAGAGGAATTTTTAATTGATGTATGGTCTAAAATATCACCAGACCCAAATTTAATTTTAAGAATGCCAAATTCTTTTTTTAATAATAATAATAATAATTTTTTAAATATTTTAAAAAAAAGAAAACAAAATATTTCCAACAATTTATCAATTTCATACAATAAACCACTTCATATGCTTGAAGCTAAAGACCAATATTTTTTTGACAGATATGGTAGAAGATATTTAGATTGTGTAAATAACATTTCTCATGTTGGTCATTCAAATTTTCATGTTCATAATGCAATGATAAATCAAAATTTAAAGTTAAATACAAATACAAGATATTTATATGATATAATTAATGAATATAGCGAAAAATTACTTAATAAATTTCCAAAAAAATTAAATAAAATTTTTTTTGTTTGCACTGGTTCTGAAGCTAATGATCTTGCCTATAGAATTGCTCAAACCTACACAAATTCTAAGGATGTATTTGTTATTGATAATGCGTATCATGGTCATACTAGTTCTTTAATAGATTTAAGCCCCTATAAATTTAATGGTAAGGGTGGATTGGGTAAAAAAAATTATGTACATGTTTTGGATATGCCAGATCCATTAAGAGGAAAATGGAGATATGAAGACAAAGATTGGATTAAAAGATATATAAATGAAGCAAAAGATCAAATTAAAAAACAATCTAAAATTAAAAAAATATCTAGTTTATTTATTGAAAGTATTTTAGGATGTGGAGGACAGGTAATACTTCCTAAAAATTATCTAAAAGAAGTATTTAATGAAATTAGAAAAAATAAAGCTCTATGTATTGTAGATGAAGTTCAAACTGGATTTGGAAGAGTTGGCAATGCTTTTTGGTCTTTTGAAGAACATGATGTTATTCCAGATATTGTTACTTTAGGTAAGCCTATGGGAAATGGACATCCAATAGCTGCAGTTATAACTTCAGAAAAAATAGCTTCAGTTTTTAATAATGGAATGGAATATTTTAATTCATTTGGAGGAAATCCTGTGTCTTGTGCAGTAGGACAAGCTGTACTAGAAGTTATAGAAAAAGAAAAACTTCAGCAAAATGCATTAGATACTGGTAAATATTTCCTAAAAAAACTTCAACATATAAAAAATAAAAATAAAAAATACATTAGTGAAGTAAGGGGCAGAGGTCTTTTTCTAGGTATAGATATTATTCAAGAAAGTAATAAATTAAGACCTAACAAGCAATTAGCTAAAAAAATTATAAACTTTATGAGAGAAAATGGAATTTTACTTAGTACTGATGGCCCTTACGATAATGTTATAAAAATTAAACCTCCCATGTTATTTAATAAAGATAATGTTGATAATGTTTGTAAAAATTTAGAAATTTTTTTTAAAAAAATATAAATTTGAGTCCATAACTAATCATTAAAAAACTAATAGTTAGATCAATCCAAAACCAAGTTTTTTTCGAGTATATATATTTTGATAAGAATTTAGATAAATAACCCAAAGAAAAGAAAAAAGTAAAACTAGCTATTATAGCACCGATTCCAAAAAATAATTGACTTTCAAATGTTGTAGATATTGATCCAATTAAAATTACTGTGTCTAAGTAAACATGTGGATTAGCATAAGTAATTAAGAAAAGTGTAATGAATATTTTTTTTAAACTATTATGTATTTCATTTTTTTTATTAATATATTTTGAATTATTTGTTTTTATAATTTTATTTAATCCATATATGACAAGCCAAATACCACCAATAATTTTTAAAATCACAATACTATTAGTATTTATGTTTATAATTAAATTAGATAAATTTATCCCTAAAATTATTAAAATACTATCTGATAAACTGCAAAATATTACTGATGTAAAAACAAAATTCTTTTTTAATCCTTGATTAATAACAAATAAATTTTGTGGACCAATTGCAATAATTAGAGTTGCGCCTATAATAAAACCTTGTATTAAATCTAATAAAAACATCTTGTTTTTTTTGTTTATAATAATAATTAATTAATATGAGATTTATAATTATATATATTACACTTTGTTTAGTTTCTCTTAATCTAAATGCTGAATTAAAAAAACCTAATATTTTAATTGTTCCTGAAGAAGTGGTAAAAATTCAACTATCTGCATTACAAAACAATAATATACCATATGAAGATGCAGGTATTGAACAAACATGGGAATTTGCTCATCCCTCAAATAGAGTTTTTACAGGTCCTTTAGAGCGCTTTAAGTCGATGATGTATAGTCCATCCTATTCCATTATGCTTGATCATGAAACACATGAAATAATTAAAGTTAAATTAGAAGCTAATACAGCTTATTTTTTTATTGAACTAACTGATAAGCAAGGAGATTTATTTGGTTTTGAGTGGATTCTGAAAAAAGTTAACAATGTAGGAATTTATAAGGATTGTTGGATGACTACTTCAGTATCACAACCTATACCTATAGCTAAATCAACTTAAATGTGCGGAAGATTTGTCAATATAAATGAAAAAAAGAAAATTCAAAAAATTTTTAATGCTAAAGATTTAGCGATATCAAATAATAAATCCTTTAATGTTGCACCCGGAAGAAATATTGATGTTATTTTTATAGATAGAGGAGAGTATTTTATAGATAGTTTTTACTGGGGATACAGTTTTATTGATAAAAAATCTAATGTTTTACAAAATGTAATAAATAGTCGTTTAGAAACTATAAATACCAAATTATTATTTAAAGAATCTTATTTGAGAAGAAAATGTATAATTCTAGCTAACGGATATTATGAATGGAAAAATGTTGAAAATAATAAAAAGCCATATTTTATTAGTCTTCCAGTAAATGAATTAATTTGTTTTGCAGGAATTTGGAGAAATGAAATAAAGAAAGGAAATAAATTAAAAGTTTGTAATATAATTACTAAAAGTGCAAATTCAAAATTATCCTTTATTCATAATCGTATGCCATTTATTTTATCGATACCTGATTCAATTAAATATTTAAACGACACAACTAATACTTTTTCTTTTTCTTCTAGAGAAAGTAATATTGAAGAAGATTTAGATTATTATGAAATTTCTAAGCATGTTAATAATCCTTCGAATGATTCCAAAGAATGTATTAATCCTATAAAATTAAACTAGTAATTTTTTATAATTTGTTTATTTGTGAATCATGGAATTATTAAAAAAAAATGAATTTTGGATGCTTATTTTTTCATTAGGTCTGCTTTATTGGTTATTTAACCCATCTGTTTTAATGACTTTAGTAATGATAATTCCTTTACTTATTGCAACTACTTCAAAAAAATAGACTCTTATTTTATTTTACCCAATTCTTTTTGTCTTTTAATTACAAATAAACCACTTAAGCTTATAATAATTGCACCTATAATCATATTATATGAAGGCACTTCTCCTAATAGTAAATAACCAAATATCATGCCAAATATAATAACACTATATCTAGCAGATGCTGTTAAAGATAAAGGTGCATAAAATATTGTCATAACTGAAAAAAGGTAAGCTATAGATAAAAATATACTTGATATAAATATTTTTGGAATTTGAAGAAAAGTAATTTTAAAATCCAAGAATATAGATCCAATACCTGAAAATAAAGTCATTAATACTGAAGTAACAAATATAATCTCAAAACTATTATTTTCAGTTACAATTCCTTTTGTGGCAATATCTCTAATTGTTAAAAAAATTGCTGCAATTATTGGTAAAATAAACAAATATCCAAATTGCATATTTTGCGGATTGATTACTATTACAACACCTATAAAACCTATTATAACTGCACTCCATCTCCTAAAACCTACTTTTTCTTTTAAAAAAATAAATGCAAAAATAGTAACAAAAAAAGGATTAGTCATTAGAAGAGTATACACATTTGAAACTGGCATTAAAATTAAACCAGTAAAAAAAAACAATGCTGTCATAACTTCAAATAAACCCCTGATATGAAATGATTTCTTTTTTAAGATTTCAAATATTTTTTTTTTTTGAATTACTTTTAAATAAAAAAATATAAAAAAAGTTGAAAACAACCCTCTAATAAAAATAACATTTAAGGTTGAAATATTATTATCTATTTCTTCTACTGATAGTTTAACTATAGAATCATTGATTGCAAAACATAATTGACAAGCAAACATGAGGATTATTCCCAATATTCCATTTGATAATAAATACTTGCGTTTCATTGTAAAAAAAAATATTTAATGTTTAATAATGTTAAAATCAAATCAATCACATCACCTATATGGATTTACTGATTTAAAGTCATTAAATGAAAGGGGTCCATTAGTAATATCTTATGGAAAAGGTATTTATGTTTATGATATTCGTAATAAAAAATATTTAGATGCTAACTCAGGTTTGTGGAATGCGTGTGCTGGATTTGATCATCCAGGATTGATTGAAGTAGCTAAAAAACAATATGAGAAATTTGCAGGTTATCATTCTTTATTTGGAAGACTATCTGAGGAAACATTAGAATTAGCAGATAAAATTATTGAAGTATCACCTTTTGATGATGGAAAAGTATTTTTTTGCAATTCAGGATCAGAAGCCAATGATACTTTAATCAAAATGTTATGGATGTTAAATACATATAAGGGTTTTCCAGATAAAAGAAAAATAATTTCTAGAATAAATGGCTATCATGGCGTTACTATTGGAGCATCATCTATGACAGCGAAACCTTATAACAATAATTTTGGTTTACCTTTAGATGGCTTTGTTCATGCAGACTGTCCTCATTATTGGAAATTTGGTTTAAAAAATGAAACAGAAGAAGATTTTTCAAAAAGAATGGCAAAAAATTTAGAAGATTTAATAATTAAAGAAGATCCAAATTTAATAGCTGGTTTTGTTGCAGAACCAGTCCAAGGAGCTGGTGGAGTAATACCTCCTTCAAAAAATTATTTTGATTTAATCCAACCTATTTTAAAAAAATATAATATTCCATTTATTGCAGATGAAGTTATTTGTGGTTTTGGTAGAACTGGAAACTTATGGGGATGTGAGACATATAATATTGATCCTGATATTATTATATCATCCAAATGCTTAACTGCAGGATTTTTCCCGATGGGTGCTGTTATTGTTAAAAAAGAATTTGCTGATACTTTCAATGAAGTTTCTGAAAATATAGAAGAATTTCCTCATGGTTTTACAGCTGGAGGTCATCCGGTAGGTTGTGCAATAGCTTTAAAAGCTATCGATGTAATAATTAATGAAGGATTGCTTGATAATGTTAGAGAAGTATCACCTTATTTTCATGATAGATTAAATGAATTTAATAATTATGATCATATAGGAGAAACAAGAGGTGTTGGATTAATGGCTGCGCTTGAAATGGTTAAAGATAAAAATACCAAAGAGCCTTTTGAGGGTCATTTAAATATGGGAGATAAAGTTGCTAATCTATCTATAGATAATGGATTGATTTGCAGACCTTTAGGGCCTGCAATAGTTTTATGTCCTCAGTTTATTATTAATAAAAATCAAA
>CACEPG010000014.1 GCA_902561355.1 uncultured Alphaproteobacteria bacterium
GCAGAAGATATTTGAACAAAAATATAAAACCAAATTTTTTGCTGCCAATTAAAAATAAAAGCAATAACAAATATAAGAATTATAAAATAATATGGATGTCTTTGTTTCAAACACATTGAGCATGGTTCTAAATTAAAAATAAATTCTGCAACTAATGCAAAACTGATTGAAATAAAACTTATTGCACCTAAAATCCAAAACCAGTATTTTTTTAATTTCATAAAACCTTAAGTAGTAATATACTGCCTATAAGTAATATAAAAAATAGACTTGCTAGCAAATTAAAATATTTGTCAATTAATTGCTTAACCGTGTTACCAAAAATATACAATAATCCAGCTAATATATAAAATCTTAAACCTCTTGCAAAAAACGCAACAATAATAAATTGTAAAATATTTAAATTAAATACACCACTAGCAATTGTTATAAATTTAAATGGAAATGGAGTAAAACCAGCTCCTAGGACTATCCAAATGCCATATTTATTGTAATAATCTTCAAAAGAATCAAAAGAATTTGACAATCCGTATAAATCTACAATAAAACTTCCAATTACAGAATAAAAAAAATAACCAATTGCATAACCAATTAATCCGCCTGCTACAGAAGATATTGTACATACAAAAGCATAAAACCATGCACGTGCACGTTTAGCTATTATCATTGGAATTAAAATAATATCTGGAGGAATAGGGAAGAAAGAACTTTCCATAAAAGATACAATGCCTAAGAACCAACTTGCATTTTTATGAGCTGATTTGTTTAATGTCCAATTATATAATCTTCTAAGAATATTCATATTTTTGGTAGGAGTAGAGGGAATCGAACCCACACCACCGAAGTGACCGGATTTTGAATCCGGCGCGTCTACCAGTTCCGCCATACTCCCATATTGTTTTTTACTGTTTTACTGGGTTTTTTTGATTAAGTCTATTGAGTAATTATTATAAATTACAATCACAGGGCGTATTAAGGGCGTATTGAAACTGATCAAATTAATTCCTAAAATCAATATAAATAAAATGAATATTTGGACTCTTAGTTTTAAAATTAGAGTGTTCTCGCATTTTATCATGTTCCCAACCATGCGCTTCAAGTTTTTCATAATCCCATTGTTCTAAATAATCTTTATCATCACTTACATAAATTAATTTAGTAAACCTTCGTAGTTTACTTTCCATTTTTAATCTCTGTTTGAGTAAAATAGTTTCAATTTCAACATTATCTTTATATGATTGATCATATATTTCATAAATTGGAAAAATACCACAGGGTACATTAATTTCTAAATTCTCTCCTATTAAATCACAAATTAATTTACCAGATTTTATTTCTATAGATTTATTTTGCAATTTTGAAATTCTGGGTATGAATTTATTAGTATAAATTTTATTTTTAAAATTTGCAATTTTGATAATTCTTTCAATAGAATTTTCATTTAACTCTGCGGTTGTATCAGGATCATAAATATTCTTGATATACTTTTTAATTATATTTTCCGCTCCCTCCTGGGCTGCTAAGAGAAGAAATTGATCATCTCCCTTAATATCAGAAGCTTCTTCTTCAAAACCAATTTTTTTGTAACTAAAATGACTTAATTTTCTTATATTTAATATATCTGCATTTTCATTTGTTTTAATTGTTTCTATTTTATTATTTTTTTTATTTCGTATTAATTTTATTAAACCAAATTTTTCTAATTCATCTAATTGATCGTCTATATTTTGAAGGGGCAAATCCTTTACATCCATATGAGTAGTAGAAATTAATAACTCCTCAAACTCACCTTTATTATTTTGTTTTCCAAAAAATTTAAATCTATTTAACCAACCATCTGAAAAAGTTATAAATTTCGTATTTTTATAAGCAAAATTTAAAACTATACCATTACTAGGATTTTTATTTATGCAAATATCTAGTGAATACTTATGTTTTTCATTAAATATCTTCTTATCTAAAATGCAGAACATGCATGAACTACTATCTCTATGTTTAATTTCTCCTATGTATGAATAATTCATTAATTAATTATGTTAACATTTAGAGGTAGAAATTTTAATCTAAAAGCGTAGCATGGGCGTATTTATCAATTAGACTTACTTAATTTATTTGAATAAATTGACATTTTTTTAAAAAGTGACCGGATTTTGAATCCGGCGCGTCTACCAGTTCCGCCATACTCCCTTTGTTGTTATTCAAGTTAAAAACGCCTATGTTTCAGCCTTTCACTTTCTTATTTCTGCGTAAACAATAACATAAAAAACATAAAAAAAAACACCTAAGGGCGTACTTGGGGAATCGCTATACTAGATTGATTCAAAACATGATTCTAAATGATTCATAATTGATTCAGATCGGGGTTTAAAGTATATTAAATGATTAGCTGATTGCCTATAATAAATTGAGTTATAGTAAAATAATTTAATGAAAAAAAATATTTAACAGCTTTATCAATGTAATTAATGATTATGATTAAAATTTAGTTAATATGTTATTTTACTCAGTTGAATTTATTTTTATATTTTTACCTCTATTTTTTTTAATTTTTTTAGTACTACGCATAACAGCCTACGGCATACCTCGAAAAAACGTGCTGTTCATCCAGTTAACAAATCTATAATATAAGACTGAAACTTAACCTATGGAGGTGTGAGATGAAATCTTATGCTGGGCTGAAAGCTAAAAAGGAAGCAATTCAGCAGCAGATAGTTGTAGCAAAGAAGAACGAACTTGCAAACGCACTGAAAGAAGTTAAGCGTCTTTGCAAAGAGTTTGACTTTACAGCTGGGTTGCTGAAAGGTTCGTTGGATGAAGAACGAAAGAAATCATGAGTTTAGAGGAAAGAATTGAAAAGGTTTTTACAGATCTTTTTCCTATTAACAGAAGTCTTACGGGTAAGGGGGTATATGAAACTTTTAACTATCTCCTCGAAAATTTTTCACTTAATGGAGAGCTGAAATCAATTCCGTCTGGTACACAAGTATTTGATTGGGTTGTTCCTGACGAATGGAACATAAATGATGGATATATTCTAAATGGAGCAGGTGAAAAAATTATTGACTTCAAAGATTCTAATTTACACGTAATGTCATATTCGGCGCCTGTAGATAAGATAGTAAATGCAGATGAACTAAGAAACCATATTTACACACTTCCAAAATATCCTGATCGAATTCCTTACCGAACCTCTTATTACAAGAAAAATTGGGGATTTTGTTGCTCTCATAATTTGTTTAAAAGTGATAAATTTTACCCACCTTTTACAGTGTTCATAGACTCTTCTTTTAATTCTGATGGGAATTTAAGTTGGCTTGAGTGTGTCAAAAAAGGCCACACAAAAAAAGAAATTCTAATTTCTACCTACTGCTGCCATCCAAGTTTAGCTAATGATAATCTTAGCGGAATCGTTTTGGCAGCATTTTTATTTGAATATTTGAGTAAGTTAGATACAAAATATACTTACCGACTAGTTGTTTTGCCTGAAACAATTGGTGCGATATCATTTCTTTCCCAAACGAATAAGAAGAACATCATTGGTGGCATGGTGCTAAGTTGCGTAGCTGGGCCTGATAAACTTTCCATTAAGGAAGGTTTTGATCCAAATCACTTTATGACTGAAAGTGCTCATCTGGCAGTCAAATCTTGTGTCGGTGAAGAATATTTGACTTATCCTTTTGTTCCAGATGGAAGCGATGAACGTCAGTACTCAACGCCAGGGTTTAGAATAGTCACGCCCTCAATTCACAAATCAAAATACTATGAATTTGATGAATACCATACATCTGCTGATGACTTAGATTTTGTGAAGCCTAAATCACTTGTTGAGACCTTGGAAGTTCATAAGAACTGGATAGGTTTGATAGAAAGTTATTGTTATCCTAAACGCACAAATGAATTTTGCGAATTCCATTTGGGGAAACGAAATTTATACCCTCATTTGGGTGGTACCCTTAATCAAAAAGCTCATCACGAAAATGAAGTTGGCAATCATCAAAGATTGTTCAGTTTTGAAGATGAGGTGGATTTGACTGGTGCGCATTTGGATGCGTTCCATTGGTTAATGCATTTAGCTGATGGAACTATTTCTAATTTTGATATAGCCAAACGAAGTAAATTAGACATCTCGATAGTCAATGAAGCTATTGCAGCGATGTATCAAAAAGAATTATTGGAGTTAATATGAAGCTGATTTTATTTTCTGGAGATCATCCAAGACATCTTTTTGTTAACAAAAAGGTACTAGAATTTTTTGACGATATCTTTGTAATAGTAATGCAAAGAGAGGAATTATTACCTAAGCCACCAAATGAACTAGATAATCACGACAAAGAATTATTCCAGCTGCACTTTGAAAATAGATATCGCGTGGAATCTTCATTCTATGGAGATTTAAACGCCCACGAAGTATTCAAAAACTTCAATTCTATTTTCATCAAACCTAAAGAACTTAACACAGAATTAGTTGCGGATAAGGTTAAAAAATTTGATGCAAACTTTTGTTTTATATTTGGTGTAAATTTGATACTTGATCCAGTTATTGATGCGCTGCCAGTGGACAAAATAAATCTCCATCTAGGTTTGTCACCTTGGTATAAAGGTGGTGCTACACTTTTTTGGCCGTTTTATCACTTGGAGCCACAGTTTTGTGGCTCTACATTTCATCAAATTACAAAGCAGGCTGATGCCGGAGAAATAATACACCAGTGTGTCCCTGAGTTACTGTCAGGTGATACACTTCATGATGTTGGTGCGCGCTGTGTTGTAAAAGCTAGAGATGAAATAAGTAAAATATTTGCTCATTGGAAGAGAGTGCGGAAATTTGATGGTCAAGTACAGAGAGCGTCTGGAAGAAATTGGCGAGAAGAAGATTTTCACGCTTCTCAGCTACGTGTCATTTACGATTTGTACCAAGATAAAATGGTAGATAGTTACTTATCGGGAGAACTAAGCAATAGAAAGCCAAAGCTTATTTCATGTATTACTTAACTGATATTAAAAATTAAAGTCAAAATTCCTAATAATTGTTTCATTGACTCAATATATAAAAAAATTATGAAAGTTAAATAAAAAAAATGTCTTGTAAGATTCTATTCAAATCAGATTTATATTGATTCATGTTTGATTCAGTAGTATTTTTTAGGAAAGTAAAATATAATGTTAATTAAATTTTGTATAAAAATTATAGTTTGTTTATTAACTGTAAAATTTGCATTTGCAGATATTGTCGATATAAATAATGTGCAAATTAAAGAATTATCAAAAAATAATATTCCAATTGTAGACGTAAGAAGAAGTTCTGAATGGGACCAAACTGGAGTTGTTCCAAAAAGCATTCTGTTAACCTTTTTTGATAAAGAAGGAAATTATAATTATGATGAATGGTATGAAAAATTACGTTTAGAAATTGATGAAGGTCAACCAATAATCTTAATTTGTAGAACTGGAAGAAGAACTAAGATAATTGCCAAAATGATGGAAATAAAAAAATTTGATAATGTTATTTATAACGCAAAAAGTGGAATAACGTCTTGGATTGATGAAAAATTAATAACTGTTAAACCACAGTATTAATTTATTCTTTTTATTTAAATAAATTATCAGGAAATATATTTTTAGATTTTAATAACGATGATTATTATAAACATAATATAAAAAATTGCCCCGATTTAGCTGATAGCAAGTATTTAATTAAATTTTGATTATTATTTGTGGTTTGAGAGAAATTTACCACAAGGAAAAGATTTAAATTGATGTCCAAAACCTACTATCGACGCTTTTACTAATATTTTTATAATAAAGTTAATATAATCGAAGCCCCTCTAAAGCAAATGTATGTAACAAAAATTTCAGATTAAAAACTTGTTCATTGTGTGTAATTTATAAGTATGCTATAAAAATATCATGTTTGAAAAGAATAAAAGCAAAAGTCCTGATGGAAGCAATAGTGATGTCTTTAGACCTATGAAGGGTTCTGCCAAAGTAATTATTGGTAATGGAGTAAAGTTAAAAGGAGAAATTACTCAAGCTGATGAGGTTCAGATAGACGGCGAAGCTGATGTAACTATGAAGACTGATAATTTAATTGTAGGTGCTACAGGAAATTGCAAAGGTAATGTAGAAACTCACAATGCAGATGTATGGGGGGTTTTTGATGGTGATATTAAAGCTTCAGGAACACTAACTGTTCAAGAAGCTGGCAATGTATCTGGTACTGTAGAATATCAATCTTTACAAATTAAATTAGGTGGTAAAATTAGTGGTGATGTTAAATTATCTGATAAAATAAAACCAATTAAACAAGAAATTAAAGAAGATGGAGATTCTTCAGTTAAATCACTTCAAGATTCAATAAGTAAAAATAAATAATTAATTAGAGTTCAGTAAATAGTCTTCCAAGTTTAGGTATTTTGTCATTTATGCCTGCAAGACGTAAGCAATCCCAAAGCATTGCTTGATTACTTGCAATAACAGGTTTCCCTATAGCATCTTCGATTTGATTAATAACATCCATAGTTCTTAGAGCACCGCAACTCATTAAAAAACCATTTGATTCTGGATGATCAACAGCCTTGGCAAATTCGACCAAGTATTCAGGAGTTACTCGTATCATATCTTTATCATAGTCTAAGTTCATTCCTTGAAAGTTTAGTATTTCAAAACCATTTTGTACAAAATAGTTTGCCATTTCTGTATTTAATTCATCTACATAAGGTGTTCCTACCGATAATTTTTTTATCCCCATTTTGTTTAATGCTTTTCTTACACCAGATATAAGAGTTGTTGCTTTGGAGTCAGGATGCGCTTTTATTAATTCTTTCATTGAAACATCTTCTCCAACTGCTACAGCACCTGAAGTACATGCAAAACAAATTACATCTAATTTATCATCTGGTAAAATGCGTTTAGCAGTTTCTGCTAATGTATCTTTACATTTTGCTAGAGCAGATGTTGATATTTCATGAGGCATAATTGCACGAGAAAAATACATACCCACATCTTTAGGTGCCCAATTAAGCATATCTTTTTCTATTGTTTGCTCATTTGGAATAAGTACAAATCCAATTTTACCACGCGCATTACGCCCAGCATCAAATTGAACATTCCATTTTTCTGATTTTACTTGATTATTTAACAAAGAGTCCTCAAAATTTTTTTTCAACATCTAGATAAGCTCCAAAAAAAAATGATATGAACTTTTTGTAACATATCTTTTGATAAAAGGAATAGCTATTTAATGTAAGATTCTAAGTTCTTCTTAGCTAATAGAAAACCCTTTTTAATAAGTGCTTCTGTGTCTTCAAAATTTCTATCTTCATGTTCGATTATAACTGGTCCTTCGTATCCAACTTGATTTAGTTCAGAAAAAAATGATGACCAATTTACATCACCAAGACCAGGCATTTTTGGAATTTGCCATCCCATACCTTTTGATAAAATTCCAAATTCATACAAACCTTCTTCATTAATTGTTAAATCTTTTGCATGTACATGTTTTATATATGGTCCAAATTCTCTAATAAATTTAACTTGATCAATCATTTGAAGTATAAGGTGACTCGGATCAAAATTCATTCCAACTGATCCATCCCATTCTTCTATAATACGTCTCCAAATGTTAGGAGAATAAGCAATATTGTTTCCTCCTGGCCATTCATCATAACTAAAAATCATTGGACAGTTTTCAAAAGCTAATTGGATGCCTTCATTTTGAGCAAACTTAATAAATTCAGGCCATATTTTTTGTGCTCTCTCCCAATTTTCATCAATATTTAATTCTTTATCACCTCCACAGAACGTATTAACTATTTTAACATTCATCATTTTCGCACAATTCACAATCTTTTTTAAGTGATTGAAAATTTCTTCCCGATGATTTGCATCTGAGTGAAGAGGATTTGGATAATAACCTAAGCCAGAAATAAATAATTTTTTTTCTGCTAAAGATCCCATAATTTCATCAGCTTGATCTTGTGAAATATTAGCAACATCAATATGAGCAGTTCCAGCATAACGTCTTTTTTCCCCAATAGCTTTTGGCCAGCAAGCAATTTCTAAAGAGCTGAATTCATTTGCGCTAGCCCATTCGGCTACTTCTTTTAATTCTTTATTTTCGAAAGGTGCAGTTAAGATACCCAGTTTCATATTTATTTATAATTTTTCTCTTTTATCATTTAATATTGTAACCCTGTGCATCTTGCGTTCATAAGGCATATAATCTCCTAAAGCATAATGCATAGTGCATCTATTATCCCAAATCGCAATTGTATTTTCTGTCCATTTGAAACGTACTTGAAACTCAGGTTTATTCATCAAATTAAAAAGATAAGATAAAAGATTTTGAGAATCAGAAGCATTTAACCCAACAATATGATTTGTAAAACCAGGGTTAATATACAGTAGTTTTTTTTTGGTAATTGGATGAACTTTTATTATTGGATGAATTGAGCTACCAAATTTATTAAATCCTTTATTTAGTTTAGCAGCTTCTCCTAAAGGCTCATTTTTAGTAAATGTGTTACGAAAATCTCCCATATCATGTACAGCATTTAATTTTTCTAAATAAATTTGAATATCATTTGGAAGAGCTTCATATATTGATGTTAAACAGGACCAAAGAGTATCTCCTCCTACCGGTGGTATAGTTTGACTATACAATATAGAAGCAAAAGGAGGGTTGGGTCTAAAAGTAACATCAGTATGCCATACATCAGTATCAGGGGGATTTTTTTTATTATTTTCTAATAAAACGATTTCAGGATAGTTTTGGACGTTTGGATAAACTGGATGAGGTGGTTCTATCTCACCTAAGCTTTTTGCAAATTTTATGTGAGTTTCAGGACTCATTTTTTTATTTCGGAAAAAAATTACTTTATTTTCAATTAATAAATTATAAATTTTATCAGAATTAAGATCTGTTAATGTTTCACTAAAATCTAAACCAACAATTTCCGCACCTATTTTGGGTGTAAGCTTATTAACAGTGATTTGATTCATTTATTATTAAAACAATTAATCTTATTTCCAACCACTTATAGATTTAACTTCCAAAAAATCCTCTATTCCCCAAGTTCCTCCTTCACGACCGTTGCCAGATTGTTTGTAACCACCAAAAGGGGATCCTTCTGCAAATCCTACACCATTAATCTCTACCATTCCAGAACGAAGTTGTCTTGCAACACGTTGTGCCTTATCCATATCTTTTGTTTGAATATAGTTTGTTAAACCATAAGATGTATCATTGGAAATACTAATAGCTTCTTCTTCTGATTCAAAAGGTATAATTGAAACAACAGGTCCAAAAATCTCTTCTCTAGCTATTGTCATTTTGTTATTTACATCAGAAAAAACAGTTGGTTTAACAAAATAACCTTTAGTCAAACTTGAAGGTCTATCAAGACCTCCGGCAATAAGATTAGCACCTTCTTCTATGCCTTTTTTAATTAAATTTTGTATTTTGTCATATTGAATTTTAGATACTACTGGACCAATATGCTTTCCATTTTTTTCTGATATATCTACACTTGTATTATTTGCAACTTCAACTGCTTCATTGATTGCTTTTTCATATATTGATTTTTCAACTAAAAGTCTTGTGGGCGCATTACAACTTTGTCCTGAATTATTAAATACTCGTCTTACCCCACGTTTAACGGATTTTTCATCTGCATCAGCAAAAACTATATTAGCACCTTTGCCACCTAATTCTAATGAAACTCTCTTAATTGAATCTGCAGCATTTTTTGTTATTAATTTTCCTGCTCTAGTAGAACCAGTAAAAGAAATCATATCAATGCCAGGGTGAATAGATAATTGAGTGCCTACACCAGGTCCATCACCATTAATTAAATTAAATACTCCTTTTGGAAAACCTGACTCATGTATCATTTCAGCAAAAAGCATTCCTGACAAAGGAGCTATCTCTGACGGCTTAAGTATCATTGTACATCCCGCAGCAAAAGCAGGCAAAACTTTTAGTGCTATTTGATTAATTGGCCAATTCCAAGGAGTAATTAAGCCACAAACACCAATTGGTTCCCGTGAGATATAATTGCCTACATTTTCATCATAGTAATTTTCAAAATTAAATTCTTCAAATTTTTTTATAAAAGTCTCAATATGCTCTTCACCAGATTTACTTTGTTCATTTGTTGCCCAGTCGATTGGAGCACCCATTTCTACTGAAATAGCTGCCGCCATTTCATCAGAGCGTTTAATATAAATTTTTAAAAGATTATTTAATAAGTTTAATTTTTTTTCTTTGGGTGTATGCCACCAAGATAAAAATGAATCTCTAGCCGCTTTTACTGCAGCATCTGTGTCAGCTTGTGATCCTAGTGATATGATAGCACAAACTTCTTCATTAGAAGGATTAATAACTTCAAAATCATTTTGATTTACTGGGGCAATCCATTCACCATTAATGTAAAATTCTTTTTTTGATTCAATTTTCATATCAGATTTAATAAACTATTTATTTTTTGATTTAAATTCTAATCGTCGTTTATGTAATATAGGCTCTGTATAACCTGAAGGTTGATTAGCGCCTTCAAAAACAAGTTCCTTTGCAGCTTGAAAAGCAATTGAGTTATAATTGGGTGACATCTTAATATAGTTTGAATCCTCTTTATTTTGTTGATCCACTACTATTGCCATTTTTTTTAATGCATTTAATGCCTGTTCTTTTGTTATTAAACCATTTTCAATCCAGTTAGTTATAGCTTGTGAGGAAATTCTACAAGTTGCTCTGTCTTCCATTAATCCAATATTATTTATATCAGGTACTTTTGAACAACCAATACCTTGATCTATCCACCGAACTACATAGCCTAAAATTCCTTGAGCATTATTTTCAATTTCTGCATTAATTTCCTCTTGAGATAAATTTTGTCGATCCAAAATTGGTACAGAAAGAAGGTCATTTAATTTAGCTTTATTTCTATTCTTAATTATATTGTTTTGAACATCTAAAACATTAATTTGATGGTAGTGCATTGCATGTAATGTTGCTGCAGTTGGACTTGGTACCCAAGCACAATTGGCTCCAGATTTAGGATGTGATATTTTTTGATCTACCATCTCAGCCATTAAATCTGGCATTGCCCACATACCTTTTCCAATTTGTGCTTTTCCCTGAAGTCCACATTCTAAACCAATATCAACATTTCTATCTTCATATGATTTTATCCAAGTAGCATTTTTCATATCAGCTTTTCTAATAAAATTTCCAGCTAACATTGATGTATGAATTTCATCTCCAGTTCTGTCTAAAAAACCTGTGTTTATAAAAGCGATTCTAGACTTAGCTTCTCGAATGCATTCTTTCAAATTAACACTAGTTCGTCTTTCTTCGTCCATAATACCGATTTTAATTGTATTCATTGGAAGTGATAACATTACTTCTATTTTTTCAAAAAGTTTTACAGTAAATGCAACTTCTTCCGGACCGTGCATTTTTGGTTTTACGATATAAATCGAATTGTAAAGAGAGTTTTTATTGTCTAGTTTTTTAAGATCATGTATAGCAATTAGTGAGGTAATTACCCCATCCATTATACCTTCACCAATTTCTTCATTTTGATTATCTAGAATTGCTGGAGTTGTCATCAAGTGTCCAACATTTCTAATTAACATGAGAGATCTACCTTTAAGAATTTTATTTTCCCCACTTAAAGTCTTAATAGTTATATTTTCATTTAATACCCTTTTTATTTTTTTTTCATTTTTAGTAAAAGTAGATTCTAAATCTCCTTTCATCAATCCTAACCAATTTCTATATGCAGTCACTTTATCATCAGCATCTACTGTTGCAACACTGTCTTCACAATCAAGTATAGTTGATATTGCTGATTCAAAAATAATATCAGAAATTCCAGCAGAATCTACTTTGCCAATAGCATCTTTATTGTTGATTATTATTCTACAATGAAGATTATTTTTTACTAATATTAGTTCGCCAAGATTATTTTGAATATTTTTAGAAATTCCAACAATTTGATTTTCATTTTTAAAAACAGTTGAATCATTTGATAATAATTTAAATGTGATTTTATTATTTTCTAAATTTATGTTTTTTACCTGATCCCAATTAGAATTTTTTAATGGAGCAAAATTATCTAAATAGGATTTAGCATATTTAACTACGTCTTGACCTCTTTTCGGGTCATATTTTTTCAAATTTGGCAAACTTCCTAATACATTAGTTCCATAGATTGCGTCATAAAAACTACCCCATCTTGCATTTACTGCATTAAGTGCGTAACGTGCATTAGTAATTGGAACAACCAATTGTGGACCACAAATATATGCTATTTCAGGATCAATGTTAGTAGTTTCAACTGTAAATTCAGCCCCTTCTTCTACGAGATATTCTATTTCAACTAAGAATTTTTTATAATTTTCAATATCAACTTCCTTGCCTTTATAACTTTTATTCCATTCATCAATTTTAATTTGAATATCTTTTCTTTTTTTAAGAAGTTTTTTATTGATTGGATTAAATTCATCAACAATATTAGAAAAATTACTCCAAAAAATTTCCTTATCAAGATCTAGGCCTTGTAGAACCTCATTGTTAATAAATTCATATAAGTGAGTATTTATTTTTAAATTAAATTTATCAATCATAAAAATTAATATTAATTATATGAATTAGCATATTCTTTTATTTTTTTTAACATTGAATAGACACCATTTCTCCTTCCAGGAGTGAGTAAAGTATTTAGTTTTAAAGAGTCTAATAAATTTAAGTCTGAATTAGCAATTTCTTTAGTATCTCTATCACCATAAATGTCACATAAGATTGTTACCATTCCTTTAGAAATAAATGCATCAGAATCTGAATAAAAATTAATTTTATCATTTTTTTTATATGGTACTAACCATACTTTGGCTTGACAACCTGAAACTAAAAATGAATCTTGTCTATATTCTTCTGGAAATTTTTTAGAATTTTTTGCTTGATCAAGTAAAAATTTATATTTTTCCATATCATCATCGAAAATTTCTAAACTATCTTTATAGTAATTAATTTTTTCTTCTATAGATGTCATTGCGTATGTTCTCTAAGTATTTTTGCAGAGTCTTCGGGTAGCACATCCATAATAAAGACACCAGCCATTGATTCAGAACCAGCAAGAATTTTAGGCTTGTCTCCATGTCTTAAAGGAGGATAGAATTCTATATGAAAATGGAAATCAGGATCTTTGAATGTAGGAGCGGCATGCAAGCCCATTATATAGGGACATTTTCTGCCTATTAAAGAATCATATCCTTTAACAACTTTTTGAAGTGCTAATGAAAAAGATTTTTTTTCCTCAATATTTAATTCCCATGGCCCAGCAACTTGACGTTTCGGTATTATCCAAATTTCATATGCATATCTTGCAAAGGGAGGTACTGTGGCTATTACATTTTCATCTTGATATGTGTAATACTTATCTTCAAGACTACTCATCAAATTTAAAATAAAGTTTTCTTTTTTAAATGCCTCTAATTCTTTTTGGATTACAGGAGGTATAAAAGGGTAAGCATAAATTTGACCGTGTGGATGATGTAATGTTACTCCACATTCTTCACCTCTATTTTCAAAAGGCATAACATATTTAATATCATCCTTATTTAATAAAGCTTTATATCTGTCAATCCATGCGTTAAGTAAAAGTTCTACTCTATTTAAAGACATTTGTGCAATTGTGTCTAAATGTTTAGCTGAGTAAACAACTACCTCGCACTGACCATTAGAATTTTTTGTTTCAAGTTCATTAATAAATAAATTGTCGTTATGTGTGTTGAAACTAGCCCACCTATTTGGAAATATAGCTACTTCAAAATTTTTAAACGGAATTTCAGTTGGAAAATCTAATTCAGCACCTGGACACAAAGGGCAATATTCTTTTGGAGGAAATGCAGTTCTATTTTTTCTAGTTGGTGAATATGTAACCCATTCTTGTCTTGAAGGATTCCATCTCATATGAGGTTTTGAAGGATCAACAACTTCTAATTCTTTGGCTGGTGTTTCATTGTGTTCTTTATAACCATATAATAATAATTCTTTATTATCATTACGCTTAAAACTGCGTTTATAAATTTTGTTCATATAATTTTTTTTCCCAGCTAATTGATGATTCAAGTATTAGTGATAAATTATTAAATTTAGGTTTATAATTAATATATTTAGAAATTTTTTCAATGTTGGATACTAATTCTTCCGCATCACCAATTCTTCTATTAGCATATTCAAATCTAATTTTATTCCCCGTTAACTTATTTCCTTCATCAATTACCTCTTTAACTGAATAACCTCTTCCATAACCACAATTAAAAATATTAGATTCTTTTATTGTAAGTAAATATTTTGCAACTTCCAAATGAATATTAGCTAAATCACTAACATGAATGTAATCTCTAACTGCTGTTCCATCTTTAGTATTATAATCATTACCAAAAATGAAAATTTTTTCTTTTTTCCCAACAGCTACCTCACTGAGTATTTTAATAAGGTGAGTTGGTTCTTTTGAAATTAATCCAGTTCTTAACTTTTGATCAGCACCAGCGACATTAAAGTAACGAAGAATTGTGTATTGAAATTTATCTTGATTATTAATCAAAAAATTTTCTGTTTTTAATTTTGATTCGCCGTAAGGATTAAGAGGTTTTAGAATTTCTTCCTCAACTATACTTTTCTGATTTGATGGATTGCCATATACTGCCGCAGTTGATGAAAAAATAATGTTTCTCAAACCGTTTTCATAACATGTCTCAAATAATGCTATTGAATTATTTGTATTATTAAAAAAATATTTTTCTGGATTATTTACTGACTCTTCTACCTTAATTGATCCAGCAAAATGCATAAGTACATCGAATTTTTCTAATTTTAATAAATTTGATAATTTTTCTTTATTATTAATATTACAATTAATTAGTTTTATGTTGCTAGGTATTAACTTTTGATGACCAGTTGATAAATCATCAATAACAGTAACATTGTGGCCATTTTCAAGAATTGCTAGAATTACATGGCTTCCAATATATCCTGCACCTCCGGTTAATAGTATGTTCATCAGATTATGGCTTATTATTATCAAATTTTTACTTATTTGATATAGATATTCTAAAAATTAAACATGAGTGAAAAAAATTTAGATAAAAAAATTATTAATTTAATCAATATATATAATTCTAGTGATTATAACTCAGCTATTTTATTAGCTAATGAATTAATTGAGAAAAAAATAAACGAAAGCATAGTTTATAATATTCTTGGTGCATCATTGTCTTCAGTTAATCAACATAATCAGGCTATTAAAGCCTATAATGCTGCTATTTTAATTGATCCTAAAAATGAAGAACTTTATAGAAATCTTGGAAAATCACTTAGCATTATAGATAAGGATGATGAAGCAATAAAAACTTTTGAAAAAGCTATCGAGTTAAAAAATAATAATGAAGATAGTTTTTTTAATATAGGTTTAATTTTTTTAAAAAAAAATAATTTTAACAAAAGTATTCATTATTTTAAATTAGCAATTGAGAAAAATAATAAATTTTTTCAAGCTTACTATAATTTAGGTATTATTTATTCCAAACAAGGGAATTTAAATCTAGCATCAACATTTTATTTAAAAGCAATTGGAGTGAATAAAAATTATTATAAAGCTCTTAACAATTTAGGCTCTATATATATTAAACTTAAATTAACAAATGAGGCTATTTTACAACTACAGAACGCAATAAAAGTTAAGCCAGATTATGTTGAGGCTTTATCAAATCTTGGCGTAGCTTATATGGAAATTAAAAAGTATAATATTGCTTTAAGTTATTTCGATCAAGCGCTAGCTGTAGATTCAAATTTTACACCAGCTATTGTGCAAAAAATATTTATAAATAGAAAAATATGTAATTGGTCTGATGAAAGTTTTTTAGAAAATAATTTAAAATTAATAAATTCAGAAACAAAACCATTAACACCTTGGCAACTTCTTTCTTTAGAAGATGATCCTGAAAAAGAATTTAAAAGAGCTGTAAGATATGCCAAATTATTTAGTCTTAAATCGAAAAAAATTGAAAATTACAATAATTCTAAAATACGCATAGGTTATTTTACTCCAGATTTTTTTAATCATGCAGGTATGATGAATATGGAAGGAATTTTTAAATATTATAACAAAGAAAAATTTGAAATTTATGGATTTGATTATGGTGTAAATAACAATGATGACACCCATAATAGAATAAAAAAATATTTTGATAAATTTTACTATATTAACGATTATTCAGATTATGATGTTGCTAAATTAGCAAAAGAAAATAAAATTGATATTGCAATTCATCGTAATGGTTATAGTCAAAATGCAAGAACAAATATTTTTAGTTATAGAGTTGCTCCATTACAAGTAAATTTCTTGGGATATCAAGGCACAACAGGTTTAGATTTTATTGATTATATAGTTGCAGATAATGTAGTAATACCAAAAGATAATCAAAAATTTTATTCTGAAAAGATTATATATTTACCAAATAGTTATTATCCTACTTATAATGGCAGAAGTATTAGTCAAAAAAAGTTTCATAGAAAGTCTATTGGTATCGAAGAAGACGCATTTGTTTTTTGTTCTTTTAATAATAGTTATAAAATTTCATCTAGAGAATTTGATATTTGGATGAGATTATTAGATAAATGTAAAGGTAGTTATTTATTGTTATTAGTGAATGATGAAGAAACTAAAAAAAATTTATTAAGTGAAGTAAACAACACAAACACTAATCCCAATAAAATAAAGTTTTTAAATTTTATTAATATTGAAGATCATTTAGCCAGACATAATTTAGCAGATCTTTATTTAGATACTTTTAATTATAATGGCCATACTTCAGTTATTGATGCATTGTATGCGGGGCTCCCAGTTATTACAAAGTTAGGAAATTCTTTTGCAGCTAGGGTGTGTGGCAGTATTTTAAATTCTTTTGCAATGGATCACATGGTTACTAATAATGAAAATGAATATGAACAATTAGCTTTAGAAATTTTCCATAATGTTGAATTATTTGAAAAAATAAAAAAAGAGGTAAAAAAGAATCGATTAAGTACAGATTTATTTAATACTGAAAAATACGTCCGTAATTTAGAAAAAGCTTTTCTTTTAGCCCATGAGAATAAAAAAAATAAAAATATTATTGAAAATATTTATTTATAAAATGCTTTCTAAAAATTTAATAAAAATATAAAATGAAAATGTTTACTAAATAAATAATTATGTTAAAACTAAATTTATGATACCTCTTTTGGATACACACCAACATCTTGTTTATAGAAATGAAGCTAATTATAGTTGGACGAAAGATATTCCTCCATTGGCAACTGAAGATTTTACAGTTGATAGTTATATAAGCCTTACAAAAGACTTGGGTATTGGAGGAACTTTATTTATGGAAACTGGAGTAGATGACCCTGACTATCAAAAAGAAGCACATTTTATCAAATCTTTAATGGATGATAACAAAAATGGTATAAAGGGTTTAATACTTTCAATTCGACCTGAAGAAGATGATAACTTTGATAGCTGGCTTGAAGAAACTTTATCAATGGGAGTATCTGGATTTAGAAGAATTCTTCATGTTATGCCAGATGATACATCTAAAAGTGCAGTATTTAGAAATAATGTAAAAAAAATTGGAAATGCCGGCAAGCCTTTTGATATATGTTATCTCCCAACCCAGTTAAAAATCGCTGTAGATTTTGCCAAAGTATGTGATGATATGCATTTAGTTTTAAATCATTGTGGAGTCCCATCCATAGCTGCCGGTGAGATTGATCAGTGGGGTAAAGATATAAAAGAACTTTCTCAATTGCCAAATGTCATTTGCAAGCTATCTGGTTTAATGGCTTATTGTGCTCCTGGAACTTCATCTTTAGAAACTATTAAACCTTATGTTGATCATGTGCTTAATTGTTTTGGAGCAGATAGAATAGTTTGGGGCAGTGATTGGCCAGTAGTTAATCTAGGAAAAGGAATTCAAGAGTGGATTAAGGTAACAAGAGAAATTCTATCTAATTTATCTAAAAGTGAAGCGGAATCAATTGGTTATTTAAATGCTCAAAACATTTATAAGGTAAATTTATAATAAATTTAAACTAAAGTTTTTCTAGTTTATAAAAATGAATTCCATAATTATTCAAAATAAATTCCTATATTTAGAGTTATCAGCTGAAATGGGAGCAAGTGTTATTAAGTTTTTTGATAAAAGAAAAAAAATTGATATTTTTCGGCCCTTTCCAAAAGAAAAAAGAATAAGTAAATATAATTCATATTTTACTGGTTATTTTGCAACAGCTCCTTATTTTGGCGCTATTCAAAAAAAATCATTTTTTTTTAAAAATAAATATATTTCTTTACCTAAAACACATATTCTTGAGCCACACACTATCCATGGTGAGGGATGGGTTAATAAATGGAAAATAGCCAATTTAAATCAAAATTCAGTGGAATTAGTTTTCAAACATAATGGAAAAAATTCTTTCCCATACTCTTATAAAGTCAAACAATTATTTAAATTAAATAATAATTCTTTAAGTATTTCTATTTCACTTGATAATATAGATAAAAATAATTTTTATTGTGGTATTGGTTTTCATCCATGGTTTAATTTAAGTAAGAACTCAAAAATCTATTCCAATAATTTTTTATTTTTAAAAAAGAAAAAAGACAATACATTCAGTAAAAAAAAATTTATTAAAAAAAATTATATCGATCTAAATAAATATAAAACTGATACAACTTTTTTAAATTGGATTGGAAAATCTAAGCTAAAAATAAATAACAACTTATCAATAAATATCAAAAATAAGAAAAATGTTAGTAATTTACATGTATATTCGCCTGCTAAGAAAAATTTTTTTTGTATAGAGCCTGTTACAAATCATAGAGATTCTTATTATATAAAAAAATTAGGCAGTCAATTTCATGGGTTAAAGAACTTAAAACCAAAAAAGACATTTAAAGCCTCTGTTGAATTTGAAATTCTCAATTAATAATTAATATTTTTTTCTCAATATTGTTGCTGCTTCTACTAATTTTTTTAGTTTTGCCCTAGTTATTTCAATCGGTACATGACCAAAACCACATTCGCTTGTTAGTAATATTTTTTCAGGATTAAAGAACTTTAATAACGGCTGAGTAAATTTCTCTACTTCTTCAACACTTTCTGTTTTATCAATACGTTGATCAATGACACCAGCAGACAAAGATCCTTTAAAATCCCATTCTTTAAAAATATCTAACATTGGATAGTGAAGGCTGCAGTGTTCTAAATGAATTTCATCTATATTTAATTTTTTAAAAGCATTTATCATTTCAGTATATCTTCCAAAAAAACCTCTTTTTCTGTGTGCATTTCCTCCGCAAATATGTAAATTAAATTTTATTCCAGGGAATTTTTTTATAATGTAGTTTAAAACATCAGCTCCCCATTCTGATTCAGCAACATTTTCTGTCCACACTGGTTCATCAAATTGTATGTAATTACACCCTTCATTACACACTTGTTCTAACTCTTCGATTAAAATATCTGCATAAGCAAATGCTAAAGATTTATCATCAGGATAAAGATCTGTTCGTTCATTAACACTAAAACGTGAGAGCAAGTGAGGGCCAGTTATTGTTTGCTTAACTTCAATATGTTCTGGAGTATTTAATCTAGCCGTTTTCCATTTTTGTGCAAGTTTAGTATTTAAATTTTTTAATTCACTTTTAATAACTGCACATTCAACACCAAAACCTTTATCACCATGAGTTTTACTTAAATCAACATTATCTAAAGAGCCTCCAACAGAAAAGTTTTTATATTTTTTATTGATAGCATCGACTCCTGTAGTTCTGAGTTGATAAAACCAATACATATTTTCTCTATAACCCTCACCATCAGTAATAATATCAAGTCCTAGTTCAGACTGTTCTTTTACAGCCCATTTAACCATCTCTAATGCTTGTTCATCATCCACAGATGATTTTCTTAATGTATCTTTTTGCATTTCTTTTCTTGGATAGCTTCCAGTTACTGTAGTTAAAAACTTCATAACAATTTATTTCTGATTTGATGAACGAACCTCATCAATTAAACATTTAACCCCCTCTGCAAATGTGCGAGGAATAAAATCTATTTCTTTTCTTATTCTACTATCATCTTGATCATCAATTAGAGGGGTAAAAGTTTTTTCATTTAAAAAATTTATTTGTGCATCGGGAATAAATTTTTTTACTGTTGCTTCTAATTTGTGCCCATCAAGAGTTTCTGAGCCTGAATTAAAAGAAGAAAAATTTAATTTATCTTTAAGCGCAAGCCGAATTAATTGTTCAGCACAATCTTCAACATATATCCAATTATCTACATTATCTTTTGAAAATGGCAGATTTGCAACTTCACCCAATGCCGGTTTTGCAGCAAAATCTTCTGCCCAATTAATAGCTGTGTTTTGACGACCATAGCCAAATACAACCGATGGTCTTGTGTAGGCTATGCTGCATCCATGTTTTTTAATATATTTTTCTGCCATGAACTCATTTAGTAGTTTCATTACTCCATATGTAAAGTGATGGTTATCAATACCTGTATAATCTGTTTCTTTTATCGGTCTATTTCCAAAAACAGATTGTTTGGCTCCATATACTGTTTCACTACTTGCAAAAACTAATCTCCTAATCTTATGTTTAACTAACATCTCAAAGATAGAAGTTGTTCCTAAAATATTAATTTTACTTGCTAAAAGAGGATTTTCTTCACAAATTGTTCCAATGCCATAAGCAAGATTTATTATACAGTCGAATTTATATTTTGAAAAAAGATTTTCAATATTTTCTTCATTCGTAATATCAAGTTTTTCAAATGTTAATAAATTTTTATCAAATCCTAAATTTATATATTTTTTTTCAAGTTTCGATTTATTTTGATCTAAATCTAAATCAGCTGCTACGATAGGTATTTGTCTTTTCCCTAAATTTAGAACAACTCTGCTTCCAATAAAACCAGTAGCTCCTGTTACTAAAATAGTCATAACTAAATAGTTAGTTTAATATCGTTATTAGATGTTGAGATCATAGTATTGATTTTTTCTTTATATGGAAATTTTTTGATTAAATTTTTATCAAACTTTACACCTAATCCGTAACATTTTGGTTTGTCAACGTAACCATTACTTATTAGCAGCCTCTTGTTTTCAAATAAATAGTTATTGATTGGGTGATCCATAAAACAATATTCAGTAAAGGCTGAATTAGGAATAGTTAATCCAAAGTGAATACCTGCCATTATACTTATTGCACTCCCCCATGAATGCAGAGCAATTGGTTTATTGTGAATGTATGCTAAATCAGCAATTCTTCTTCCTTCAGTAAATCCAGAAGTAGCAATATCAAATTGCAAAACATCAAAAACGGCTGAATCTAAATAAGGTTTGAAAGCTCTTGCAGTAGGTATACTTTCTGCTCCTGCAATATTTAATCTAGTGGATCTTTTAATTTCACTATAACCTTTTAAGTTTTCAACTCTACAAGGTTCTTCAAAGAATAATATGTTATATTTTTCTAATTCTTTTGCCAAGTTTATAGAAACTTTTGTTGACCAAGGGTTAGCAGCTGAGCCTTGTACAGCATCAACTATAAGATCCATTTTATTGTTAAATTGTTTTTTAAAACTTGCTACAATTTTAATAACTGAATTAGGATTCACAACTCTCATTTTGTAAACTCTAAAACCAAGTTTATATGCTTTTTTTGCATCTTTAATTAATTCATTACTTGATTCAAACAATCCGTTACTTGCATATATTCTTATTTTATCTTTATTAATTCCACCGAGAAGTTGGTAGACTGGTTGCTTCAGTTTTTTTCCTAATAAATCATACATTGCGATGTTAATGCCACCCATTACGCCTATGCCAATTCCTTCTCTGTTCCAAAAAACACTCGAGCCATACATATTTTCCCAAGCTTTATTAATATTTTCGATATCAGTTCCCTTTAATAAATCTTTAAAATGTTGAACAAGACCAATAATAGGTTTGTGTGTGAATTGACCATGTGTAACTTCACCTAATCCATACTCACCTTTATTGTCTGTAATCTTTATTATAGGAACAATCATGTTTTCTACAACGCCAGCGCTATACCTATAATTTATTTTTTTTGGAAATGGATATTCAAGAAAAAAAACTTCAATGTTGTTTATTTTAGACATTTTAAAATAATTCGTAGATGATTTTTGATTAATTATTCCATATAAAATATTTCATCCATCATTACCCATGAGTTGTTATCTTCATTATTAGGAAATGGATTAAAACAATCTATCATTAATTTTGTCCATTTATCGACAATAGGAATTTTTTGCATTTCAGCCATATCTTGGTCAAAGTTATCCCCGTCATATTCAAGATAGCCAAACATAAAATCTTCTTTAAGATATATGCTATAATTTTTTACTTTTATTTTCTTTAATTCAATAAGTACTTCTGGCCAAACATTTGCATGATTTTCAATATAGAACTCTCTTTTTTCTTCTTTTAACCTTACAGCCATGGCAAATCTTTTTGTAGTCATACGTTCCCTTTATAATATTATTGAATATTTATAAATAAATATAATATTCATATATAAAAATTACTATATTTTCTCCTTTTAAATTTACAGATAGCGTGTAATATCCACAAAGAATTGGAGGAGAATATGAAATTATTTAAAAGTTTTTTAATAGTAATCTCTATTTTCTCTATTCCATTTAGTGTCTTTGCTGTTGATAAAAGTTTTCCTAACGACAAAGTAACTATGTGGGGAGATTATAGCGGAATTACTCTTGATGTAAAACTTATCGGTGGAGCACCATATGATCCACTTTACGAAGTAATGATTCCTATTTGGGAAGAGAAGACTGGTGGTAAAGTTTCTATCTTATCAAAGAAAAGTCACTTTGAATTAGATAAAGAAATAAAACAAGATATCGCTGCAGGTAACATTAGTTATTGTGTTGTATCTAACCATACTAGTTTCGCAACTCAGTATGGAGACATCTACAGAGATTTAAATGGAATTGTTCCAGGTGATTTTTTATCTGAATTTGTACCACTTGTTCTTGATCACTCAACTGTTGATGGTCGTTTAGTTCAACTTCCACAACACAGTGATGTAAGCAATCTTTGGTATATAAAAAGTATTTACGAAGATGCAGATAATAAAAAAAGATTCAAAGCTGAGTACGGTTATGACTTAGCTCCACCAGAAACTTTAGAACAGTGGAAAGAACAAGCTATATTTTGGTCTGATCCACCTAATTTTTATGGAACACAATATGTTGGCAAAGAAGAAGCTATTACAGGTCGTTTTTATGAGCTAGTAATTGCTGAAGGCGGTGCATTATTTGATGATGAATGGCGACCAACTTTCAATGATGAGGCTGGTCAAAGAGCTCTTCAATGGTTTGTTGATCTTTACAATGCTCAAGCAGTTCCAGCAGGGGTGTTAAACTATCTTTGGGATGAAACTGGTCTTGGCTTTGCTAGTGGAACAGTTGCTCTTAACCTTGATTGGGGTGGATGGGGTGCATACTTCAATAGTGAAGATTCTAAAATAGGTGGTGATGTAGGATTAGTTAGATTTCCTATGGGATCAGGAGGAAAAAGAGGAGGCTGGTCAGGCTCTCATACTTATTCAATCCTTAATGGTTGTCCCGATGAAAATTTAGAAGCAGCTGCTTCGTTGATTTGGATATTAACTAATCATGAAGCACAAATGCATGAAGCTAGAGGAGGAAAACTTCCAACTATGAATAGAGTTTGGGATGATATTGCAAGTGAAATGAATGCTGAAGGAAATGCATTCATGAGCGATCTTTTCTCAACTTTTAAAGCTTCTATGGCTGAAGACGCATTTACACCTCCACTAATTCCAGAGTGGATTCCTTTTTCAAATATAATTTTCCCTGAATTGCAAGCTGCAATAGTGGGTGATAAAACTGTAAAGGAAGCATTAGATGCTGCAGCAAAAGAAACTGACTACTTAATGCAAGACGCTGGTTATTACTAAGCCTCTTTCTTTTAACTACCCCTTTTTTAAGGGGTAGTTAAATTTAATCTATTTTTTATTTTATGAGCAACCAAGAAGAAAATATAAAAAGTTTAAGTCAAACTTGGCCAATACCAACTAAAACAAGTCCAATTATAATTATAGGTACTGGCGGTATAGTTAAAGATGCGCATCTTCCCGCATATAAAAAAGCAGGTTTTAATGTAGCTGGTTTGTATGATGTAGATAAAGAAAAAGCTGATACTTTAGCAAAAGAATATGGAATTAATAAAGTTTTCAATTCTTTTGAAGAGGCATTTGAAAACAAAGATAGTATTTTTGATTTAGCGCTACCCCCAGCAAATTTATTAGAAGTAGTGGAAAAACTTCCTGAAAATATTTATGCAATTTTTCAAAAACCACTTGGCAGATCTTTAGAAGAAGGAAATAAAATTAGAAAACTTTGTCATCAAAAAAATATTAATGCATGTATGAATTTCCAACTTAGATTTAGTCCCATAATGCTTCCTGTATATGAGGCAATTAAAAATAATCTGCTAGGAGAATTGGTAGAGCTTGAAGTACATGTAAATGTTCACACTCCTTGGGAATTATGGCCCTTTTTAAAAACATTAGATCGTGTGGAGGTACCATTGCATTCTATTCACTATATCGATTGGATACGATCAGTTTTAGGAAACCCTAAAAGTTTATATTGTCAATCGGTTAAACATCCTAAAGTAAACGAACTTGCTGACTGCAGAACAAGTGCAATTTTTAATTATGGAGATCAAATCAGATGTTGTATGACAATAAATCACTGCCACTCTTTTGGAAGAAAAAATCAAGATGCATATATTAGACTAGAAGGCACCAAGGGTGCTGCTAAAATGACATTAGGTCTTTTGTTAGATTATCCAAATGGAGAGCCCGAAGCATTAGAAATCATAACTGAAAATACTGATTGGGTTAAATTTGATATTAAAGGCAAATGGTTTCCTGACGCTTTTATAGGTGTAATGGCTAATATGCAAAGATTTAAAAATGGTGAGGATGAAAAGTTAATTACATCTATAGATGATTCTATTGATACAATGGCTATTGTTGATTCTTGTGGCATATCAAGTCAATCAGGAGGATTAAAGATAAATTACGCGGATTAAATGAATAGAAAATTTTTTAGTAGTCCTGCTATTTTATTATTACCTTCAATATTAGCAATTGGTTTTGTAATAATTATTCCGTTAATATTTTCTTTTTATACTAGCTTTACTTCTTATAAATTAACTCGGCCTGACAGCCTTTTTAATTTTGTTGGCTTTAGAAATTATGAACGATTAATTGATAATGCTAAATTTTGGGCAGCTTTTGGAAGAACAATATTATTTTTAGCAGTAGTTTTAAATCTTGAGTTGCTGTTTGGACTGGGTATCGCTCTTTTAATTAATAAAATTACATGGGGTCAAAGAACATTAAGAACTATCATGATGTTTCCAATGATGTTTTCGCCAATTTTAGTTGGTTTTCAGTGGAAATATATTTTTAATGACAACATTGGTTTACTAAATAATTTTTTGTATTTATTTGGTTATGAATCGGCCATTCCCTGGTTGATTGACAAATACCTCGCGATGGGATCAATCATGGTTGCTGAAATTTGGGCTAACACATCTATTTTTGCTATATTGCTTTTAGCTGGTCTTTTAGGAATTCCAAGAGATCCTATTGAAGCTGCACGAGTAGACGGTTGTAACAGTTGGCAAGTTTTTAAGAATATTACCCTCCCTTTTTTAATGCCATTTATATTTATTGCATTAACAATTAGATCACTAGATGTAGGTAGAGCTTATGACATAGTTCATATAATGACAGGTGGAGGACCAGCAATGAGAACTGAGTTGCTTTGGACAATGATTGCAAGGATAGGCTACAAGGATGCTAATATGGGTTTTGCAAATGCTATGTCATATGTTTCAATAATTTTATCAATAGCTTTTACTTATTATTTCTTCACTAAACTTGTAGCAGCAAGAAGAGAATTAGGACAACAATGATGAAACATATAAAAAAAATTTCTTTTTGGTTTTTGGTATTGTTTCTTCTAATTTTGATTTGTATGCCGGGAATTTGGATTTTTGTAAGTGCATTTCGACCTAATCCAGAAATTTTAGCAAAACCTGCTAATTGGATTCCAGATAGATGGACAATTCATCAGTTTACGCAAATGTTTAGTATTAATGGTTATGTTTCCGTACCTGCATTTAAATATTTAATGAACTCAGTAATAATATCTTCAGTAAGTACTGTTATAGCAATTACAATAGGAATGATGGGAGGATATGCTTTTGCAAGATTTAATTTTAAAGGTAAGAACAAAATTTTTCTGGGTTTAATGCTCGCAAGAGCAGTACCAGGCATTTCATTAAGTTTACCTCTTTTTATTCTATTTGCTAAAATTGGAATTATAAATACATCTTTTGGTGTTATTTTGGTTTATGTTGCTATGAATGTTCCATTTACAATATGGTTAACAGATGGATTTTTTAGACAAATCCCAAAAGAAATGTCTGAAGTAGCTAGAACAGATGGCTGTACAAGATTCCAAGCTTTTTGGAATGTAGAATTACCTCTTGCTGGTCCAGGAATTGGGGCAGCGGCAATATTTGCTTTTTTACTCTCATGGAATGAGTACGCTTTAGCATCTATTATAACTAGGACTGTGCATTCTAAAACTTTACCTATTGGTATGATGGATTATTTAGATGAATTTACAATTAATTGGGCAGGCATGTGTGCTATAGCTGTAGTAATGATTATACCAGCTCTAATCTTAACTTTCATTGTTCAAAAACATTTAGTTTCTGGATTAACTTTTGGAGGAGTAAAAGGTTAAATGGCTAATGTAGAATTAAAAAATTTAACAAAAAAATATGGCGATGTTGTTGCAGTTCAAAATATGAATTTAAAAATACCGCATAATGAATTTCTTGTATTAGTTGGTCCTTCAGGATGTGGAAAATCAACAACACTAAGAATGATTGCAGGTTTAGAAGAAATTACAGGCGGTGAGATTTTCATAGGTAATCAATTAGTTAATGAAAAAGATCCAAAAGATAGAAATGTTTCAATGGTATTTCAAAATTATGCATTATACCCACATATGACAGTTGAAGAAAATCTTGGATTTAGTCTTAAGATTGCTAAAGTTGAAAAAAAAGAAATTGAACAAAGAGTTAAAGAAGCTGTTCAAATTCTTGGATTGGAAGAATTACAAAAAAGAAAACCATCACAACTTTCTGGCGGGCAAAGACAAAGAGTGGCTATGGGAAGGGCGATCGTTAGGAGGCCTGATGCATTTTTATTTGATGAACCATTGTCGAATTTAGATGCTAAATTAAGAACTCAGATGAGAACAGAAATAAAAAAACTCCATCAAAATCTTAAAACTACTGTGATTTATGTTACGCATGATCAAGTAGAAGCAATGACTTTAGCTGATCGTATCATCATAATGAAAGATGGATATATAGAGCAGATAGGCTCTCCTATTGAAGTTTTTAATAAACCAGTTAATGTTTTTGTTGCAACATTTATTGGAAGTCCTCCAATGAATATAATTGAATGTGATATAATAAAAAAAGATAACAATTTATTTATACAAGTTGATAAGAACACAACTTTTTTATGCCCCAAAGAAAAAATAAATAGTTTAGAAAATTTAAAAAAAGTACTTATTGGTATTAGGGCTGAAGATATCGTTCCTTTAGATAATGCAATTACATCTAATAATGCAAATTGGACTTTTGAAAAAATTATAGATCTAGCAGAGCCTCTTGGTACCGAAACACAGTTATTTTTTAAACTAAGTAATAAAGAAATTATTAGTAGGATGTATAATCCTCGACCAGTAAATATTGGTGAAAATATAATTTTTCAAATTGCAATTAATAAGGTTCATTTTTTTAATTATGAAACAGAAAAAACTATCTAAAAACTATACTGCACCTGCACTTGAAAAAGGATTAGACATTCTAGAGTTATTATCAATTAATGAAAATGGATTAACACAAGCAGAAATTGCAAGTAAATTAAACAAATCGGTAAATGAGATCTACAGAATGGTGAGTACATTAAGAAGTCGAGAATATGTTGATTTTGATCAAGATGCTGATTTGTATCGTCTTTCATATAAAATACTTAATATGACAGCCCGGTTTGAACCAGTTAATACATTAACAACTAGAGCTATTCCAATAATGAAAGAAATAACTACTAAAGCAAATCAATCAATACATTTGGCAGTTTATACAAAAGGTAAAATTCTTATCATTGCACAAGAGGATAGCCCATCTTCATTTAATTACCATGTTTCTGTTGGCGCCACTTTTGATTTGTTAGAAACTTCATCTGGTCGAGTAATTTTAACATTTCAAAAAGAAAAAGAGAGAAAAAGAAGATTAGAAAGAAGAAAGTTTTATAAAAAAATTGAAAAAACATCTCAAATTCCAGGTTCACAATTAAGAAAAATAGAAAGTAAATTTTCTAAAAATACAATGCAAAACATTAGTAAAAATGGTTATGAGCTTGTTAAAAGTTTACAAATTAAAGGTGTAACAAATATCTCAGTTCCGATATTTGATCATACAGAAAATGCTATTGCAGCTCTTACAATACCATTTGTCGATAGAATTCTTTCCAAAGGTGAATTAAATCTTAACCAAGTATCTAAGTTATTAATTAGTTCTGGAAAAATTTTATCATCTGAAATGGGTTATAAAGGAAAATAATATGAATAATAATGATTTTACAGAAAGATTAGCAAAATGTTACACAGGTGTTGTTCATGATATTATGAGAGATGATGGGCATAAAAATTTTACTCTCCCACCTTCAATTAAACCTACAAAACCTAATCATATTTTAGCAGGTCAAATTTTTACTATGGAAGGTGAGGTTGATCAAACATTAAGTCACCATGATACATTGTTAGCATGGACAGGTTTTTTATCAAAAGCTCCAAATAATAAAGTTGTCATATGCCAACCAAATAATCATGAGGTAGCTTTAATGGGAGAACTATCAGCAGAAACTCTTCAACTAAAAGGGGTCAGAGGTTATATCGTTGATGGAGGTGCAAGAGATTTAGATTTTATCCTTAAAATTGATTTTCCAGTCTGGAGTAGCTTTTATACACCAAGAGACGTAGTTGGGTTTTGGAAACCAACGCAATTTGAACATACTATTAAAATTAACAACACTACTATTAATAACAATGATTATGTTTTAGCTGATATAGATGGTGTTGTAATTATTCCTGAAAAAAATATAGAAGATATATTAACTCGATCTGAAAAATTAATTAATACAGAAAACTTAGTTCGTAAATCTATAAAGGAAGGAATGGATCCTCAAGAGGCTTATTTAAAATATAGTGCTTTTTAATTATTTTTTTCGTTCAACTAGAAGTATGTGCTCTGAATAACAAACACATTTATCATTTTGATTTAAAATTTCACAAGCTTCATTCACTTGACCAAATTGAGGTCTTTTAGGATCATCTTTTTTTTCTTTAATTGTAACTTTTGTATGTATTGTATCACCAATAAATACTGGATTAGGAAATCGAAGTCTTTCAAATCCATAAGTGAAAGCTCTTTTATTAACCACAGCTGCTGTTAAAGCAATACCAATAGAAAACGTACAACTAAATTGAGCGACTCTTTGTCCAAAAGGCCCCTTTTTAGCAAATTCTGCATCTACATGATGCGGATAAAAATCCCCTGAATGCATGGCATGTGTGACAATATCAGTTTCAGTAATAGTTCTACCAGCAGTAGTTCTCACCGCACCAACTTCATAATCTTCAAAAAATTGTTCTATTTCTACCATTTTTATTGAATTCAATTTTTTCTGATAATAAAGTAACATAATTTTAAATATGAATAAAGATTTTAAATATAAAAATACAGTTGGAATTGAATCAACTCATCCTCAAGATATGCCTGAAGATCATAGTGCAATCCCTGTGTGGAATTCAGAAAATTGGTTTTATGAGGATGTGATTATTGATCATAAAATTAGATCACTACGCAGAACAATTTCTGAAGGAGAAGCAATGCAATTTAATTGTATGGTTCTTGATATGCATCCATATGTTGGAGACGATCATTTTGCAAAAAATGATGGTATGTTTAAAAAAAGATTAGTTGCAGGAGCAATGGTATTTTCTTATGGTTTAGGATTAGTAGCAACTAATTGTGTTAACTCATTTAGTTATGGTTATGATCGATTGAGATTCATTAAACCTGTTTTTATAGGTGATACAATTTACACAATTAGAACGAATATGGAAAAAAAACCTAAATATGAAAAAATGGGATTAGTTCGAACCAGTTATGAGGTTTTTAAAGGAGAAGGTGAAATAGTTTTATATTGCGAACATCTTCATTCTGTTATGTATAAAAATCCAGAAGATTTTAAAGATAAGTTTGAAAAAAAATGATAAAATTAAAAGGAATGACCTGGGATCATTCCAGAGGTTATGATCCAATGATTGCAACAAGTTTAAGATTTTCAGAAAAATTTAATAACAAAGTTGCAATTGAATGGGATAAAAGACCTCTTCAAGCTTTTGCTGATAGACCAATTGAAGAAATGACTGATGATTATGATTTGATAGTAATTGATTATCCACATGTTGGTGAAGTAGCAGCTAAAGGTCTATTACAAAATTTAGATATACCTAAATATAATAATGAAATTGAGCTTTTAAAAAAACAATCTGTTGGAAGTTCTCATGACAGTTATTTTATTAATGGAAAACAATGGGCACTTGCAATAGATGCCGCGTCTCAAGTAGCCTGTTATAGAAAAGACTTATTTAATGATCTGCCTAAGAATTGGAAAGCTTTAATAGATTTATCAAAACAAAGAGTTGTTCTTTGGCCTTTAAAACCTGTTCATGCAATAAGTAGTTTTTATAGTATTTACAATAACATTACTGATCATATTAAACCAGATAACAGAGAATTTATAAACATAAAGTACGGTGTAGATACATTACAGATGATGAAAGTTGTTTCTGATGAGCTAGATAGCAATTGTTTAGAAATGGATCCAATACAAGTATCAGAATTAATGAGTACACAAAACAATTTTCATTATTGTCCATATCTTTATGGTTTTTCAAATTATGCTAGAAATAATTTTAAAGAATTTTTTCTAACTTATTGTAATGTTTTAGATTTATCTGGAAAAGGTCCGTTCGGAACACATCTTGGAGGTACAGGAATTGCTGTTTCAAAGGTAAGTAAAAATATAGAGTTAGCTATTGAATACGCTCATTGGATTGCTAGTTCAGATTGTCAAAAAAATATTTTTTATAAAAGTGGTGGTCAACCAGCTAATGCAATTGCATGGCAAGATAAGGAAATAAATTTAGAAACAAATAATTTTTTTACTAATACTAGATTAACATTAGATCTTGCTTGGGTCAGGCCGAGACATAACGGTTATATGGAATTTCAAGATGAAGCAGGGAATATAATTAACGATTATCTTAAATCAAACATAAAAGAAGAAGTTATTTGTAAGAAACTCTGCGAAATATATAAAGAAAGTTTTAGGAACTAGTTATGGACAGACCACTTGAAGGTTTAACAGTTTTAGAATTTAGTCAATTTTTATCAGGTCCCTATGCTGGGTTGCGACTATCAGATTTGGGAGCAAGAGTTATAAAAATAGAAAGACCAGATGTAGGTGATTTATGCAGAAATTTATATATTAGTGATACTGATCTTGGTGGAGATAGTACTTTATTTCATGCAATTAATCGTAACAAAGAGAGTTTTGCAGTAAATCTAAAAGATTCTTCAGATCTCGAATTAGTTAAGAAACTTATTTCTAAAGCAGATATTATTACTCAAAATTTTAGACCAGGAGTTATTGAAAGAATTGGTTTAGATTATGAAAATGTAAAAAAAATTAATCCAAAAATTGTATATGGGACAATTTCTGGTTATGGTACAGAAGGTCCTTGGAGTAAACTACCCGGTCAAGATTTGCTAGCTCAGTCTAGAACCGGTATAGTTTGGTTAAATGGAAATGGTGGAGAGGCTCCAACTCCAATGGGACTTGCTATTGCTGATATTTTAGCAGGTCATAGTTTAGTTGAAGGTATATTATCAGCAGTTATAAAACGTTTTCGCACAAATACTGGGTCACATGTTGAAACTAGTTTAGTTGAGGCATTATTAGACTTTCAGTTTGAAGTACTCACTACTTATTTTAATGATGGTAATAGAAAACCTCAACGTAGTAAGTATAATAATGCACATGCATATTTATCAGCACCTTATGGTATATATAAAACTTCAGATGGCTATATTGCTATAGCAATGACTCCACTGCCTCAATTAGGTGAATTATTAAATCTAGATTCTATAAAAAGTTTAAATGACCAAAAGGAGTGGTTTACAAAAAGAGACGATATTAAAAAATCAATTGGTGATTGGTTAGAAACCCAAACTACAAAGCATTGGTTAAACATTTTAGAACCTGCTGATATATGGTGCGCAGAAGTATTGGATTGGGAAAAAATGTTAAAACATGAGGGATTTAAAATACTTGATATGATTCAGAGTATAAAAAGAGATGATGGATTAAATATTGAAACATTAAGGTGTCCAATTAGAATTGATGGTCAAATTTTTAAATCTGAAATAGCGGCTCCTAAAATAGGACAGGATAATGAAAAAATAATTAAAGAGTTTGGAATTGAATGAAAATAAAAGATATTGAAATAAGGATGTGTCGACACAAAGAATCTGTAATGAAAGATTCTGAAATGAGAGATGGAAAAAAATCAGATTTGGAATTTTTAGTAATCACATTTCATACTGATGAAGGATTAACAAGTTCAACTTTTGGTTTTGCTGGAAGAGGTGCTGAAATGGCAGGGGAAATTGCAAATAGTATATTTCGTCCTTTTTTTATTGGAAGAGACCCATTGTATAGAGAGCTACACTGGCACGAATACAGGATGGCAGATAGATGGTGGAATCATGCTCCTATTTATAGTTATGGCCCATTTGATATCAATTGCTGGTTACTTTCTGCGTTACAAGCAGGACAACCTTTATATAAATATTTAGGTGCTTATAGAGATAAAGTTCCAATTTATGGGAGCTCCTTAGTTTTAAAAACTGCAGAAGCATATGCTAATGAAGCACTAGAATACAAAAAAAAAGGATTTAATGCTTATAAACTACATCCTCCTGGACAATATGATTTTGATTTAGAAGCACATACAAAAGTTCGTGAAGCAGTAGGAGTTGATTTTAAATTAATGAGTGATCC
>CACEPG010000015.1 GCA_902561355.1 uncultured Alphaproteobacteria bacterium
TGCATGTGAGTTACGAATTACTCCTGAAGGATTAATTAATTATGATGAAGATTCAGGTTTGCTTTATGAGGAACGGTTAAATACACGAAAAAACCTAACCTCCTGTATACCAACATTAAACTCCTACCAACGGGATGTTTGTTTTTACTGTAATAGTTTTATTTCAACTGATGAAAAATCTCCTGACAAAGCTGAGATAGAACATTTCATTCCTATAACAATGTCTAAAGATTTTAAAAAAAAATATAATAATACTTATCCATTCAACCTGAATGCCATTTGGAATTTGGTTCTTGCATGTAAGGTATGCAATAATCTTGCAAACAAAGGAACAAAAATCCCTTCGAGTAGATTTTGGGTAGAGCTAAATAATCGCAATGATTTTTTACATAGTAGTTTCAAACCTATTCAAAAAACAATAGAGGATTTAATGGGCAAAACTCCTTCTCAAAGATTATCATTTCTTGAGGATAGAAGAAAAGAATCATTAGATGTATTAATTCATGAGTGGAACCCAAAATAATGGAAATTATAGTTCCAGCGCTAGTGATCTTAGGAGTAATTATTATTTTTGGAAAAGTAATTTTATTATTTTTTTCAGCATTGGGAGGTTTTTTTTCATTTCTTTTTCCTTTAGCTGTTTTGATTGCTTTAATATTTTTTTTTACTCTATTGTTTTAAAAAAACGGTATATAAATATTTGTAAATAGAAAATGGAAAATAAAAAAAAAACTTATCTTGAATATATTGATGAAACAAAAAATATAAACAAGTTTTGGGAGATCACTATAGAAGAAAGCAAACTCATAATTCATTATGGTAGAATTGGCACTAAAGGAAATATAAAAGAAAAAACATTTTCTTCTAATGATGAAACAATTAAAGAAGCCAATAAGGCAATTGCTTCAAAAATTAAAAAAGGCTATCAACAAAATTGAAAATTTTAATATTAAAAATCTTTTAAATTGTTGTTAAATAACTTATTTCTCTACATTACTCCTAATTGGTGATATTTTATATTGATGGTTAATAAAAAAAAGAAATCTCGTACTTTACCAAAACCAAGAAAAAGAAAGTGGGGATTTCCTCTACCTAACGAGAGAATAGGTGATCTATTTTACAAGGTATATTCAGAATATGGTGAAGCTGAAGAAATTGAATATTATCATGGAAAAAATGCTGAAAATGGTTTTCTAGAATTAATACCTTATTACGTTGAGACAGCAGACAAAGACTCCTTTCACTTTGATGCAGATTGGAAAGATACAGCATATAATAAGGAATTAGATTTATCCCCTCTTACTGAGTTTAAAGATATCCGATCTCTTCGTTTATCACAAATGGGCTACATAAAAGATTTTTCACCTTTACAACAATTGCATAATCTTGCAACTCTTGTAATTGATTATGACTGGGAATGGCATGAAAATCTACTTGGTGAAGAATCATTTAAACATCCATATTACAATTTTTTGACCCTCCCTTCGTTGAAGCATTTAAAAAAATTTGAATATCAATTATTAATTCAGGATACCTACATATTAGAGAATTTTGTTCAAAGCATGCCCAATCTTGAATCAATTGTTTTAACTATATCATCAGGATCTAGGCCAATACCAGATGAATATTCAGATGAAGAAATATATCCTGAAGATTATTATGATGATGTAGATTTAAGTACGTTATTGAATCTAAAAAAATTAAGACATTTACAGATTGTTTTTGCTAATTGTATTGGAGATGAAAATCACTATTTCTTTATAGATCTTGGCAAAGCAGAAATTCCTTTACAAACTCTTAAAATTATTGAGCGTAATTGGTATAGTAATACTATTGTTCAATCGGATCGTTACAATGTTCTAGATGATTTATTTGAAATTAGCAAAATAAAAACCCTAGAAGAATTGTACTTGCATTTAGAAGATCCACGCCATGCATCTTGGGAAGTCTTTCCAACTGGAACAGAGAAAAACAATTTTAAAACATTTGGACTCGATTTTCTGAAAGCATTGTCCACATTGCCCAATTTAAAAAAGCTAGATGGCAATTGGATGGCCTGGTTCGAGAAACATAAATGGAAAGATTTAAATGAAAAAAATCAAATGAAAAGTCTTCGCTATGAAGCCATTAAACAATGCACTCACCTAGAAGAGGTAGATGAACTTCCTGAAATAAAAGATAATTCAATATTTAAAAAATTGACATCTCTAAAAAAAATTAATGGCAATGTGATAATAACAAATTGTACAAATTTAAAAGAAACATGCAACTATTTACAAAATATTGACATTGGCAATTTGCACCTAACAATTCAGGACAAAACAGCAGTTGATTTTAAGGAATTATCAAGGCTTATTAGTATTCGTAATAAATCAGGTCTTTATCAATTAACGGTGATATTTCCCTTTAAGCAGTTGACAAGCTTGCAAGGCATCGAGAAATTACGACGTCTTTCCCATCTTAGTATTTGGGGATTGGGTGATAATATTGATTTAGACCCTCTTCATAATTTAACTAAATTGCAAGAAGTCGTATTAACAGGATCATTATTCAAAAATAGCACTAAAATTTTAAATCAATACAATAGTGGCATGCTAACATTTCTAAAAAATTATCCACGTTATGATTACAAGACGCAAAAATATAAAATGACTAATGCCATAAAAATCAAAGATTACTCCAAAGATGAATATAGATTTAAACAACTAGTTGAAACTCAACAGGAAGAAGAGAAGATGAGTTGGGAATTTCTTGGTGAATGTTATTTGCCTGAAGGATCCCCTTTAGGCGTTATTGATCCAAAACACCTACCCCTAGATGCTACACATTTTGATCCTAATGAACACGAATGGGATGAAATTGAAAGGTATTTTGAAAAGCATGGTGCTGGAGACATAGGTTTCCAGGATAATGTTATTTATGCTAAAGTAGATCAATTCAGCAACATAAAGGAACTTAGAATTCTTGAGGGAGGATCCATGGACATTGGAAGACAATTTGATGCTCCAGTTGTATATGGAAGAATAGATATCTATTCAAATTATTATTCTGTTGAAAAAGGATTCTATGATTCTTATGGTGATAAAAATGCCCTAGAAGAGAACCGTTTCAAAATTATATCTGAAAAAATTTCATCCTTTGAGATTAAAAGCAATAAAATGATTCTTTTCGATCACAAAGATTACGCCATAAATACAAACTACGCAAATCTATTGAAACAACAACCTAAAAACAACAAACTTGTTTTATATAAGGATCATGAAGACAAGTTTAGAAGTGGTGTAATTCCAAATGTTGTTAAAATCGAAGACTGGTATCCTAACTATTTAATTAAATGTGATAATGGCATTTACGATGTTTTTTCAATCCAAGGCGATCTTCAGCGTAAAAAATTAAAAGCAAAGGACGTAAAAATTAAATTCTCTTGCTGCTCTCAAACTAAAACTTTCCATAAAGACTTAATTGTTCAAAAAAAATACGGTGTTAAGAAAGGTAATCCTGTAGACTATTTTTATTGTGATAAATGCGACAAGCTTATTGGTGGTTTTAATGAGGAAATACGAGATATGTTGTTTGATAATACTGGAGTAAAAATAAATTTTAATGAATACTCACTTGAGGGATACAATTACCAACCATACAGAAATAATTTCTTTTGCTATGCAATTCGACTGAGGGAAAACAACAATCAATATATAAAACTAAATTTAGAATCTCATTTTTTTAAAAAATATCTTTAGATGTAATCTACTAGATTACCTTTAATTATTGAAATTTTTTTCATCACAATATGATCACACTTACGTTACAAAGAATTTCTATTAACTACTAATTTAATATGATAAATCATAGAAAATATAAGCAGGAGAGGTGGCCGAGTGGTTGAAGGCGCCCGCTTGGAAAGCGTGTATAGTGGCAACACTATCGAGGGTTCGAATCCCTCTCTCTCCGCCATAAATTAAGATTTTTTCTTTAACGATTTTTCAACAAAAATGTGTTTTGTCTCACATAGGTCTCACTTGCGAACCCTTGTGATAATTTTTATCTTTATTGATTGAAAAAAAAATAATTTAATTTAAAGAGAAATTATTGAACGATAACAGAAAGGTCATAAACCTTAAGGACTATAAGGAAAAGAAAGAAAAGCTCGAAAACCGAACTTTCGTTTATATCCCTATGGCCTATCGTCAAGCTTGCTTAGATATCGTTAAGCGTCACAATCCAAAAGCTTCTAAAGAAGAAATTGTCTCTGAATATGAGCGTTGTTTACAGATAGCAAAGAAACATAATTATCCATCTAAAGCTCTACTTTCAGTTTTTTGTTATAGTTATTTTAGTCCAAGTGACCTTAATCATGAAATAAAACCAGTTAATATTATGGAAAATACAATAGATATGACAGATTTTTTCAAAAGTCTAAAACCAATGGAAGATAAAGAATTAGTCAATATCTATAATAAATGTATCTATGATATAGTCGAAAATAAACCAAATAAAGAAGAAGCAGAATTTCGCTCTAAAGTAATTAAAGGTGAATTAAAAAGAAGATTAGATTTACGTAAAAAAAATAACTTAAAAGGTAGTGATATATTTATTTCTATCATCGGTATTTGTGCCTTTTGTTCTGCAATAAGTACTATAATAGGAGGTGTATGAACGATTTTAAATTTTCAGGAGATAACGTAAAATTTTATGAATCGGCTTTCATAGGTTATGGTGCTTACATACTTTTATGGAGTGTTACTATAGGTTTTTTTAAAGAATTTACTATCTTAACTATTATATGGTTTTTTGTTTATTTATTTCTTACACTAAAAGGAATCTATAGTTTAATAAAAAGCCATAGAGATAATAATGATCGGCTTATCAATAAATCTTTTAATGAATTTTTTTTTAATCTTATCGGTTGTGTATTAGTGGCTTTAGGATATTTTTTAATTATATCTGATTTCTAAAAATTATTTTGGTCTCACATACGACTCACTTACACACCCGGTATTTACATTTTCACGTTTAATTTTTCCTAGAAACCTTACACTTTGTATTTAATCAGCACGCTTGGAAAGCGTGTGTAGTAGCAATACTACCGAGGGTTCGAATCCCTCTCTCTCCGCCATAAATTAGAATATTTATTTAACTTTAATCAATAAAAATAAGATTTGGTCACACATAGGTAACACTTTGAGTTACCTTTTTTTTCTATTGTGATAAATTAAATTATTAATGAATTTTTCAATTCCAAAACTAATGAATGCTGTTGTATTAACTGGTCATGGTGGAATGGAGAAACTGGAATATAGATCTGACGTTGAAGTTCCTACTCCAAAAGATGATGAAGTGCTTATTAATGTAAAAGCTGCAGGCATTAATAATACCGATATAAATACAAGAATTGGTTGGTATTCAAAATCTTCAGAGGAGAATAGCGATGATGGTAGTTGGTCAGGAAATCCACTAAACTTTCCTATTATACAAGGAGCAGATATTTGTGGAATTATTGTAGGGGCAGGAAAATCAGTAGATAAAAAAAGAATTGGAGAGCGTGTTATTGTAAGAACAATGCAAGAAGTTCCTTTTAATCATGATAACTATTCATCTTGGACAGTAGGATCTGAGTGTAATGGAGGATTTGCACAATACACTTCAATTCGCTCTTCTGAAGCTTTCAGTATAATTTCAAATTGGTCAGATGTTGAGCTTGGATCTATTCCTTGTGCTTATTCTACTGCTGAAGGTTTATTATATCGTTCAAAACTAAAAGATGAAATTGTTTTTATTACAGGAGGTTCTGGAGGAGTTGGGTCAGCTGCTATTCAACTAGCAAAATTACGAGGATCAAAAGTAATTGCTCAGTGCTCAGAAAATAAACACAAAGATGTTTTAAGACTAGGTGCTGATAAAGTAATTGATCGCAATTCTAATATAATTCAAGAGTTGGGAAAAAATTCAGTCGATGTTGTGATTGATTTAGTAGCAGGTGATCAATGGGGACAGCTTCTAGAAATTTTAAAACCAGAAGGACGTTACTCAACTGCGGGCGCTATAGCAGGACCATTAGTAGAATTAGATGTACGAACTTTATATTTAAAGGATTTAACTTTTTATGGATGCACAAAACAACCTAAAGAAGTATTTTCAAATTTAATTAGTTATATTAAGCAAAATAAAATTTCTCCCTTGGTTGCAAATACTTACCCTTTAAAAGATATTAAAGTAGCACAAGATGATTTTTTAAGTAAAAAATATACAGGTAAACTTGTGCTTATTCCTCCAAATGTAATTCAATAATTATTTGGACACATATTGGTCACACTTACTCACTATTTTACCTCAACTTTATTTTTGGTTAATGCTAAAATCATCTTTATGAAAAAATTTTTAGCAATTTTGGTATTGAGTTTATTGTTTATTAGTAATGTTTACGCATCTCATTTTCTGACAAAAAAAGCTCGCGCGGTATGTAAAGTAAGTCAGGATATAGATCTTATTATGAACTGGAGACATGATGACGGGTCCTGGGAAGTAGAAGAATTTAGCTTAAAAAAAGGAGATTACTTGAAGATGCATTTTCACAAAAATAATAGCGGTAAATGGTATGTAGGTTCTGATGGCGAAATATTTCCTTTAAAAAATACTGATTGGGATAGAGTTGAAGTTAGTAAAAAATATGAAGGAATTAAAATAAAAGATATTATTGGTTCTTGCAAAAAAATAAAATATATAAAATATAAATCACATACTGCAAATTCATTTAACGAAATTTTTAATAAAAAATACAGTTCTAAGTCAGTTAAACTTAATGGAGAATTATATTTACCTGATACAAAAGGCAAATTCCCTGTTTTATATGTCCAGCATGGCACTGCACATCCAAATAGGCACACGGATTTTTTTCAAAAACTAATAGTTGAAATGCATAAAAAAAATATTGGTGTATTTATAGGGGATAGTTATACCAATAGAGGAATTAAACAAAAAGATGGTTGGAAATTAGGTCTTGCAGCTAGAGTTCTTGATGGTCTTAATGTTTTAAATACTTTATCAAAACATAAAAATATAGACGAAAATAAAATTGGAATTACAGGTTACTCTTATGGAGGTATGGTAGCATTTTATACAGCTTATCCAAAATTATTAAATTTAGTTTCTAATGGAAAACAATTTGCGGCTTATATGCCTGTATATCCAGGATGCGACCTTGTTTTTAAAGACATGAAATTAATTAATAAACCTATGCTGATGTTACATGCTGAATTCGATGATTATGCCCCGATTATTGATTGTATTAATTATGTTAAAAAACTTAAAGAAAATAATAATCGTGTAGAATTAAAAATATATAAAGGAGCTTATCATGGATTTGTTAGTGTTAGAGAAAAAGAGAAAGAATTTCTTCCAGATATTGGAAATTTTATAAATTGTGAACCTGGCTATATTACTGATGAAGGGTATTGGTTTTATAATAATAAAGAATGGAAAAATATGACAGAACTTGAGGCTGTAAATTTGATTTGGAAACAATGTGGTCAGCTTGGTGTAACAATAGGAGGAACTTTTGAACAACAGCAAGAAGCCATATTAGATACTGTAAATTTTTTTAATAAATATTTGCAATAATTCTATGGAAAAAAATTTTTTTAAAAAAATTAGAATTTTAGATGGAGGGATGGGGCAAGCATTACTTGCTAAAGGTTTAAAAGCCAAAGGTTCTTTGTGGTCGGCTACAGCTTTGATTGAAAAAAAATATCATCAAATGGTAATTGATACCCACTTAGATTTTATTAATGCTGGTGCAGATGTAATAATAACAAACAATTTTTCTGCAAGAAGAAGAAGAATGGTAGAAGATAATGTGGATAGCTTTTTTGTATATGCTAATGAAAAAGCAGGAGAGCTTGCATTAAAAGCAAAAGAAATTTCTAAAAAAAATATTTTAATTGGCGGCAGTTTACCTGCACAAAATAAAACGTACGTTTTAGATGAAAGAGATGAATATCTAATTGAAAAGGATTTTTTTGATCAAGCTACTATTATTAGACCTTTTATTGATTTTTTTTATTTAGACGTTTTAAGTAGCATTAAGGAATGTAAAATAGCATTAAGGGTTTTAGATAAAATGGACTTGCCTGTTTTATTAGGGCTGCATGTTAAAAGTAATGGGAAACTTCCATCAAACGAAAGTATAAGTCAAGCAATTCAAAATTGTAAAAATAAAAATCTGATTGGTGTTATACTAGCATGTGTCTCACCAGAAATAATAGATAAAACAATTAATGAAATTAAAGAATGTAAAATACCTTTCGGATATAAAGCTAATTTATGGAAAATAGCGGAGCCTTTACCACATACTGCATGGAAATCTGCACCTGGAACGAATCCTATAAAAGTTTTAGGTACAAGACAAGATTATTCAGATTTGCAATTTTTTAACTTTACTAAAAAAATGATTGATAAAGGGGCAACAATTCTAGGAGGTTGTTGTGAAATAAAAGCTTCACATATTCAAAAAATATCAAATTTGAAATAATTGATTATCCCCACTTATCCGGTAAAAAATTAAAAAAACCTTTCAATTCTATAAATTATTTTATAATAGTTAAAAAAAAGGAGAAGTTATGAATAAGTGGACTTGGATCGTTGCTGCAGTGGTAGTAATTGTGATTATTTATTTCGTTTTCGTTTAATTTCAAAAGTAAATTATTTATATAAATTGGAAAGCTTTTAGCAGTAATACTGTAGAGGGTTAAAATCCCTCTCTTTCCAAAGTTTTAATATAATATATTTTTGTCTCTTCAAATTACTGATTGAATCAAGTTTTTTGTGTATTGGTTTTTTGGATTATTAAATATTTCATATGAATTGTTGCTTTCAATGACTTGACCATTTCTTAATACTAAGATTTTGTCTGACACTGAACGGATTACTTTCATATCATGACTGATAAAAATATAGCTTAAAGAAAATTTTTCTTGCAAACTACTTAGTAATTCAATGATTTGATTTTGTATTGAGATATCTAGTGCTGAAGTTGGTTCATCTAGTATTAAAATTTTTGGGTTAAGTATTAAGGCTCTTGCAATAGCTATTCTTTGTCTTTGACCACCAGAAAACTCATGAGGGTATCTATTATAATTCTCTTCGTAGTCCAAACCTACTTCAAGTAAGATTTCTTTAACTTTATTTTTTTTTTCATTTTTTGTTAATTTAGAAAAATGAATATTTAATCCTTCACTTATTATTTCTTCAACTGTCATTCTTGGACTTAAAGATGAAAAAGGATCTTGAAAAACTATTTGAATATTTTTTCTTAAATTTAAAAATTCTTTTCTTTTTAAAGAAAGAGTATTTACACCGTTAATAATAATTTTACCTTCTGAATTTATTAATCTAATTATAGCTAATACCAATGAAGTTTTTCCTGATCCAGACTCTCCTACAATACCTAATGTTTCTTTTTCTTTTAAAGTAAAACTAAGATTATTAATTGCTTTTACATAATCTACAGTTTTTTTAAGCAAACCTTTTTTTATAGGATACCAAACTTTAAGATTTTCTACTTCAATTACTTTTTTAGATTTTGTTGATAAATGTTGCTTTATTTTATTTTGAAACCCTATTAACTCTTTAGTATAACTATGAGTAGGTCTAAAAAAAATTTTATCTTTTTCACCGTGTTCAACTATTTTTCCTGATTTCATTACGTAAATTTCATCAGCCATTTTTTTAACAATAGCAAGATCATGACTAATAAAAAGTATAGACATTCCAAGTTTATTTTGCAGATTTTTAAGTAATTCTAGGATTTGAATTTGAACTGTTACATCTAAAGCAGTAGTCGGTTCATCTGCTATTAACAGATCAGGATTATTTGCTATACTCATAGCAATCATAACTCTCTGTCTTTGTCCTCCTGATAGCTCATAAGAATAAATTTTTGGTCTACTTGATATACTTTCTAGGCCAACTTCTTTTAAAAGATTTTCTGTTTTTTTCTTTGCTTCTAAATAAGAAATCTTATTATGTGTTAATATTATTTCTTCTATTTGTTTATTGATAGAATGCAGAGGATTTAAGCTTGTCATCGGTTCTTGAAAAATTGTTGATATTTTATTGCCTCTTATTTGCTGAATTTCTTTTGCAGATGATTCTAAAATGTTAATATTTTTATATATAATTTTTCCTGATTTTAGTTGAGCGGCATTTGGCAACAATTTTAATATACTTAAAGCAGTTAGAGTTTTACCTGATCCTGATTCTCCAACGATTGCTACAGTTTTTCCCTTGGGAATATTTAAATTAACCGAATCTACAACGTGTATATTTTTTTTAAAATAAATTGAAAGATCTTTTATAGATATTAAATTATTCATTTTACAAAAAAGTTTTTCTAGGATCTAAGGCGTCTCTTATAGCTTCTCCAACAAAAACAAGTAAACCCAACATCAGACCAAGTGTAAAAAAACTGGTTAAACCTAACCATGGCGCTTGCAGATTATTTCTGCCTTGATTAACCATTTCCCCTAGAGAAGCTGAGCCAGGCGGGAGACCAAAACCAAGAAAATCTAAACCTGATAATGCAGTTACTGAAGCACTAAGACTAAATGGAAGAAAAGTGATTGTTGCGACTGTTGCATTTGGAAGCAAGTGTCTAAATATTATGATAGTATTAGAAACACCTAATGCCTTTGCAGCTCTAATGTAATCAAAATTTCTAGCTCTTAAAAATTCTGCTCTAACGACGCCTACATATCCCATCCAACTAAATAAAAGCAATATAAATAATAACCACCAAAAGTTCGGCTGGACAACACTTGCTAAAATTATCAGTACATAAAGAGTAGGGATTGCCGACCATATTTCCATAAATCTTTGAAAAATCAAATCAGTTGTTCCACCAAAATAGCCTTGGATAGCACCTGCACTTACACCTATGATCATTGAAAAAAAAGTTAAAGTAAAACCAAATAAAATTGAAATTCTAAAACCATATATTAATCTTGATAATACATCTCTTGCTTGATCATCAGTGCCTAACCAGTTTTTTGAACTCGGTGGCGAAGGAGCTGGAACCTCTATATCTTTTATTATAGTATTATAAGCGTAAGGAATTATTGGCATAATAATCCAGCCTGAAGAATTAATTAAATTTTTTACATATGGATCTCTATAATCAGCTTCAGTTTCAAAATCTCCACCAAAAACTGTTTCTGGGTATGACTGAAGAATAGGAAAATAAAATTCTGAATTATATTTTACTAATAATGGCTTTTCATTTGCAACAAAATTTGCAAATAGCGATATAATGAATAAAATTGTAAAAAACCAAAACGAATAAAAACCTCTTTTATTAGATACAAAATTATTTAATCGTCTTTTATTTAATGGAGATAAATTAATCATTCTCTTGACTCAAAATCAATCCTAGGATCAATTACTGAGTACATGAAATCTCCAATAATACTCATAACAAGACCTAGCAAAGAAAAAAAATACAGTGTAGCAAAGATAACAGGATAATCTCTTGTTAAAGCTGCTTCATAACCAAGCAAACCTAAACCATCTAAAGAAAATATTACTTCTATAAAAAGAGAGCTTGAAAATAAAATACCTATAAATGCAGATGGAAAACCTGCTATAACTATTAGCATAGCATTTCTAAACACATGTCCGTATAAAACTTTTTTTTCAGACAAGCCCTTTGCTCTTGCTGTAATTACGTATTGTTGATTTACTTGATCTAGAAAAGAGTTTTTTGTTAGAAAGGTTAGTCCAGCAAATCCACTAACAATCATTGCAATTAATGGAAGAGTTAAATGCCAAAAATAATCTAGAATTTGAGAAAAAAAACTTAGCTGACTAAAATTTTCAGAAGTTAAGCCTCTTAGTGGAAATATATCGTAAAAACGTCCCCCAGCAAAAAAAACAATCAATATTACTGCAAATAAAAAATTAGGTATAGCATAACCTATAGTTACTATCGTACTTGAAATGACATCAAATTTAGTTCCATCTTTGATAGCTTTTCTTATTCCTAGAGGTATTGATATTAAATATACTAATAGAGTTGTCCATAAACCTAAAGAAATTGAAACTGGCATTTTATCTAAAACTAACGATGTTACTTTTTGATCTCTAAAAAAACTTTCTCCAAAATCAAAGGTCAAATAATCTTTGAGCATATTGAAAAATCTTTTATGAGCTGGTTCGTTCATGCCATACATTTCTTCAATTTCTTTTATTATATCTGGATCAAGCCCTTGTGCTCCACGATATTTGGTATCATTATTTGAAAAACTATCGTTTGCTGTATTTGATGATAATTCGCCTTCATCTCCTCCAGAAAACCGAGCAGTAGTTTCAACGGCAGTACCAGTCATTTGTGCTATCATTTGCTCAACAGGACCTCCAGGTACAATTTGAATTATTGCGAAATTTATGAGCATGATTCCAAAAAGTGTGGGTATAATTAATAGCAATCGTCTTATTAAATAAGAAGCCATAAAATTATATTATATTATTTATAAAGAAAGTTCTAACGGATTAGTTCGTCGTTCTTTGAGATTGAATAACATCATATTTCTTTTGATTTACCCACCAAGTGTCAAAACCTAGAGAATATTTTGGTTTTATTGAAGGTTGATTAAAAATATCCCAATAAAGAGTTCTATAAGATGATATATGCCATTGAGGTATAACATAATGATTCCATAAAAGTACTCGATCCAAAGCTTTTGTAATAATAATTAATTCTTCTCTATTTTTAGCATTAATTAATTTTTCTATTAAGCTGTCTATTGCATAATTTTTTATTCCAATGACATTTCTAGATCCATTTGTATCAGCAGCATCAGAACCCCAAAAATTTCTTTGTTCATTTCCAGGAGATAGTGATTGTGAAAATGTATATACAATCATATCAAAATCAAAATTTTCTAATCTTTCTTGATATTGAGAACTGTCTATAGTTCTTACTGTTGCTACAATTCCAAGTTTTTCAAGATTATCTTTGAACGGAAAAACAATTCTTTCAAACGCTGGTGAAACAAGTAAGATCTCAAATTCAAACAACTTTTTAGAAGAATTATTTTGAAGTTTTCCATCATTTAAAATCCAACCTGATTCTTTTAGTAATTTAGTAGCTTCTTGAAGTTGTGAGCGTATAAAACCTGAACTATCAGTATAAGGATTTTTAAATTCAGAACTGAAAATTTCTTTTGGAAGCACGTCAATAAATGGAGTTAAATATTTTAATTCTTCTTCAGATGGTAATCCGGAAGAAGCTAATTCAGAATTTTCAAAAAAACTATCAGTTCTCTTATATGCTCCATAAAATAAGTTTTTATTAGTCCATTCAAAATCAAAAGCATAAGATAACGCTTTTCTCACTCTTTTGTCCTTAAACAATTCTTTTCTTGTATTAAAGGCGAACGCCTGCATACCTTGAGGATTCTCATGCTTTATAAGTTCTTTATTAATTAAGCCATTTTTTACAGAATTAATATCATATGCAGTAGCCCATTCTTTAGATGAATTTTCAGAAAAAATATCTATCTCGCCAGATTTAAAAGCTTCTCTTTCAATACCTCTATCTTTGTAATAATCATATCTTATCTGACCAAAATTATCTTTTCCAACTTTTATTGGAACATCATTATTTTTAAAACCCCAATAATTTTTATCAAGTTCATAAGTAATTGAACGTCCTGTATCAAAAGATTTGATTTTATAAGGTCCGCTTCCTACAGGTATATCAAGGGATGTCTCTTCAAAATTTTTATTTTCCCAATAATGTTTAGGGAGGACAGGCATTTGACCAATAATTAGAGGTAATTCCCGATTTGTGTTTGTTTTAAAATTAAATCTTATTTTTAGATTATTTTCTTTTATAGCTTCTTTTACATCACCATAATAATATCCATAAAATGGATGCCCTTTTTCCATTAATATATTAAATGTCCAAACAACATCATCAGCTGTTATTTTTTTACCATCGTTCCAGTATGCATTGTCTCGAAGAGTGAAAGAAACCCAAGATCTATCATTAGGCCATTCTATTGTTTCTGCTAACAGACCATATTCAGTAAATGCTTCATCACTTGAGCTAGTAGTTAAAGACTCATACATTCCTCCTATCCCAGCAACCGAGGTTCCTTTTAAGGTAAATGGATTAAATGTATCAAAACTTCCAATTGCACTTCTTACAATGTTACCACCTTTTAAAGCACTTTTACTAATATATTCTACGCTTAAAAAATCTTCATTATATTTTGGCTCTCCGTGCATAGCAATCGCATGGGATATATTAGTATTTCCCATTAAGTTGTGTGAGAAAAGAAAAAGAAATATTGAGAAAGAAGTGATTATAGTTTTCATATTATTAATATAATTAATTATTTAAAAAATTAAATTATTTTTCTTCGTTTATTAAAGAAATTAATTCAGAGTGTAGTATCTCATTGGCTGAGGCTATACAACTTCCTAGAGAATCTGTAGTTATTTCATTACCAAATTTATCTGTAACTTTACCTCCGGATCCCTCTATTACGTTTACCAGTGCCATATAATCATGAACTTTTAAAGTATCTTCAATAACAAAATCAATTAATCCTGAAGCCACCATACCATACATGTAGCAATCACCCCCATAACGATAATATTTTACTTTATGTTTAATTTTATCTACAGCATTTCTTAAATGTGGTTCAGTAAAATATAATCCAGAAGAAAAAAAATAAGCATCTTTAATTTTGTTTACACTTGAAGTTTTTGAAGTTTGTTGATTAAATGTTGAATTTTGATTTTTGGCCCCAACCCACCTTTCATCATGAGCAGGACAATTAATTATACCAATTATTGGTTTTTTATTCTGTGTTAAAGATATTAAATTTCCAAAATCTTTGTGTCCTGCAACGTAACTTTTAGTTCCATCAATCGGATCTATAACCCAAATAAATTCGGCATCTGGATTAATGCTATCAAACTCTTCTCCTAAGATCCCGTGATCTGGATACTTTTTTTCTATCATGGATCGGAGTTTTAATTCAGTATTTTTATCAGCAATAGTGACAGGGGTTTCATCACTTTTGTTTTCAATATCTAGAGAAGTTCTAAAATACTCCATTGATATAATACCAGCTTCATCAGCAAGTTTGTTAGCAAAGTTTAGATATTCCTGAAGAGAATTATTCATGAATTAAGTTAGGGAAGCGGAACAGGATTATCTGATTGTTCACGTAAAAAAAGAACCAAGTCTGCTCTGTCTTGTACTTTTTTTAACCCAGCAAAATTCATTTTAGTTCCTTCTATATATTCTTTTGGTTTATACAAAAATCCAGCTAGTTCTTCATAACTCCATACCCCTCCAAATTCTGCAAGTGCTTTAGAGTAAGCAAATCCTTCAACATTTGCTTTAGGTCTATTAATCAAATCCCAAAGATGTGGCCCCACTTTATTTGCACTGTCTTTTTCATAATTGTGACAAGTGCCACATTTTTTATAAATTTTTTGCCCTTTTTCCAAAGAAGCACTAGATAGAAGTAATGAAATAGGTTCAATTTCTATATCTTGACTAGATGAGCCAGAGGATTCTGACTGATTTTCTTCAATTTCAATTTTGTAAGCTATTTCTTTTGATTTATCTGCATTAATATTAACAATTAAATCCCCTAAAAGGCTGATTATTGTTACAACAAGAATTGCCACTATAATGGAGGCTAAAATTTTATTAACTTCAAGTAAAGACATGTGTAGAACACATATATAGATTTTTCGCAAAATGAATAGAAATGAAAACAATCTAAAAAAAATAAATTACTGCTTTGTTGTCGCATAAATCATGAAAACTATAGTTATTATACCTTCAAGAATGGCGTCCCAGCGCTTCCCTAACAAGCCTTTAGCTATGATAAATGGAGTGACGATGATTGAGAGGGTCTGGCAACAAGCAATTAATTCAAATATTGGCAATGTTTATGTAGCATGTTGTGAAAAAGAGGTTTTTGAATTAATTACTGATAAAGGAGGTAATGCTATAATGACCGATCCTAATCTTCCCTCAGGTACTGACAGAGTTTTTGCAGGTTTTGAGAAAATTCAAAATTCAGAAAAATTAGATAGTATAATTAATTTGCAAGGGGATATGCCATTAATAAATTCTGATGATATAGCAAAAGTTAATGAACCAATAATTAATGGCTATTCTATAGGTACTTTAGGTACAGATTTAAATAGCATTGAAGAAGAAAATATAAACATAACAAAAGTTAAAATCAACTGGGACAAAGAAAACAAAATTGGAGATGCAGTAGATTTTTATAAAAAGTCAAAAGGAATTCTAAAAAATATCTATCAACATGTTGGGATATACAGTTTTAAACCTTGTGTATTAAAAAATTTTGTAAAACTTTCCCAGTCAAAAAATGAGTTGGAAAAAAAATTAGAACAATTACGCGCAATTGATGCAGGAATTAAAATTGGTATTAGTTATGTTGAAAACGTACCATTAAGTGTTGATACAAAAGAAGATTTAAATCACATCGAAAGTATTATAAAGGAGACCAATGATAAATATTAATAATTTTGCATTTCAAGGTATTAATGGAGCTTATAGTGAGCTTGCTGGATTAAAAATCTTTCCAAAAACAAAAAGTTTAGCATGCCCAACTTTTGAAGAAATGTTTCAAAGCGTTAGAGATGGAAAAGCAGAAGTTGCAATGGTACCAATTGAAAATTCACAAGCTGGAAGAGTTGCTGATACACAAAGATTGATTCCAGAGTCTGAATTAAAAATTATAGGAGAATATTTTTTAGAGATAAAACACAACTTACTTGTTGTGCCAGGAACTAAATTAGCTGATATTAAAAGAATACATAGTCACGAACAAGGTATAGCCCAATGTAGAAATAAAATAATAGATTTGAATAAAGAAATGATAATTGCAGCTGATACTGCTGGTTCAGCAAAAAACATATCTGAATTAAATAATAAAGAAGATGCAGCTATAGCATCAGAATTAGCATCAAAAATATATAATCTTGATATTTTGGAAAGAGATTTTCAAGACTCACAAAATAATGTTACAAGATTTTTGGTTATGTCTAAAAATATTCAAACATTATCACCTGAAGATTCGGATTTAATAACAACATTAGTATTTGTTGTAAGAAGTATCCCTGCATCATTGTATAAATGTCTTGGTGGGTTTGCGAGTAATGGAGTAAATATAACTAAACTTGAAAGTTATATTCATCCCCAGGGGTTTGATGTGGCACAATTTTATATAGATTTTGAGGGCCATCCTGATCAAAAATCTGTCAAGCTTGCTCTTGAAGAAATGAAATTTTTTTGTAAACAAATGACTATTTTAGGTGTGTACAAAAAATCTGATTTTCGCAAAAAATAAGAATTTTGTTACTGAAGGTATGTTTTTTTTTCATTAATGTTATATTATGTATGGAAGGTTTGAGGGCAAATAACTTGCTAATTCAGTCAGGTCTGAAAAGAAGCAGCTGTAACAAGATTATTTGGGTCTTATAACCTTCCGTTAAAAAATGAAAGAAACTCAAGAATATAAAGTATTAGCAAGAAAGTATAGACCAAAGACTTTTTCTGATTTGATTGGTCAAGATACAATTGTTCAAATACTTACTAATGCAATAAACTCTAATAGAGTTGCTCATGCTTATTTATTAACAGGGGTAAGAGGAGTGGGCAAGACAACAACGGCAAGATTAATTGCAATGAGTCTGAATTGTCAAAATAAAAAAACAGACATTTGTGAGCCTTGTGGAAAATGTGATACTTGTAATACGATTACTAATGATCACAACCTGGATGTTATAGAGATGGATGCAGCAAGCAAAACAGGTGTTGATGATGTAAGAGAAATTATAGATAATGTTAAATATAAGCCAGTTAATAGTACTTTTAAAATATTTATAATTGATGAAGTCCATATGCTCTCAAAAAATGCTTTTAATGCATTATTAAAAACTCTTGAAGAGCCCCCAAATCATGTAAAATTTATTTTTGCAACAACAGAAGTAAAAAAAATTCCTGTAACTATTTTATCAAGATGTCAACGCTTTGATTTACATCGTATAGAAAATAAAGAATTAACAAATTTTTTAGATAAAATTTGTAAGTTAGAAAATGTAAAAATTGATCAAGAAGCTATTGCGCTCATAGTTAGAGCTGCTGATGGATCAGTTAGAGATTCTCTTAGTTTATTAGACCAAGCAGTTGCAAACAATCAAGATAATATTAGCTCAAAATTAATTACTGAAATGTTAGGTATTGCAGACAGAGGAAAGATTTTTGAACTTTTAGAAAATATATTAAAAGGAAATGCTACAGAAGCTATTAATATATATCATAGACTTTATAAATCTGGAGCTGATGTAATAATGATTTTTGATGAATTATTAAATGCAGTTCATTTCATTACTCAATTAAAAATTAATCCAAACTTAAAAGATGAAATCTTAATACCTGAATTAGAAAGAGTTCAAGGAAGTAGCCTTGCAGCAAATTTATCAATGGCTTCAATTGGAATTGTTTGGCAGGTCTTATTTAAAGGTTATCAAGAATTGCAATCAGGTTTTCATATATTTCAACACGGAGAAATGATTATTTTACGTTTAATTTTTTTATATGATGGACCTGGTCCAAGAGATTTATTGAAAAAAATCGAAAGTAACGATGAAAGTGACAGTATAGAAAATAATAATCAAGTAGAGAAAAAAATTTCAAATGAAATAAGAGAAAATAAGACAATTAATTTTAAAAATGAACCTGTTAAATTAAACACACAGAAGTTCAGCAGTTCAAATGTTTCAACATTTAGAAAGTTTGTTGATTTGTTTTATGAAAATCGTGAAGGTATGTTACATAGTCAACTTTATAATAATGTAAAATTAATTAGTTTTGATGAAGGAAAACTAGTTTTAAATTCATCAAATATAAAAGATCCAAACTTCAACAGAACAATAGCTAAATTAATTTCAAAATGGACTGGTCGAATTTGGCAAATAGAATCATCTTCAAGCAACTTGGGAAAATCACTTAACGAAGAAGATATAATTAATCAACAAGCAGAAATTGAAAAAATGAAAAACCATCCAGAAATTAAAAAAATTTTAGAAACATTTCCTGGAATAAAAATTCATTCCATAACCGATATTGGCGAGACTGCTGATGAAACTAGCAATGAAATTAAAAAAGAAAAGGAGCTGTGATGGTTAATTTAGGAAATATGATGAAGCAAGCGCAACAACTCCAAAAAAAGATGGCAGATGCGCAAGAAAAACTGAATTCTATAGAAGTAGAAGGTGTCTCTGGAGGCGGGGTTGTTAAAGTAACTGCAACTGCAAAAGGAGAAATTAAAAGAATTCATTTGGATGAAAGTTTACTAAAACCTGAAGATAAAGAAATTATAGAAGATTTAATTGTAGCAGCTGTAAATGATGCAAAACAAAAAGGAGAAGTAGCCGCTCAAGAAGAAATGAAATCTCTCACAGGAGGCTTGCCTATTCCACCTGGAATGAAATTACCATTTTAGTTTATGGAGAGCTCTGCAATAGAAAAATTAATAATTGATATTTCAAAACTTCCAGGATTAGGCAGAAGATCAGCTCAAAGAATTGCTTTATATTTATTAAAAAACAAAGACTATTCTTTGTTACCTTTAATTCAAACTTTAAAACACTCACATGAAAAAATAATAGAATGTAAAATTTGTGGAAATGTTGATATGCTTGATCCTTGTAATATTTGTTCAAATTCAAAAAGAGATCTAAATTCAATATGTGTAATTGAAGATGTATCCGATTTATGGACTTTTGAAAGAATTGGTTTTTATAAAGGATTATACCATGTTCTGGGAGGATCTCTTTCAGCTATTAATGGCATAGGAACAGAAGAGTTAAGTATAAAAAAATTGATTAAAAGAATTGAAAAAGGAAATATTAAAGAAGTAATATTGGCTTTAAGTACTACAATGGAAGGTCAAACAACCAGCCATGTTATTGGTGATAAACTTAATGACTATAAGAATATAATTGTTACACGTTTAGCTCAAGGAATTCCTATAGGAGGAGAAGTGCATTATCTTGATGAGAATACTTTGAATACTGCTTTTCAATCTAGAAAAAAAATAATTTAAATTTTCTTTAAAATGAAAATTCTTTTAGTCCCTGATCCTATTTTAAGACAAAAAGCTCTAAAAATAGATAATATAGAAGAAGAAGACATAACTATAGCTAATAAAATGATGAATATAATGATTAAAGTTCCAGGTGTTGGACTTGCAGCAAATCAAGTAGGTATTTTAAAACAAATTGTAACAATAAACTTTAAGGATGATGAAAATAGTAAAGAAAAAAAATATATTTTATTTAATCCAAAGATTTTATCTTATTCTAAAGAAACAGTAATAATGGAAGAAGGTTGTCTTTCTTTACCTGATCAATATGCTGATATTGAAAGACCTCAAAAAATTACTCTTGAATATTTAGATATTAAAAAAAAATTAATAAAAAAAACCGTTGATGGTTATGAGGCAAGGATATTACAACATGAAATTGATCATTTATCTGGGAAATTATTTGTTGACTATCTTTCTTCTTTAAAAAGAAATATTTTAATTAATAAAGTTAAAAAACAATCAAAAAGGGAAAAAGAAAATGGAAAATAAAAAAATTATTTTCATGGGCACTCCTTCAATTTCTTTAAGTCATTTAAAAACTTTGTTAAATCATAATTATAAAATTGAGTCTGTATTTACACAACCGCCTCGGAAAAAAAATAGAGGTATGCAAATTCAACAATCTCCAGTTCATAAATTTTCTTTAGAAAACAAAATTAGTGTTTTTTATCCTCAAAAATTAGATGACATTATCTATAAACAATTAAAAAAAATTCAACCTGATATAATAATTGTTATGGCTTATGGTCTTTTGTTGCCTTCTAAATTTCTTACTCTTCCAAAATTAGGGTGTATAAATATTCATGTTTCACTTTTACCACGTTGGAGAGGCGCAGCTCCTATTCAACACACATTATTAAATGGAGATGATGTTAGCGGGATTAGTATTATAAAACTTGAAAACAAGCTTGATGCAGGTCCAATTCTTTTTCAAAAAAAAATTAATTTACCAAATCATATAAATAAAGATGATTTAGAATTAAAATTAACAGACTTAGGTTGTAAGTCTTTAATAGAATTTCTTCCAAAGTATTTTAAAAATCAGATAAGTCCAAAAATTCAAGATGAAACAAAGGTAACCTATGCTAATAAAATCAATTCAAACTTTAGAAAAATTGATTTTAATAAAAAGTCACTAGATGTTTTCAACCAAATACGTGCATATAGTCAAAATCCAGGAGCATGGTTTTTATATAAAGAGCATAGAATTAAATTAATTAGTGTAAAAATAAACAATAATATCGGAAAACCTTCAACAATCCTAAACGATAAATTTGAGATAAGTTGCAAAGATGGAAGTATTTTACCTATGTTATTACAAAGAGAAGGCAAAAAAATTGTTTCAATAGAAGAATTTATTAGAGGATTTAATTTTTCAGTCGGTGATCAATTAAATGCCTAATTATAAAATTGATATTGAATATGATGGAACAAACTATGTTGGTTGGCAACGTCAAGATAACGGTCAATCGATTCAAGAACTAATAGAAATTGCCATAAAAAAACTTACTAATGAAATTGTTGTTTTATTTGGAGCAGGTAGAACTGATGCAGGAGTTCACGCTAAGGGCCAAGTTGCTAGTTTTAAAATTAAAAAAGAAATTAATGTAAGCGTTATTAGGGATGGACTTAATCAACATTTACGACCACATCCAATCGCAATTATTGCTGCAAACATAGTTAATGATGAATTTCATGCCCGATTCTCTGCAAAAAAAAGATCGTATGAATATAAAATAGTTAATCGTCGTTCTCCACTAACTATAGAAAAAAATAGAGCTTGGTGTGTACATAAAAAATTAGATTTTGATAAAATGATCATACAATCAAAATCATTTATTGGTAAAAATGATTTAAATGCTTTTAGATCTTCGCATTGTCAGTCTAAATCAACCATTAAAACTATTAATGATTTTATAATTGAAAAAAAATCTGAAGATTTAATTTTTACTATTTCTGCAAAATCTTTTTTACATTCACAAGTTCGGATAATGGTTGGAACTTTAGTTGACATTGGTAAAGGATTATTATTAAAATCTGTATCAGAAATAATTGAATCAAAAAATCGTATTTCAGCAGGTCAAACCGCACCTTCATCTGGATTATACTTAAAAAAAATAGATTATTAATAAAAACCAATTTCTGCCAGACACACATCGGCAAAAAAATTATCAAACCCAGCAACTAAGCCAATTGATTTAAGATATTGATTTTGAAGTTCACGTGGTTGATAAATATTTGATTTTTTAAAGTTTGCAAAAGGAGCTTTAATTTCTAACCATTTATTTTCTGCTTTAAACTTATGGGAATAATATTGCCAAGGAGCTAATGTAAAAGGTGTTCTAATGTGTAAAGAATAATTTTTGCTATTTCCAAATATTTTCAAGTAAATTCCAGTATAATCTTTAGTTTTAATTAATGGATCTATTATGGTTCTTATTTGTATAAATCCCCCATTATTTTCTGTTGTGACATTCCCAGTCATTTTATAACATGGTACACCGTCAATAGAGCTTATTTTTGCGCTGCCTTCAGATAAACCTCCCATTACACCATCAGTAAAAAAAGACCACCTTTGAGCTTGCACAGTTTGCCCTGGGTTTTCAAGTTTATCTAAAATCATTTTTTTTGCTTCACTCATATTAATTTTGAAACTAAAAAAAAATAAAATAAAAATTACAAAAATTTTCAATGGTTTTTAGATTCTGCTAATTTCTTTTTAATTAAAGATAATCCAGAACTTTTTTTTGATTCATACGAAGCATTAAAAGCTTCAAGTTGCCATCCATTTAGTCTTTTTTTCAATTCTTGAAGATTGCTTATTTTCCAATTATTAGAAGTATTTTCATCTTTCCACATTTTTTTATCATCATTTGTTCTTCCACATCCATAACAAAAGCCTGATATTGGATCAGTTTTACAAACACTTATACAAGGTGAAATTATTTTATTTTCTTCCATAGTTAATTAATATATTTTTTTTTTAATATTTCCAATAAAATGGTTTAGTTAATTAATATTTTTTTATGGATGATTTTAATTATAATTTAATTGATAAAGCTTACAATGTTATTAAAGAACATGTTATTAAAACACCTTTAGTAACCAATGATTATATAAATCAACTTTTAGGGTCAAAAGTTTTCTTTAAACTTGAAAATCTGCAAAAGACTGGCTCATTTAAATTCCGAGGAGCTACATACAAATTATCAAAACTTTCTGACTCTGAAAAGAATAATGGAGTGGTAGCATATTCTTCAGGAAATCATGCCCAAGCAGTTGCGTATTCATCCCTATCAAGGAATATAAATGCGAAAATTATTATGCCAAGTAATGCTCCAAAAATAAAAATCGAAAATACAAAAAATTATAAAGCCAATGTAGTACTTTATAATCCTGTAAAAGAAGTTAGAGAAGAAATAGGTGATAAAATAGCTAAAGATGAAAATAGAACTATTATACCACCCTATGATGATTATAATATTATTGCTGGACAAGGCACATTGGGAAAAGAAATTTCTGATCAACTAGAGTCTATGCAAATTATTCCTGATTTATATTTATGCTGTTGTGGTGGAGGAGGGTTGATTGCAGGAACTTCAACATATTTAAAATACAAATTTCCAAAAATCAAATCCTATTCAGTTGAACCAAAAGACTTTGAAGACACCAAGTTTTCACTAGAAAAAGGTTTTATTAATAGAAATAAAGATAATAATTTTTCTATATGTGATGCACTTTTAGCTCCTCAACCAGGTCGTCTTACTTTTCCTATTAATATAAAAAATTTAAGTGGTGGTTTCGTTGTTACTGATGAAGAAGTAAAACACACCATAAAATTTCTTGCAGAACATTTAAAAATCATTTCAGAGCCAGGAGGAGCGGTTGCCGCAGCAGCAATTTTGCATAACAAAATAGATATTAAAAGTAAAAATGTTGTTGTCATGATTTCAGGGGGAAATATTGATATTGATATGTTTTTAAATTTATGAAAACTCTCTCTAGTCTTTCAAAATTGCAAGATTATTTAATAAATAATAATATTGATATATTTTTAATTAATAGAACAGATGAATTTTTAAATGAATATATAGCCCCTTATGCAGAAAGACTTCACTGGGTTACTGATTTTTCTGGATCAGCAGGTAGAGCAATTATTACTCAGAACAAAGCAGTTTTGTTTGTTGATGGCAGATACACATTTCAAGCTAAACAGCAAATCAATCATGATGAAATCACAATAGACCATTATCATAATTTCTTTAAAATATTTAAAGAAAGCTGTAGATCAGGTAAAACAATTGCAATTGACCCAAAGCTTCATTCTATAAATGAAGTTAATAAATTTAAAGAAACAGTTGAAGAAAATAATTCTAAACTAATTTTTTTAAATATTAATCCTATTGATAATATTTGGAGTGACCAACCTGAAATAAAATATTCAACAATTTTTGATCATCCTATTGAGTTTTCAGGTTTGGATAGAAAAATAAAAATTAATAAATTTAAAGAATCATTGAAAGATAACAATCTAGATTATTATTTATTGACAAGCTTAGACTCAATAGCTTGGCTATTAAATGTCAGGGGTGACGATATAAGATATACTCCAATTGCCTTTTTATATTTGTTTATTCCTTTAGAAGGTAAGCCAATATTTTATGTCTCTCTTGAAAATATTTCAAGTGAACTAAAAAAAGATTTAAATCAAATTTTGATCTTAGAACCTATAAATAAAATAGACTCATTGTTTAATGAGGTGGTTAAGAACAAAAAAATTGGTATGGATTTTCTTCAAACTTCATATTTTTTTTATAATATTGCTCTTGTAAAAGATCTTATAGTTAAAGATTTGCAAAATCCATGTCTTATACCAAAAGCAACAAAAAATCATGCAGAGCAAGAGGGGGCAAGGAATGCTCATATAAGAGACGGAGTGAGTATAACAAAATTTTTGTGTTATTTAAAAAATAATAAGGATTTAACTAAAGAAACTGAAATATCTCTCGCTGAAAAACTTTTTAAATATAGAAAAAATAACAAATTATTCCACTCTTTATCTTTCGATACTATTTCTGCAGTAGGAAAAAATGCTGCTCTTCCTCATTATCGAGTTAGTAAAGTTAGTGATTCAAAAATACGTTCTAATTCTATTTATTTAGTTGATTCAGGTGGTCAATACTACGATGGCACAACTGATATTACTAGAACAGTGGTTTTGGGTAAACCAAATCAAGAGCAAATTGATCGATTCACAAGAGTTTTAAAAGGGCATATTAAACTTGCAACGCATATTTTTCCAAAAGGAACAAAAGGAACAGATATTGATTATTTAGCAAGAGAAAGTTTAAATGAAATTAATTGTGATTATGATCACGGAACTGGTCATGGGATCGGTAGTTTTCTAAGTGTCCACGAAGCTCCTCAACGAATAGCAAAAAAAAATCAATTTCAAAGTGTTGAATTAATTCCTGGAATGATAATATCTAATGAACCGGGTTTTTATAGAGAAGGTGAATATGGTATTCGTACTGAAAATATTTTAATAATTAAAGAAAAAGATAAAAAAAATTTAAGCTTTGAAAATATTTCCTGGGCTCCAATAGATAGAGATTTAATTGATATCAAAATGTTAACTTCTTCAGAGATAAATTGGATTAATAATTATCATCTAAAAGTCTTACAAAATTTATTAAATTTTTTAGATCCATATGAAAAAGATTGGTTAAAAAATGTAACTGCCCCACTTTAGACTACGGATCTGGAGGATATAAATTAAAATATTCTAAGTTATTGGTAAAATTTATAGTATTTTCCTGCTTGATCTAACTCTCTTATTTTTAATTCTAAATCATAAAGATTAGATGATTTAGATAAGTAATTTTCAATTTTACTTATATCGCCTTTAGTTGAAAAAAATGTGTTAATGGATTTAAGCAGCTTTTTTAACATTTTTAACCTCTTCTTTATTTAAGTGATTTTCTAGAGCTACTTTCCATTCTTTTCCATACTCAGTTTTGAAATAACGAACTAAATTTTCATCGATATCTTCATAACCATAATTATAATCATGTATTGCATTGTAACTTAAACTAAAAAAATTTAAGATATTTGTTATCATAATAATTCCTTTCAATGTATTTATAGTTATTTATCTATGCATTTAAAGCAATATGAATACATGATATATATGCATAAAATGCATATAAAATTTAATTAATATTTAAAAGTAAATATATAATTGTTAATGTTTTGTATTTAATCAAAGAAAATCTACTAATTAGACTCAATTAACAATACACTTCATATAAAATAATCGTTAGTTATATATTCGTAATATGATTATAGTTTTAACTCAATGTTTCCCTCCCAGAATAGGAGGTATTGAAAATTTAATTAGTAATTTAGTTTTACAACTATCTGAAAAAGAAAAAATTATAGTTTTTGCAGATCAACAACATGTTTTTAATGATACAATTTATGACCAATCTGTAAAAGATAAATTTCATGTAAGAAGAATAAGTGGTCTAAAATTTTTTAGAAGAAGAAAAAAAATAAGAGAACTTGAACCCATTTTAATGTCAAACGAAATAAAATGTGTGATAGGAGATACGTGGAAAAGTTTTGAACTTAGTATAGATTTAATTAATAAACAAAATATCCCAACAATTTGCTTAGCCCATGGTAATGAAATTATTTACAAAGATAATAAACATTTTTTACGAATTAAGGAAACACTGAATAAAGTAAGTGCTATAGTTTGTAATTCTGATTATACTAAAAAATTAATTAATAATTATGATTTAAATAAACCAATTTTAAAAACAATTTACCCTGGTGCGTGTAATTATTTAGAAATTAAAGAGGTTTCTGTTCCTGGAGTTGATGGGGAACCAATACTATTAACTTTAGCTAGATTAGAAAAAAGAAAAGGTCACAAGGAAATAATTTATTCAATAAGTGAATTGAAAAATGATTTTCCTAATATTAAATATATAATAGCTGGTAGTGGGCGAGAATTAAAAAATTTAAAAAAGTTAGTTAATGATTTAAATTTAAATAATACTGTTATTTTTGTTGATAATGTTAATGACGCTCAAAAAAAATATTTATTTAAAAAGACAAAGTTAATGATAATGCCAACCTTAGATGAGACATCAAATAGATCTATTGAAGGCTTTGGAATTTCCTATTTAGAAGCAGCTTTTTTTAGGATACCATCAATAGCATCTAACATTGGTGGAACTCCAGAGGCTGTAATAAATAATAAAACAGGAATCATAATTGATGATATAAAATTATTACATTCTTCAATAAAACAATTATTAATTGATGAGCAAAAAATAACTAATCTAGGAATGAATGCAGAAAAACGAGCTATTTCTAGTTTTTTATGGGAAAAAATTGTCAAACAATACATTTCTCTTATTTATGAATTACACCAATCAAGATAGTTATTAACGATGAATATTTTATTTTATACTAAGTTTGCCAATCAAAAAGAGCTTCTTAAAATTGTAAAAAAAAAATTTAGAGGAGTTAGAGTATTTACTATTAAAGATAAGATCAATCTTAAGAAAATTGACATAGCAATGGTTTGGAATTTACCAAATAGTTATTTTAAAAAATTAATTAATTTAAAACTTGTATTTTCATTAGGAGCAGGAGTTGATCATATATTAAATTCTCCAAGTTATAATAATAAAATACCAATAATAAGAATCAAAGATCCTAATATGAGGAAAAGAATGTTTAATCACGTTCTATCGCAAATTTTATATTATCAACTTAAGCTTCAATTATATCAACAGTCTCAAAGAAAAAAAGTATGGCTAAAAGAGCAAGATACATTCTTAAATAGTCAATTAACTATAGGAATTTTAGGAACTGGTTATTTAGGAAGCTATATTGGAAAGCAGTTACATCGATTAGATTATAATGTATTAGGATTTAAAAATTCTTCCTCCAATTTAAAAGTTCCTTTTAAAGTATTTAGAGGCAATGCAATGAATAAGTTTTTAGGTCTAAGTGATATAATAATATCTATATTACCTTCTACTGAAAATACAAAAGATATAATAAATAAAAATTTTTTAAAATTTATGAAAAAAAAATCATTGTTAATTAATATTGGAAGAGGGTTGTCATTAAATGAGGAAGATTTAATTAATCATTTAAAGTTAAATTCTAATTTTTACGCCTCTTTAGATGTTTTTAAAAATGAACCAATTAATAAAAATCACAAGTTTTGGAATCATCCCAATATTACAATCACCCCGCATATTGCAGCTATTACTGATATAGAGTCTTCTATAGAATATATGTATCAAAATTATTTAAAGTTTACAAAAAATGGTAAAATTAAAAGTGATGTTAATATTAAAAAGGGCTATTAGTTTTTACTAAAAAAATTTTCTATTATTTTAAAATAAATATTATGAAGTTCTTCAATATCTTTAAGATAAACAAATTCATCAACTTTATGTAGCGTCTGGTTACGGATACCTAGCTCAGCTACTTCACAATAATCTTTAATAAAACGAGCATCGGATGTACCACCATCTGTTGCAAATTCAGGAGTAATGTTTTGTCCAGTTACTTCTGCAATTGATTTGGTCATTAAGTTTGTTAATTCACCCTGTTTATTAATAAAAGACTCAGCATTCGCATCAAATGTAAAAGTACAACTAGCTTTATTATTTTTATTGAAAATATCATTAATGTGATTTTGCATCCATTCAGTCAAACTTTGACTTGTATGAATGTCATTAAATCTAATATTCACTGTAGCTTTGGCAATTTCTGGAATCACATTCATTGCTGGATTACCTATGTCAATTGTAGCTATTTGCACAGAAGTAGGTAAAAAATTATTGTTTCCTTTATCTAAAGGTTTTGAAATAATATTATTTAATAACTTTGTTAAATAATGAGCAGCATTTTCAGCCCTATGCGCATTAGCTGTATGGCCTTGAACCCCTTTTACAACAAGAAAAAAACTGACAGACCCTCTTCTTCCAATTTTAATTTTATCACCAATATTATTATTTGAAGTAGGTTCACCGACAATACATTGATCAAAAATAATATTATTTTTTTTTGTCCATTCCATTATTTTTGGTGTGCCATTTATTGCTAATTTTTCTTCATCACCTGTAATTATAAAAGATAATTTACCATTAAATTTTGTATTATTTTTACTTAAGAATTTATGTGTTGCAGATATAAAACATGCAATGTTGCTTTTCATATCTTCTGATCCCCGACCATATAATTTATCCCCTTCTATTGTTGCTGAAAATGGAGGATATTTCCAAGAATCTTCATTTCCTGGAGGAACTACATCTGTATGGCCAGCAAATGCTAAATGTTTTCCATGAGAACCAATAGTAGCAAATAGATTATCAACATCATAAGAATTTTGATCAGAAAAAGGTAACCGAGTGCATTTAAAACCTAAATGACTTAAATGATTTTGAACAACATCAAGGGCACCTTCATCCCTAGGAGTTATGCTTGCACATCTAACTAAAGCTTGAGTTAAAACAACAGGATCAAAGTCTAAATTATTCATTAATCACGCAACAAATCATTAATGGATGTTTTTGATCTTGTTTTTTCATCAACTTGTTTAATTATTACTGCGCAACTTAGTGCCGGAGCACTTGGATTATTTTTATCTGGCAATGATCCAGGTACTAATACTGAATAAGGTGGAATTTTTCCGTAAGCTATTTCTCCAGTTTTTCTATTAACAATTTTTGTTGATTGACCTATATACATTCCCATACTAATTACTGATCCTTCACCTACAATAACACCCTCAACAACTTCAGACATTGCTCCTAAAAAAACATTATCTTCAATAATGGTAGGTAGAGCTTGTGCTGGTTCTAACACCCCACCAACGCCACTTCCTGCTGATATATGGCAGTTTGAGCCGATTTGGCAGCATGATCCAGCTCTTGAAAATGTATCCATCATTGTCCCAGAACCAACATAGGCACCAATGTTTATAAAGCATGGCATCAAAACAACATTATTAGCAATATAAGAACCTTTTCTTACAGGTGAATTTGGTACCATTCTAAATCCAGCTTTCTGGAAATCATCTTTACCCCAACCTGCAGTTTTCCCTTTAAGAAGATGTGCTTTATCATACCATGAGCTGTATGGTCCTGATAATGCTACCATATCGTGAATTCTGAAACTTAACATAATTGCTTTTTTTATGTACTGATGCGTGATCCATTCTGTATTTATTTTTTCAGCAACACGTATTTTGCCTTGATCCAAATCTTCAATTATTTGATTAACTGCATTTATTATTGAAGTATCAGAATCTTGATTAATATTTTCTTTATTTTCCCAGGCATCATTAATTATTTTTTCTAATTCACTCATATATTTCCCTTGTTAACTTTTTCTAAAAACAAATGCAAATCAGTAGTAGAGTAATCTAAAAATTTTTTTGATGATTCAATGTCATCACTAAAATTTTCATATCCTGCATCTATCCAAATTGATGTAAAACCTACCTTTTTAGCTGGAACTAAATTTTTAGCAATATCATCAAACATAGCTGAAGAGTTTGGATTTAAATCATATTTTTTTATAATTTCTTCATATGGTGTTATTTCAGGCTTAGGTACATAATTGGCCATTTTAATATCAAAGATTTCATCAAAAAAATTTGAAAGCTCTATTCGTTCTAATACATCAAGAGTATGTTGCATATTAGCATTTGTATAAATAATTTTTTTACCACTTAGTTTGTTCAATTCATTATTTAGATTTTTGTTCGAATTTACTATTGAATAATCAAGTTTATGCACTTCTGCTAAGAAATAATCAGGCTCCACTCCATGATTATCCATCAAACCTTTTAATGTAGTTCCATGTTCTTTATAATATTTCTTTTGAATTTTTTTTGCTTCATTTATTCCAATATTAAGATGATTTGAAACAAACTTACCCATCAACTCATGAACTTGCTGAAATATTCCACTATCTGCAGAATACAAAGTATTATCAAGATCAAAAATCCATGTATCTATTCTATTATTTAAAGAACTCATTTTACTAATATATTTGAGTCCCTATACCGTGTTCTGTAAATAATTCCAAAATTAAAGAATGAGGAATTCGACCATCCAATATAGTTGATTTTGCTACACCCTCATTCATTGCATCTATACAGGTTAAAATTTTAGGTTTCATACCACCTGAGATGAAATTTTCTTCTGCGATTTCTTTTGCTCTTTTAAGACTAAGAGTTGAGATTAGTTTATTATTCTTATCTAAAATTCCTGCTATATCTGTTAACAAAAGAAGTTTGCTAGCTTTAATTTGCCCTGCAATAAAACCAGCAGCTGTGTCAGCATTAATATTATAACAATTGTTTTGAGAGTCTTGCCCTAAAGGTGCTATAACTGGAATCTCACCATTATTTAC
>CACEPG010000016.1 GCA_902561355.1 uncultured Alphaproteobacteria bacterium
ACATTTGATATCCCTGCAAGAGTAATAGCAGCTAATAAATTAGCTGATATGGCTTCTGCTGGATATTTTGGTTCTGACTCATTGGGTATAGGATATGATGATGCCAACGCTATGTTTATCAATGGTGAAGGTGTTTTTAATTTAACTGGTACATGGATGACAGCACAATTAGATGAAGGTATGGGAGATAATGTTGGAGCATTCGCTATGCCAATTGCTGGTGGTGGAAATGTTGCAGGTGGAGGTTCTTTTGCTTTACCATGGCATATTAGTTCAAAAGCATCAAATCCAGACTTAGCTGCAAAATTTCTTGCACATTTAATGAGTAATGATTTTGTAGATGATTTAATGCAAGTTGGTAGAGTTCCAGCTCAATCACCAACTATTGACCCTACTTCAAATCTTCAAGCTGAAGTAATAGCTTCTTCAAATGCGCTAGTAGGAGCAAATGCTAAAACTTTCTATACTGATTGGTCTACTCCAGGTATGTATGATACTGTAACACAAGAGTTACAGAAACTTATTGGTGGAGCGGCAACTGCTGATGATTTCATTAGTGCTATGGCTGCTGAAAGTTTGAATTAATTTAATTCTTTTTGAGGTCTATGAGTAATAAAAATATTTATAGACCTCAAAGTAAATTTGAATACACTTCTTATATTTATATTTTTCCAGCTTTTATTTTTTATATATTATTTGTTTTATTTCCATTAGCAGATACTTTTTACACATCTTTTACTCAATGGAACGGTATATCTGAAAAAAAATGGGTAGGATTTGATCAATATATAAATAATTTATCAGATAAAAAAATTACATCTTCAATAAAACATTCATTTATATTAATTATTTTTTATTCTTTTTTACCAATAATTATTGGTCTTTTAATAGCTGGTATAATGATACGTGTTAAAATCCATGGCATGGCAACATACAGAGCTATTCTTTTTTTACCCCAAATCTTATCGATGATAGTAGTTGGAATTGCATGGAGATGGATTTATGCACCTAAAGGACCTCTAAATTCAGGACTAGATTTTTTTGGTTTAGAAGATGTGTCTAGAGCATGGCTTGGATCTTTTGATTATGCTTTACCTTTTGTAGGATTAATTGGTACTTGGGTCATGTTTGGTTTTACAATGATTTTATTCATTGCTGGAGTTCAAAAAATACCCACAGAACTATATGATGCAGCTAAAGTAGATGGGGCTGGAGCAATTGCTGAATTTTTTAATGTAACTTTACCAAATTTAAGAGGAGAAATTATTGTAGCTTTAATTTTTACTGTAACTTTAGCATTACGTAATTTTGATTTAATTTACATAACTACAGGAGGCGGGCCAGGTACTTCCACAATGATACCTTCTATGTTTATTTACAAAAAAGCATTTCAAATGAATCAAGTAGGTTCTGCTTCGTCATTAGGAATAATGTTAACATTAATGATTTTTACTCTTGTTTCTTTAATTTTAATAATTTTAAGAGAAAAAAAATGAATTATAAAAATCAGGAAAAAATAATTGCTCATTCAATATTTTTATTAGGTTCTATAATTGTTTTATATCCTTTTATTTCAATTTTATTTTTAGCATTAAGTGAGCCAGGCACAAGAGTATCTGGCTTTACAGTACCATCAGGAATATATTTCGATAATTTTATAAAAGCGTGGACAGGAGGTGGTTTTGCCAATGGTTTATTTAACTCTTTTGTGGTTGTTGTCGGGGTTGTTTCTATTGCTATACTTTGCAGTCTTCTTGCAGCCTATGCTTTTGAAAAACTTGATATTTTTGGAGTTACACCTTTATTTGCAATATTATTAATAGGTTTAGTCTTACCATATGAATCAATTGTAATATCTTTATACTATTCAATGAAAAGTTATAATCTAACTAATACACATTTATCATTGATTTTGCCTCAGATTGGTTTGTCGATTCCTTTTAGTATCTTTTGGTTAAGAGCTAGTTTTAGAGCTATACCTCAAAGCTTATCAGAAGCAGCAATGATTGAAGGTGCAAGTCGATTTACTATACTTACAAAAATCCTAATTCCTCAAATGATACCAGCTATTTTAACACTTACAGTTTTATTATTTATGTGGACTTGGAATGAATTTCTTCTTGCTTTAATTATGATACAAGATGCTGAAATGCGTACAGCTCCATTAGCTTTAAGTTATTTTGCTGGAAATAAAAGATATGGAGATCCAGCAATTACTGCAGCAGCAGCAATATGGGTAGCGTTACCTGTCTTGATTACTTATATTTTTCTTCAACGAAGATTTATTTCAGGAATGGTAACTGGTGCAGTTAAAGAATAGTGTTTAAAACTTATAAAAATGATGATGAGTTAGCAAAAAATTTAGCTTTAGAAATATTAAATAAATTAAAAAAAAATAAAAAACTAGTTTTAGGATGTCCTGGAGGACGTTCATTAAAAAAAACATATTATTATTTAGGTAAGCTATCATATGAATTAAAAATAAGTTTAGATAAACTTGTTGTTATAATGATGGATGAGTACGTTATTAAATATAGAGGTAAATTTCGACTAGTAAATCCAAAATCTCATTTTAGTTGTGTAAGATTCTCTACACAAGTTATAAAAAAATTATTGAATTATAAAAAAAATAAATCAAATTCTCTTAAATTTGATAATATATTATTTCCAGATATAAATAATCCAAAAAATTATGATAAACAAATAAAGAAACTTGGTGGGATTGATATTTTTCTTTTAGCTTCAGGAAGTTCTGATGGACATGTTGCTTTTAATAATTCTAATAGTAAATTAAATCAAAAAACACATATTACAAAATTATCAAAAAAAACTAGATTAGATAATATGAAGACTTTTCATAAATTTAATCAGCTTAAAGAAGTACCTGAATATGGATTAACTGTAGGATTGAACACAATTTTTTTATTAAGCAAAAAAGCTATTTTAGTTTTAACGGGTAATGAAAAGCAAATAGCTTATAGAAAAATTTATAATTTAAAAAAATTTAATATAAGATGGCCAGCATCTATTGTTTTTAAATGTAAAAAATATAAAATTTATTCAGATAAGTTAGCTACAATAAAATGAAAGTTATAGGAATAGATATCGGAGGTACCAAAACAAGTATCGGCATAGTTAATTTGCAAAATGGAAAAATAATAAAAAAAATTATAATTCCATCAAAACAATATAAAAATGACAAAAAAAACTTAGATAATATTATTAACCATACAAATAATTTAATTGGCAATCACAAAATTAATAGAATAGGTATTGGTGTTCCAGAACTAATAAACAATAAAGGCATCATTAAAGGAAATTATAATTTTAATTGGCATAACAAAAATTTATCCGATTATTTTGCTAGAAAATATAAAGTTATTGTTGATTCTGATGTAAGATGTCATCTGAGAGCTGAAAAATTATTTGGCCATGGAAAAAATTTAGATAATTTTATATATATTAATATTGGTACTGGATTAAGTTATTCTCATTTTAAGAATCAAAAAATATATTCAGGAGCTAATGGTTATGCAATTCATTTTGCTTCATCAAAAGTTTCTTTATACAATCCTAATAAAAATATTAAACTTTCACTTGTTCCTGAAAATTATTATTCAGGAAAATCCATTATTAAAATAATCAATACACATAAAAGTTCTAAAAAAATTATTTATAATATTGCTGAATCTCTTGGATCTTTAATTGGTAATTTAATTAATACAGTTGATCCTGGATCTATTGTTTTAGGAGGAGGGGTTGTAGTTCATAATGTGAATTTTAAAAAAATACTAATCAAACACATAAGAGACTATATTTTTGCTGATGAAGTTAAAAAAATAAAAATTCTAAGCACTAAATTAAAATCAGACACTGGATTACTTGGATCAGCTGCAATCCATAAATAATCTTATTTCCATAATATTTGAAACATTGCTTCATTCCTTCTTAAAATGGGAAGTGTCAGTGGTCCATTATAAGTTGCTTTTATTGCTATACCTTTTATTTCAATTGCATCTTTTATAAGTTTTTGTCTTAAAATTTCTTTATATTTTATAAATCTTTTATCTGAAGATCGACCTGAATATTTAATAACAGCAAAATACCCTTCTGGCATTGTTACTAACTCAACATTTGGATCTTTAGGTATTGGAGCAGTATCTATTGTAAAATTTGAAGGTAAATAAAACTGCATAACTCGTTTATTATTTGCTTCAGTTTGTGTCACTGGTACAGTCATAGCTATTTTTGTTGATTCAGTAACAGGTGTTGTCATTTTTACTTTTTGTGATTGAGTATTAGAGCCAGAAATATAATTAAAAAGCTTTCTAAAACCATTACCATCATAATTATAAGTTACTTGAACAGCTATTCGTTCTTTGTAATACCTTATTTCATAAATTTCATTTTGATTAATAATAGTATATTTTGGTTCTTCGTATGCCATAACTTTTGAAAATATAAGTATTGATATTATTATAACTATTAATTTAGTAGATATAATTAATATTTTTTGCATAATTTGTTTACTAATCTTTATCTTTATTTATATAAATTTGTAAATATGAAAAAAATAGATGAAGGAAAAATTGATAAATTAGCTAGATTAGCTGTGATCAAAGGAGTTAATTTACAAAAAGGACAAAATTTATTAATTACTGCGCCAATTGAGGCATTGCCTTTGGTGAGAAAGATTGCTGAACATTCATACAAAGTAGGTGCTAATATAGTTACACCGCTTTTCTCAGATGATCAAATTACTCTTTCTCGTTTCAAATATGCTCAAGATGAATCTTTTGATCAAGCTACAAATTGGTTATATGATGGTATAGGTCAAGCTTTTGATAATAATACTTGTAGAATGGCGATTGCTGCAGAAGATCCATTATTGCTTGCAAAAATAAATCCCGATAAAGTTTCAAGAGCGAACAAAGCAACAAATAAAGCTTATAAACCAGCTAGAACAAGAATTACTGAATTTAAAATTAATTGGAATATAATATCTTGGCCAGGTAAAGCATGGGCAAAAAGAGTTTTTCCAGATTTACCAGAAGATGAAGCAGTAATTAAATTAGCGGATGCAATATTTGATGCTTCAAGAGCTTCTGTTGATGATCCTATAAGTGCGTGGGATGATCATAACAAATCTCTTAAAATAAAAACTGATTGGTTAAATGATAAAAATTTTGAATCTTTAATTTATAAAGGACCTGGTACTGATTTAAAAATAGGCTTAGCATCAGGTCATGAGTGGATGGGAGGCGCTAGTCTTGCTCAAAATGGTGTTATGTGCAACCCTAATATACCATCTGAAGAAGTATTCACTACTCCACATGCTTTAAAAGTTGATGGACAAGTATCTTCAACCAAGCCTTTATCATACCAAGGAACTTTAATTGATGAAATAAAAGTTACTTTTAAAGAAGGTAAAATTATCCAAGCAAATGCAAGTACAGGTGAAGAAGTTTTACAAAAAGTTTTAAATTCTGATGAAGGCGCTAGTAGAATAGGGGAGGTAGCATTAGTTCCTGATAGTTCACCAATTTCTCAATCAGGTATTATATTTTATAATACTTTATTTGATGAAAATGCGGCTTCTCACATTGCACTTGGACAATGTTACACCAAATGCTTTAAAGATAAAAATTTATCATCTGAGGATATCAAAGAAAGAGGTGGTAACTCAAGCATGATCCATATAGATTGGATGATAGGATCAAAGCATATTGATATTGATGGAATTGATGTTAACGGCAATACAACTCCTGTTTTTCGACAAGGTGAATGGTGTGATTAAAAAGCGGCAATATATAATAATTACCGCTTTTAAAAATTTATAAAGTAAAATATCGTATTAGAATAACAACCATTGGTATTAATGGTCTGATAGCATTTTTAATATGGTGATCATTACCATCATGAGTGGGTAAGATTTTCATCACTAACGACATATTGTAAACAAAAGCTAAAACAGTAAATATAAATATAGCACCAAATATTTCATTTGCTGATGTTACTCCTGCTATTTGAAACAATGCAAAAATAGCCATCACAATACATCCAGTCATTAAAAAACCTAACGGTCTGCCCATATAAGCTGCCTGAATATTATCAAATCCAAAATTTTTGTTAGCAAAGTTCTTATTAAATGCAAAATTTAATCCAAAAAAACCTCCGAATAAAATTAAAAATACATGGCACAAAAAGGGCACCATTCCTCCTGCAGTTTCAATCATATTTTGTTTCTCCTATAAAAAAAATTATTATTAATTAATCTATAAACAAAAATTATCAGGTTGTGGCACCAATAAGTAAAAAAATGATGAATATTATGGATAGAAAAAATAATAATATTCGTTTTATTAATGCCACAAGAAATAAAATATTCAAACTTTAGGGCAAAAAAATGCCATTTTTGTGATTTCTTTATGAATAATTATCCTTGAAATTTTGGGCTCCAACTATATCCATTTCCATAGTGCGTTTTTATCCGATCAAATTTAATTTCAGGCTTAGCCTCTCTAAATTTTTTTCGAAGGCGTTTCATATGAGAATCAATATTTCTATCAACCATTATAACATCTTCACCATAACAAATATCAAGTAATTGATCTCTACTGAAAACTACTCTGGGACGAGAAGCTAATTGATTAAGTAGATTAAATTCACTTTTAGTTAAAATTACCTCTTCACCATACCATTTAACTAATATCTTTTCTTTAACAACTTCTAGATTACCAATTTTGTATGATTTATTTTTGTCATCTAGTTTAAAATTAGACATAATTTTCTCTAATCTAGTTAATAAAATATTAAACTTAAAAGGCTTCAAAACATAATCGCCTATGGTTGTTTCTTTTAAAGCTTTTTCTTCCAAATTATCAACTCCAGTTAAAAAGAGAGCTGGAAGACTTTCTTTTTTAAGATTCAAGCAAAGTATTTCATAGAACTCAATTCCTGTCATTTTGGGCATCTTCATGTCTATAACATATCCATCAACAGGATTTTTTGTATGGTAAGTTAATGCCTTTTCAGGACAATCGAATACGATTGTTGAATAATTATGAGTTTGAAATTGAAGTGATAGTGAATTAAGAATTGGATTGTGGTCGTCAATAATACTAATAGTCGTCATTGTTCCTTTCTAAATAATCATTAATCAAAAAACCGTTTGAAATTCCATTAAAAATTAGAATGTAGGCGAAAGTATGACATTTAAAAAAAATAGCAACAAAAAATTTTTTTTTTAATATTTCTTTTTTTTAACACAGAATCTGCATCATTTTGCCTTGATAATTCTATTTTAATAAAAATGAAAGGAAAAAAAATAACTTTATGTCATTAATAAATTTAAAATCAAAAAAAGAACCTCAGTATTTTAATAATATATCTGAATCAATAAAGAAAAATTCATTCATTGATAAACAAGAATCAATTGATGAAAAAAATCTAATAAACACATCTAGCTCTCTACTCATTGGTGAAGGAGTGAGTATAACAGGCACTATCAAAGCTGAAAATGAAGTAACTATTCAAGGAACAATTGACGGAGATGTAGATTGTCATACGGTAATCGTCAGTCAAACAGGTAATGTTAAAGGTAAACTAAAAGCTGAAACAATGAAAGTAGAAGGGAAGGTAGAAGGAGAAATTAATATAAATGATCAATTACATATTCGATCCAAAGGATCAGTAAACGGAAAAATTTTTTATGGCTCTATAGAAATTGATAGTGGGGGCAAATTATTAGGAGAAATAAATTACCGCGATAAAAATAATAAACAGGAAGAATTTAAAGATTGGAAAGCATTATGATGTTGTTAGATTTATGCATCATTATTTTAATTGGCTTCTTTATTGTTCTAAAGTTTTCATCATGATAGCACTTGCTCGTTTTTTTATATTTGTAGTATCAATTGGCTTTTCATTTAACTCGTATGGAAAAATAAATCAGCCATACGGCTTATTTTTTATACAAGAAAGCGAATTAAAAGAAGGTCAAAGAGTTTTTGAAGTACCAACACTGAAAACAGAAATAAACTATAGTGTTCAAGGTTTATTAACAACTACTACTGTAAAACAATACTTTATTAACCCCACAAAAGAACACACAGAAGCAATTTATCTTTTTCCTCTACCTGATACATCAGCTGTAGATCAATTAACAATGAAAATTGGTAATCGTTATATAAAAGGCATGATTCAAAAGAAGGAAGAGGCAGAAGAAACATATCAAAAAGCAAAAAATTCAGGAAAAAAAACATCATTGGTAAGTTCTAGTCGAACAAATATTTTTAAAACTAAACTTGCTAATATTGAACCTGGTGAAATGATTGTTGTTGAAATAAGATATCAAGATAAATTATCTTTAATTAATGGAGAATATAGTATTCGTATTCCTACCGTTATTACGCATCGATATGAAAAAGGATCAAATAAAAAAAACAATGAAAATAAATTTCTTAAATTAAATCCAGATTTGCATTCTCCAATTAATGAAAATAATTATACAATTAATCCTTATGAGATAAATATAGATCTAAATGTTGGCTTTAAAATTTCTATGCCTTCAAGTAATGAGAAATTAGATATAAATAAAATTTCAACTACACATTATAAGATAAAACTTGCAAATGAATCTATGTCATCCACAAAAGATTTTGTTCTGAAGTTTAAGCCTATAGTTTCATCTGAACCATATGTTCAAATATATCAAGAACAAGTAGGCGAAGACATCTATTTATACGGGTTAATTAATCCTCAAATAAAGCTAGAAGATTTAGAATTAACGGATAAATCATCAATAACCATTATAGCTGATGTATCGGGCAGTATGAGTGGCTCCTCTCTTTCACAAATGAAATCAACGCTAATTGATTTTGTAAATCAATTACCTGAATATCATTATATAAATATTATTGCCTTTGATGATTCTCATTATAAACTTTTTAAAAATCCAAAACTAGCTAGTCAATATAATAAATTAACAGCTTTAAAATTTATTAAAAACTTTAATGCAGATAACGGTACAGAAATGCTAGGTCCAATTTATGAGGCAATATTAGAAAAATCACCTTTACCTTTAGATCATCATATTATTTTGATGACAGATGGAGCTATTTCTTATGAAAGAGAAGCATTAGCAATAGTGCATCACTTGATAGGTCAAAAAAAATTTAGTGTTGTTGGGGTCGGTAGCGCACCAAATTCATATCTTGTTAAAGGATTGGCTAAGACAGGACGTGGATCTTATTTATTTGTTGATAATTCAAATTTTAAAGAGAAAACAAATGATTTGCTTTATAAAATTAATCGACCTGTATTAAAAAATTTAGAACTATTAATAGGCAACAATCATTATTTATTACCTAATAAACTTCCAGATGTTCTTGCAGGAGATCCTATTAATTTTTTTATCAAAATCCCAGATACTAAGCAAAAAGAATTAACTTACCCGATGGTTTTAGAAGCTGATCATATTAACGGATTATGGAAATTTGAAATTTACCAAAAAGATATTCAAAAAGGAAAAAATTTAGATCAACTTTGGGCAAAAGAAAAAATAGATCAAATTTCATTTCATAATGCAATAGGTTTTCTTGATGCTGGCACACATGAGAAAAAAATAACAAATTTAGCTCTAAAGCATAGTCTTGTAACAGAATTTACTTCTCTTGTAGCAGTTGATGAAAAAATCTCTCGTCAAGAAGATGAAATACTTACATCACATCAAATAGCGCAAAATATACCTGATGGGTGGCTAGATCCTAATTTAATAAAAAATTTAAGCTCCAATAATAACGATCAACACGATTTAATGATCCCTGTTTATGATCGTATTGATCAGTTAAATGAAATTAATTTAAATAACTTACCTGAATTAAAAATACATTTTGTTCAAACTTCTACTAATAAAAATACGTATTACATTATAGCTTATATATTTATCTTCTCTTTTATTATTCTTTTCATAACTCACCGTAAATTTTATTGAAAAGAAAATTAAGTATCCTTCTTCTTATTATCCTCCTATTGGGAGGAGGGTACTTTTTATTTGAAGCTATTAAAATTGAAGTAAAAGCTAAAGTTGGTCAAGTACTCCTTAAATATGCATGGAATATATCTTTAAAAGATAACAAACCTAATAAACCATGGTCTAGTATTGATGCAATGCCTATATTTAAACTAGAAATTCCTAAGCACGGTATTAGTCAAGTTATTTTAGATGAAAGTTCAGGTGAAGCTCTATCCTGGTCTCCAACCTTTCATCAAGAAACATATTTACCTTATAAAAAAAAAATTACTGCCATTTCTGGTCATAGAGATTCTCATTTTACTTACATAAAGGATTTGCAAATAGGAGACATTCTAAAACTTCAAGATTTAAATAGAAATTGGTATACTTATAAGATTGAAGAATTTCTAATAGTAAACGTTAAAGATGGAATTTCAATAAACCATAATAATAGACTGCTATTAATAACTTGTTATCCATTTGATGCCATTTTATCAGGTACACCTCTTAGATATATTGTATCTGCAAAAAACGTAGATAATGTGAATTCTTAAAATAATTAGTTGAAAAAGTAATCTTTACTTTTCTTTATTTAATTTCCAATAAAACTTCAGGTTAGTATTCTTTCTAGCGAATTATAACGATGTTCAAAGAGATAAATACCTTGCCATGTACCTAAAATAAGTTTTTTTCTCTAAAATTCTTACTTGAGACCATTTATTTGATACTATGTGCATATTAACTCCTTCTTCCGACGCTAAAGTTAAAAAAGTAGGTGTAATTTCTTGTGTAATAGAGATATATTTTTGCACACAATATGAAATCAATAATTTCTTATAAATTTAGTCTTTTGTTTTGTTTTATCGTTTTTACAACTGTTCCTAGTTATGCAGTGATTTTAAATAAAGTAATGATTTGTACTGATAAAAATTTTATCTTTGAAAAAGATCCTGAAACTAAAAAAATTAAAAAACTAACATGTGGTAAAGAAATTTTAGAAAATGAAAAAATTAAAATTGATTCATTTAATCGATTATATGCAGTAGTTCATGTTAGTAATCTTAAAAAGCTTTGGGATAAAAGTGAGAATTTAGAACATGAAAAAATTCAAATACACTGGGTTTTTACAGAAGATCCTCTTAATAGTGAATCAAATACTATTCCTTATGAAAATACTTTTTATGAAAGTGAATATGGAAGATTTGCTGATGATGACTCAGATAAATTTAAAACAGCAGAAAAAATGTATGAAGGTAGTAACTTAGTTACCTATTTTGCTGTTGTTGAAGTTTTAATAAGTGTGTCGAATAATTTTAGAACTTATTCTTCAAAAGAGTTTAATACAAATTTACATGTTGGTGAATGGGAATTATTGATTTATGAAAAGGGGAGAGTGGAGAATGGTCAAGCTGTTCCGCTAGCAAATAAAAAATTTGAGATTGTAAATTAAATGCCAAAATTAAGAAAAATTCCTTCTATAGAAAATGGTCTGTATGAAGCTTTTAAGATTTTAAAAGATGTAGGAATAGCAGATGCTATTAAAAACCACACAGATAAAAAAACAGGAGCTAGCTATTACAGAAATTGTGCAGATCCTGATCAGGTACAAACAATTGATCATACAGATTCAATAGCGATAGATTATGAATGTCTAAAAACTGCTGGATATGCTCCTATGTTTTCATCACATGAAGCAATGATTGCAAAATTTATGGATAATAATGATAATTTAAAAAACAAAGATATTTTTCAAATTATGAATGACTTAAACATCATCATTGCTGATTTTCAAAAAACGATACATACAGCACAATCTCCAAATAGCCCTGGTGGTATTAAAATTGTAGCAGGAGAAAAATTAAAAGTTAAAGAAGCTATAGTTAAATTAGAACAAATTTTGCTTTATTTGCAAATAGCTATGGGTGAAAATTAATAATAATTATTTGCAATAACAAACCATATTATAAATAATATAATACCAGCCAAGAAATATAGTAAGGTTTTTTTAAAGTTTGGGTTTTTTTTAATCAATTTTATAAACCCAAAGCCAAAAAAAATTAAAGTTAGTAAAGGTAAAAAAGGAACTAACTCTCTTAATAAAAACATTCATATGCTATAATTAGTAAATCTTATTTTTAAACCTGTTTTTGTGTAAAAATACCTAATTACTACACAAGTTTTTCTCTCTTTTTTTATGTACATCAGAATAAAGGAGAAAAAATGAATACATTAAGATCAAATAAGACAAATATAGCCATCATTAATGATGACACAGAACAATTAAAACACTTAGGATTTAGCCTAAAAAATTTGGGGTATAACGTTTATCATTACTCAAACCCTTTTTTAATTTTACAAGATGAAAAAATAGAAAAATTTCAATTGTTCATAATTGACATGGATCTGCCACAATTAAACGGCTTGTCATTTTACAAACAATTAAAAAATCATTGCGAACATAAAAAAATATATGTTTTTAGTATTTCAGGTCAGCAACATCTTGAAGCGGTAAGTTTACGCTCTGGCATAGATGACTTTATTTCTAAACCTCTAAATATAGAAGGGGTGACAGCTCGTATTGGTCGATTATTTGATAAGGAAAAACAAACAATTAAAGTTGAAAAATTAAAACTTGGTAATTTGTTTTTAGATTATGAAAAATGGATGTGTACTTGGTATGGAAAAACAATTGAATTAACAAAAAAAGAATATTTAATTTTACAACATTTAGCTAGACGTCCAGGTGTAATTTTTGATCGTAATCATATACTTGATATTTGTTATGGAACTAAAATTACTGTTGATGATCGTTCAGTAGACAGTATGATTAAACGTATCCGTCGAAAGTTTGAACAAGCACATCCTTCACAGGACAAATTTGATCGCATTAAAACAAAATACGGCACAGGGTATAGCTGGGAATCTCAACAACTTTATAAAACTGCTTCATGACATTAATAACAATTATATTAATATTAATTTTAATCGCCATTGTTTTTGGTGGAGATACTGTTGTAGGAATTTTTCAATTCATTTTTACGGCTGGATTTTGGTTATTAGCCATTATGATTTCATTATTTTTTATTGGATTAGGATATTGGGGATTATGAGAGTTCATAATATTGACAATTTTTTATGTTAAAAAGATACTGAGACTGAAGATAGACATTTAACACACATAATTTTAATAAAAATAATCTATAACAAAAGGATAACGTATGAATAATGCGAAGATAATTAAAATTGATAAAAATATATATAAAGATAATTCAACTAAACATCAGTTTTTAAAGAAAAAAATAGCCAATAATTCTGAGATAAACAATATAACCATTATACGAATAGATGATGATTTATATGCAGGAGAGATCAAAGATGGAAAACCTCACGGCTATGGAAGATTAAAATATTTTTATGAAGGAAAGGCAGAGTCTAGTTATGTTGGAGAATTTAAAGAAGGTAATCGTGACGGTGTCGGTAAATGGACAATGTTTGATGGAACTAGTTTTTATGAGGGAGAATGGAAATTAGATAAAATGCATGGGAAAGGAACATACAAATATTTAGATGAAGTTAAACAAGGTTATTGGTTTATGGGAAGATTTAAGCGTTACTTAGATGAAGCAATGGAGCCATGCAATTATATTGAAATAATAAAATAAATAACACTGAGGAGTTATTATGAATAAATATAGGTTACTATTAGTAAAAGAAGGTGTTTATGTTGGTCAAATTAAAAATGATAAACCACACGGGAAAGGAATATTAAAATATACTAATGCTAAGTACGTTGGTGAATTTAAGGATGGAAAATGCAATGGTCAAGGCATCTTAACTTCTCAAAATTCTATATATGAAGGAGAGTGGAAGGATAATAATGTTCATGGAAGAGGTAAGTTAATCATTGGAAACGATGTGCAAGACGGCTTTTGGCATATGGGTGATTATGAATGTGATATTGGAGATGAATTGTAGCCGTGCTACTATGCAGATATTATAAAATAGTAAGATCAAAAAAAATTTTGTTGTACCGGTAACTTAGATACATTGAAATCTATCTTATTAACTATTTCCTTTATTTCTACCTCTGTACTAAATTTAAGCACTTGTTGTTTTGAAAAAAGCTCCTTATTGCCTGAGGGAATAAGATTTTTATCATCATTAAAGCCAAAACAAGCTATTTTTTTATTTTGTTCAATTGCATAATTAACCGTATGCATCGTGCCACCATCTATCGATGTTTCTATAACAATAATCAAACTGCTTAAACCACTTTGTAATCTATCTCTTTGAACAAAATTTGGATTTATTATTTTTGTATTGGATAAATATTCACTTAGTAAACAACCATTTTTTTCAAGTATTTCTTCTGATAATTTATTATTTGAAGATGGATAAATATTATCTAAAGGACCTGGAAGAACAGCTAGTGTATTTCCATTTACACTAAGCGCCCCTTTATGCGCCTCAGTATCACAACCTAAAGCTAAACCACTAATAATATTGAAGTTCTCCTTAGATAATAATTGTGAAATTTGATAAGCCATATTTTTACCTGCTGATGAAGGTTTTCTAGATCCAATAATGGCAATATTTTTGTTGGTAAAAATATTTAAATTTCCTTTTATAAATAAATGAAGAGGTGGGTTTTTTATCATTTTTAAAGATTGAGGGTAGTCTTTATCAAAATAATTAATAATAGATGTACCCGCATTATTTAAATCATCTACATGTTTTTTTGCTGTATTTTCAAGAGAAGTTAGCTCATCAATACGGTCAAAATTATTTTTATATAATTGGTCTATAAAATCAGTTTGAGAATATTTATTTGGTTTCCAGTTGATGCTTTTTAATATTTTTATAGTCTTTACGTTGCCAATATTAGGTAAAAGAAAAATAGATAAAGATTGATTACTACTCATAATATATCAGTTCTGTTTTGTTTTAGATAAAGTAAATTGAATAACATTTTGAGCTTTGTGTTTAAATAGTAAATGAGAGGATGATTTCATAGAATTTCCCGTAGTGAGAACATCGTCAAATAAAATAATATTTTTACCTTCTATTAAATCAATTTTACTTTTACATATATCAAGGGAGTCTAAATGACTTGCTATCGATAATCTTTCATTTCTATAAGATTTATGTTGAGGTTTTATTGAATATTTTCGAATTATAAAATCAGATGCATCTCTGTGTTTTTCAGAAGATCTAGCAATAATTCTTTTTATTAATTCGCTAATAGTATTATTAATTTTATTTTTATCACTAGACGGAACTTTACATAAACTGAATTTATTTTCATTTATATGTTTCCATCTTTTAAAAATTTGATCTTCAAAATATTTGATAGAGTTTTCATTACCGTCTTTAAATTTTAAAATCTGCTTACTAAACTCATCTTGTTCACCACGATTTTTAGGAATATAATCATTTAAAAAAATCTCTTTAATTTTAACTCTATATAGTTCTTTAAATTTTTTAATGTCATTAATTAAAATTGTATTGATTGTGTTTTGTTTACGATAGAGATGAAGTTCAATTAAAATATCATTTAGAATATCTTTATCTTTTTGATTTTTAATTGCTATTCTTCTTAAATCATAAATTGAATATACTTTGAATTTTCTCTCTGAATTATCCATATTTTTTATATTTGTATAATGATATTAAAGTATATAAATAAAAAATATGCCAAAAAAAATACTTTATAAACCAGGTCAAAACGAACCATTTGAATTGAGTCGGAGCAAAATTGATTTATTTCTTCAATGCCCTAGATGTTTTTATATAGATAGAAGCGAAAAGCACAAAATTACTCGTCCTTCAGGTCCAATGTCTTACATTCCCACGGCATTAGATATATTATTAAAGAAAGATTTCGATAAAAATAGAAATAGTGGAACTGTTCATCGATATTGTAAGGATCATGACATTGATTTAATTCCATTTCAACATGAAGAAATTAAGGATTGGCAAAATAATAGAAAGGGCATTCGGTATCATGACCCTGAAACTAATTTTATTCTATATGGCGCTATCGATGATTGTTGGACAGATAATAATGGGAAGTTATTTATCGCTGATTATAAAACAACAACCGTATCATACGATAAAAAAACAAATGAACCTCTAGGAGCCTCATTAGATGAAAAAGGAGCACCTCATAAGTATTGGTATAAAAAGCAAGTAGAGTTTTATCAGTGGTTATTTACTAAAAAGATTTTGATGTTTCAACAACTGCTTATTTTGTTTTTTGCAGTGCGTTTTATAAAGACATAGAAGATTTTAATGAAGAGTTAAAATTTAAAATAGAAATCTTATCTTATGAAGGTGATTATTCATGGGTCGATGACACAATTATAGAAATCAAAAAAACATTAGATAATGAAGAGGCGCCTAATTCCAATCTTAATTGTAAACATTGTATTTACCGTAATTCAGAAGTTTAATATTTATGAAAAAACTAAAATTCATAGATTTATTTGCCGGACTAGGAGGTTTTCATCTAGGTCTTCAGCGTTTAGGACATAAATGTGTTTATGCCTGTGAAATAGATTCAAACCTCAATCAAATTTATCAAAAAAAATTTAATATGAAAGTTGACTATGATATTTGTAATGTAAATTTAAAAACAATTCCTAAATACGATATTCTGTGTGCAGGTTTTCCCTGTCAACCATTCTCAAAAGCTGGAACACAAAGTGGGTTTAATCATAAAATAGCTGGCAATATGTTTAATCATATTCTTCGATTTATTAAAGCTCATAAACCTAAATATTTATTTTTAGAAAATGTTCCCAATTTAGAAAAACATAATAAAGGTAAGACGTGGAAATTAATGAAAAGAAAATTAGAAAAAGAAGGATATAATATTGAACAAAAAAATTTATCGCCATTACATTTTAAAATCCCTCAAATTAGATTTAGAATGTACATACTGGGTATTAGAACGAAAAGAAAAAAAATTAAAATTATTTGGCCAGAATTAAAAGAACCCAAAATGACAATAAAAAGAAAAACAAATATTGCAAAATATTTAAAAAGCAAGCCAGCTAAACCAAGAAATTTAACTAAAGAAAAAAAATATTTATTAAGAATGTGGGAAGATTTTTTAAGTCGAATACCTAAAATAAATAAAAATAATCAGAGAGATAAAAAAGATAAAATTTTGATAGATGATCAAGAATATGTGAAAATATATAATCCTTTATGGATTTCAGAATTTGGAGCAACTTATCCATTTGAAGATACTACACCTTCAAAAATGGGACCTACACAGTTAAAGAAATATCGAGGTACATTAGGAGTAAGTTTAAAAAATAAATCAAAAGAAAAAATTTTTGAATTTATTCCACCTTACGCTAGATATAGTCGTTCAATAAATGAATCAAAAAGAGAGAGTAGGAAATTTCCAGATTGGAAAATAAAATTTATTAAAGATTTAAGAAACTTTTATAAAGTAAACAAAAAATGGATCGATCCTTGGTTAAAAAAATATAAAAAACCTAAATATAGTATGGCTAATGAGCCAACACATAGAAAATTTGAATGGAATTGTAAGGGAGAGAAATACACCTTAGAAGATAAGATAATCTCATTTAGAGGTTCTGGTCTTAGAGTTAAAAGAATGGATGCAGCACCAACACTTATTCATGCTGCCATTACTCAGTTACCTTATATTCCTCAATTAAAGCGCTATCTTTCCATAGAAGAATGTCTAAAAATTCAAGGTTTACGGGAAATAATCCCTATTTTACGAAAAAAAAATTATGAAATGGCATATAGTGCAATAGGAAATGCTGTAAATGCTGATGTAGTTCAAAAAATAGCAAAATCCTTTTTAAAATAACATCTTTAATCTATTTTAATTATAGAAAAAAACATAAAATAGTGTTTTATATTCGTTAAATGACAAAAAAGAATAATAATGGTGATGACAATGGAGATGATACTGTAAATATTAGACCAACTGCTGGATATTTAACTATATTAGCAGCAATAAACTATAGAGAATGGTATGCTCTTGCTGAATTTGTTGATAATTCTATCCAGAGTTATGTTGAATATAAAAAACAATTAAAAAAAATAAATGGTGATTCTTATAAGCTAAGAGTTGATATAAACGTAGAAAGCGACAGAATAATCATCAAAGACAACGCTGCAGGAATTGATGAAAAAAATTATCCCAGAGCTTTCAGAGCAGCTGCAAGACCTGAAAGAACTTCAGGATTATCTGAATTTGGAATGGGAATGAAAACAGCTGCCTGTTGGTTTTCTCCAAAATGGTCAGTACTTACTAAACCAATTAATGAAGATTATTCAAAGACTGTAGAGTTTGATTTAAAAAAAATTACAAAAGATTCTTTAGATGAACTTAAAGTAGATTATCATAAGGTTAAAACAAATAAACATTTCACAATTATAGTTTTAAACAAGTTAAGAAGAAGACCTAAAGGTGCAACAATTATGAAAATTAGAGAACATCTTTCTTCAATGTATCGATGTTTTATAAGAAATAATGAATTTGATTTATATTTTAATAATAAAAAAATTTCTTTCAAAGAACCTCCTTTGATGATTGAACCAGATTATAGAGATATAGAAAATATGGTTAAAAATCCAAAACCAAAAAAATGGAAAAAAAATATAAATATTACTTGGAACAAAATGATTGTGAAAGGTTTTGTTGGCATAAGAAATCCAGCAAGTCTTCAAGCTGCAGGTTTTGCGTTATTTAGAAGAAAGAGATTAATTATGGGAAGTGCTAGTGAAGCAATGGGTCTGAAAGATACAAAAATGGATGGATCTTCTTACAGACCCTTGACTATTTTTAAAGCACCTAATTCTTTTGAATATCAAAGAATATTTGGTGAATTACATTTTGATGACATTGAGGTATCCCATACTAAAGATGGCTTTGTTTGGACGCCTGAAGAAGAATGGAAGTTTCTACAATTATTAAAAAAGGAAATGGATAGCGAAGAATTGCCCATAATACAACAAGCAAGACGTTTTAGAAAAGAGAGAAATACTAAAACTCTTAGACAAGTTTCTAAAGAAGGACATAAACAAGCAATTGATAAACTACCTCAGGTACTGGAGATTATTGAAAAAGTTTCATACAAAAAACAAGAACTCCCAAAATTTTTAGATAAAGGCAAAGAAAAAGAAGTACAGAGAAAAACAGTTAATTTTGAGGGTAGGCAATGGAGTATAGAAATCATTCTAAATTATGATCGGGACAATAGTAGTTGGTTATTAATTAATGATGATAAAAAAATAAGAAATAAACAAATTCAAATTCAGATTTCAATGCTTCATCCTTTTACTGAGATGTATTTTGGCGATAACTCTGAAGAAGTAGAAGGCATGATACTAATTGGATCATACATAGCTTTAGCTGAAACAATTGCAAGAGAAAGGGGTAATCCAAGATCTGATGTTGTAAGAAGTTATTTAAATGACATACTTGCGTATCTGCCCCCTCCTGTAAACAAAGATTAATATGCCTGAAGAGGAAAATAATATTGAGCACACAATCAGAATTACGGAAAATAATAATAGTAGATGGCAACCAATAACTGATGGTTCATTTTTTACTAGATATATAGAAAACAAAGATTTTGATTTAGAAGACAAAAATCAATTAATTAACGATTGTTCAGATATTCTTTCACAATGTATTAATCCACACAATATCATAGTTTCGAATCAAATTTTTAAATCAACAGGCTTAATGATGGGAATGATTCAAAGTGGCAAAACTGCTTCTATGGAATCTGTTTCTGCTATGGCAAAAGATAATGGCTATAAATTAATTATAGTAATGTCAGGACATGTAGGATCTCTTACTACACAAACTCAAGAAAGATTTTATGATGCTTTAAATGGTTCTGGTTGGAGACGATATGATATTCCTGGTGAAGGAAGCATAGACTATGTTCAAATTGCTCAAAGTATGAAAAACGCTATTGATACATGGGATGATGAATTTAATGATCTAGAAGAAATGGAAACTTTTCTAATGGTAACTATGAAAAATCCTGCACGTTTAAATAAATTAGAAAAAATTTTAAGTACAGCTTCACTAAAGGGGGTAGATTTTTCTAAAGTTCCAACTTTAATACTAGATGATGAAGCTGATCATCATTCTTTGAATACTCAATGGAAAAAAGAAGTTACACAAAATAATTATAATAATATTTCAAGAGCTGGGAGAAGACCATTAGGAGCTTCTTTTCATGTTGTAGAAGAAGGTGAAACTCTTGAACTCATTGCTGAAGATTACGGATTAGAGGAAGATGTTTTAAAAAAATTAAATAAAAAACGTAATAATACCATAGAGATTGGTGAGCAACTACTAGTTGAAAGAGTTGAAGGAGCTACTCATAGACAAATTAAAGATTTAAGATTTTTATTAAAAAGTCATAGTTATTTAGGTTATACTGCAACTCCTTTCGCAAATTTATTAATAGAAACAATTAATCATTTATCTCCAGATTTTGCCCAAAACCTCACTCCTGGAAAAAAATACACAGGTGGGGATTATTTCTTTAGAGAAATTCATACAAGAGAAAAGTATATTTATGAAATACCTACTGATGACATTACAAATTTACAACATCATGGTGAAAAACCCCCTAGTTTAATTGAAGCTCTAAGATTTTTTTTAATAGGAGTAACATGCGGAATACTAAATAAAGATCATGTAAATAATAAATCTCGTTCAATGATAATTCACCCTGCTGTAAGAGTAATTGAACATGATAAATTTTTAGGATTTGTAAATGATGAGATTAGTAGATGGAGAAGATTATTTGATTCTATGTTTTCTGATATTCGTGAACCTTCAATAGATGAAGAACTTGGTTTTTTTCAAAACACATATGAAATTTTTAAAGAAGAAAATCCAAAATTAAATTTATATGATTTTGATGAAAAATTTAAAAAAGCACTTATTAAGTCTCTTAGACGTGTTGATGTTATGCCTTTTAATGCTTCAAGAGGCAGAATGCCAAATATTGAATGGGGAAGAGACGGTGTTTATGCAAGAATATTAATTGGAGGTATAGGAATTGAAAGAGGTTATACTGTAAAAGGTTTGACTGTTACTTATATGTGTAGAAGCGTTGGAGGAAGACAATTAGATAATATTCAACAACGTGCTAGATTTTATGGTTATCATCACGAATATACTGGTTATGTTAGAATATTTTTAACAACTGAATTAATTGACATGTTTCAAACTAGTTATGAAATTGAAAGAAATATGAGAAATGATATTGAAAATCATCTTGATAAAAATGGAGATATGAAAGTTTGGGCCAGAAAATGGAGAGGTGGTAATGCTTCACACTATAATTTGACTGCAAAAGCAAAAACTCAATTTATTTTAAATACAATTAGCAGTGAAGCTTCATTATTTAAACAAAGAAAAGCATATGATTTAGAACGACAAAAATTAATTGAAAATCAAAATCTTTATAATGAAATTAACCAATTAGATAAAAAATTGATATCAGAAATTGCAACTGACAATGTTAAAACATGGCTTCTAGAAGGTAACTATAAAGATGAAATTATTCTAAACACAAATTTAAATGATATTAGGGATTATTTAAGAAAAATTAACCATCATATTATGGATGAACAAAATTTTCTTAATGTCGATAGTATTATTAGTTTTTATATAGAGCAAGCTGATACAGATACAGATACTCTTTGCCCTATAGTGTTGATGAATGATTCGAGAAGAGTTTTAAGGTCTACTAGTGGGAATCTCAGAGTAATTCAATCTCATCAAGGTAGAAGACAGAATGATCCAAGTGCTTATCCAGGAGATCCATTCTTTCACTATGATTATCTTGTTGGTAATACTGATAGAAACAGACCTACTCAAACACCAACATTACAAATTTATAATTTCAAAATTAATGTTCGAAATCCAAACAATCCCAATAGACAAACAAATATTGAACGCACAATTGATAATGTTCCATTTTTTAATTTTTATGTTCCGGAATCATTAATTCCATCAGATACAATCGAAGGTCATGAAGATTATGAAATTGAAGAAGAAGAAGAAATTTAAATGATGATGTTAAATCTTTATGAAAAATTTATTACTTTAAATACACCTAATGATGAAACAAATATTCAAGCAATTAAATTTAATAATAATCTAGAACACAGAGTTGGGCAAGACTACAACAATAATGCCTTAATTCTATTTAAAATTAACAATCCTGATAATTATAATGAAGATCATTCTAGAGATTTGTCTAATTTAAAAATAAGAGCAAATATAAGTTGCACTATATTTGAAAATGAAAAAAAAATTCAAGATGTATTTACAGTTTTTACATGCAAATCTTCAGATTCAAATTTGATTAAGATTTTTTTTATTATGATTGAATCAATGATAGAAAGTCATTCTGCTAATTTGACTAATGAAGACTTAAGTAAATATACTGAGGATTTTATTGAATTATTTAGTAAAATTAAACCTGTAAATTTTGAAAAAATCTTGGGACTTTGGGGAGAATTATTTTTAATAAATTATTCATCAGCACCTGAAATTTTGATTGAGGCATGGCATAATAAAAATAATGAAAAATTTGATTTTTATGATTTTGGAGAAATAATAGAAGTTAAGTGTACATTGCGAAACGATAGAATTCATAGATTTGACTTTCATCAATTAAATTCGAATGAAAACATCATAACAATCGCATCTATTCGAACAAGAGAAACGATAGAGGGGATTTCAATTTTGGATTTACGAAAAAAAATTGAACAAAATATAAATGATGCTTCCTTTATATTTAAACTAAGGAAAAAATTTTATAAAACTTTAGGCTTAATCGAAGAAGAAAAATTAAGTGAATACAAGTTTAACTATGAATTTGCAGAAAGAAATATTAATTTTTATGAAGCTATTAATGTTCCTAAAGTATCGGAAATTCCTAACTATGTTTCAAATATTAAATTTAATTCAAATTTAGATCAGGCTAATAAAATTGAACAAATTAATAATAACCAAAATTTATTATCTAAATTTGTTATTAATGATGAGTGAGATTAGACCTAATTCATTATTAATTGCTGAAAATACTCCTAAATCAGAAATAGAAATTTATAATTTATTTAAAGAAAAATTAAATGATGATTATTATGTAAATTATAAAAGATATTGGCACGGAAAAAATAATAGAGGAAAATTATTTACTCGGGAAATTGATTTTATTTTAGCTCTAAAAGATGAGGGGATTCTATTCATTGAAGTAAAAGGTGGTCTAGAAATAACTTATAATGATGAAGAGAAGCAATGGTATTCAAAAAGAAGTGATAATGAAAAAATTGTTCAAATAGAAAATCCAATTGAACAAGCAAAAGATGCAATGTTTAATTTTAAAGAAAAATTAAAGGCGGTATCAGGATGGAATAAAAATAATCGATTACATTATATCTGTATTTTTCCTGGAATGAAGAAAGATAATGTTAAAACCATTGGTGAATTTCCAGTATCTTTATTTTTATTTAAAGAAGATTTAAATAATATTGATCAATCAATAAAAAGAGCTCTGAGCTTTGCTGGTCAAAAATCAGCTTTTGATTCATTTGATTCTCAACAAATGAAAATATTTACTAATTTTTTAGATCAAAAATATTTTGCTGAAATTCCTTTTAAAGATCTACTAGCAGACGCCAATAAACGTATTATTGAATTATCTGATAACCAATTATCGTTATATGATCACTTACTAGATCCTAATAATAAGAGAATAGCTGTAAGTGGAGGGGCAGGGACAGGCAAAACAATCCTTGCAACACATTTAGCTTACGAATTTTCATCAAAAATGCATGCTAAAGTTTTACTGCTCTCCAGAAATAGATCGCAAAAAAACTTTTTATTAGATTACTTTAAAAATAAAGAAGGAATGCTCCCTGAAGTAAAATACATTTTTGATCTTGTAAAAGAGAAAACAAGAGAAGTTGGAGATAAATACATGCATAAAGAAACTTCAGGTTTTAGAGGTAATTGGAATGAAGAAGATGAAGAATATTTTGATAAAAAATTACCTGAATTTGCAGCTCAAATCTTTGATAAATTAGAAGATGAAAAGAAATATGACATTATAATCATTGATGAAGGACAGGATTTTAATGAAGATTGGTTTATTGCTATTGAATATTTATTAAGAGAGGAAGAATTAAAATACGTAGTTTTTTATGATAATAATCAAAAACTATTTAAAAAAGATGAGATACTATCCTTAGATGGGTTTTACCGCGTAGTCCTATCTCGTAATTATAGAAATACAAAAAAAATATTTAATATAATTAGTAAATTATTTGAAGACTCTAAAGTTATCCCTGTTGGACCAGAGGGTTTAAATAATCCACCCATTTCCATTGAAGTTGAAGATAAGAATGAATTACAGGAAGCTATTGTGTCTTTATCAAATCAATTAGTGAGAAGAGAAAAAATTGATCCATCAGATATTGGTTTCATAACTTTAAAAAATGAGAATAAATATAAAAATATAACAGTTCAAGAATCAAAACTTTTAAGAAGTCATAAATATAAAATTGAAGGAGTGGAGAAAGGTAAAATTCCAGGTTCATTTTCTAGAGGTGGAACTACGTATTGGAAAGGATTAGAAAGAGATATCATTATTATTGTTAATATTCTTGATATTCAAAATTTAGATATAAACTCATTATACGTAGCTTTGTCTAGAGCTAAGTTACAATTCATTATTTTAGCTGAATCCAAAGAAATAGATTCTTTAAAAAATAAAATTGGATTAAATCCACCTAATGATATGTATAGAGTGAAATACAAAGCAATTAGAAAAGAGATGGAGCTTGGAATTGGTGAATTAAAAATTCTAAAATAATATCCTAAAATCAAATCTGAATAGTTAAATAAATCTTTATTTTCAGGGATTATTAATAAAATACTTAATTATTTTTAAATTAAGATTAAAATAATTTATGTCTAAAAATAAAAATTATGCTCTTCTTTTTACTAATAATAAAAATAATAGTAAACAACCTGATTATAAAGGGTCTTTTGAATTTAATGGAAAAAAAGGGCAAGCTGCTGCTTGGATAAAAACATCAAAAAATAATCAAAAATATTTATCTATTTCATTTGATGAGAATGCTCAATCTGATGAATCAGATTGGATGAAATATAATCAAAATAAGAAAATTACTGTTCCGCTTAAACATTCATATGAATCAAAAAGTACATACAATGTTAATAATGAAAAAATGACTGCTGAAGAATTAATCGAGTCAAATTTATCATCTGATGAAAAAGAATTAGAACGAATAAGAAAACAAAATCTTCAATCATTAAAGCGACAATCTAAGCATCGATCAGAAAGTACAGTTAAATTAGGTGAAGGTGCTAAAACAAAAGAAAAACACACCAAAAGATTTATTAAAAATCCATGGACCGATAGATAATATATTTATTTATCTTGAATTTTTTTATTAATAATATAGAAAACAACTACTCCGATTTGAACTCGATTGCGGGAGACAAGCAGCTAAACCGAGAACGCGTTAAAAATGCCTCTCAGTTATTAACTGCAGAGGTTTTTTTTATTTCTCAAATCAAATTAGAGAGGGTGATTTATATCTATATTGCAACCCCGGAATTCCCCGAAATGGCTAAAAAGGAGACTTATGTCAAAGGCAAATCCGACAGTGCTAGAGTCGTTCAAGCTAACAGAACAATTGCTTGAAGAAATTAAGCAACATAAAATCCAAAATCATTCACTAGATAGAAATTACCAACCTCCCAAATGGTTATTAGGAAATGAGACTTGGTATTCTCCACATAAAAAGGAGAAAAAAAATGGGTAAAATTGTATCAGAAAAACTTGCAACCAAAGATGATTGGATTTTCTCTAAATCTTTTCATTCATTCAAGATCTACAAGGTCAATTCATTAGAAGATTACATAAAACAAAGAGAAAAGGATAGTGGTTTGAAAAACATCTTTTTAGAAAAAATTGACTCAAAAAAACCTCGAAAAAAAATAATAAAGATTATTTTAGAAAAACTTCGACTTAAATTGCCAGAGAGGAAAAAATGAAAATGAAAAAAGCTTCCCTAAAAGAATGGAAAAAACTAGGATTACCTACGCATACAATGACTATTAGTCCTTATTATACTTGGGATTTTAAGAAAAATAAGCTTAAAAAACCAGTTATAGTGATTACTAATAATAACAATGTAGAAAAAAATAAAAAATGACCTCTTTTCAATGTCCAGAGTGCGGTTCTATAAAAATTAAAAGTCAATTATATGTATCCACTATTCCTGATCCAGATGATCCTTGGTCAAGTGTTTTACAACAATTAGAATGCGGTGGTTGTAATTCTTATATTCCAGCTCATTTAGGTGAAAGATGGAATAATATTTCTTATGAAGATGCTAAAAAAGAATGGATAAAAATATATAAGCGGAAATAATTTCCGCTTATAATTATCTTGATTTGTATAATTATGCGTTTATAAGGTCACTTATTGGTTATTTACGCTCTACTTGTTTGCCAATTAAAATAATTAACTAAACGGAGTTTTTTTTATGGCTGATACACAAAAAAATAACCAGGAAAAGCGAATAAAAAAGCAACTATAAAAATTTAAATAAGAAAGAGGGGTGTGGGTTCAAGTAATTCATTATCAAAGAAGATTGAGTATTTTGTAAACACAAATATTTAACAAAAAGGGGATCATTTTGAGACAAAAAGTCATCAATTTCCCTCGAAAAAAACTGAAGGAGGTCGAAAAAACAAAAAAAAGATTTAGATGTCTTCTACCGACAGATCAACAATATGAACTAGGAATAATATTTGATAAAATACATCGTTCGTTTGTTTATTGCGATAGACAAAATAAACATAACTACGAAAATGTTATTTTAGGAACAAATAATGAAATAAATGCTGGTAAACTTCCAATATCAGATAACATTTCACTCCATGATTATTCCCGAATATTTATATCTGGTGTTGGTAATAATAGTTCTGAATCACTCATTAAATTCATGACACAAAATTCTGGATATAGGTTTGTGAAAAACTATAACCTATCTCAAATACGAACTGAGCTTTGTGTTGTATTTTATGAAGAAGCAAACCAAGAAGCTGATCATATGGGCTGGTATAACATGATGGAACATGATGATCATGTGACTCTTAGTGGAATGTTATTATATAAATTCAGTAATATCAAAGACATACATAGATTTTTTCAAGTACAAATAGAGTTAAATCTTATTTTAACGCATATTGAGAGGCATAATATTGCTATAAAATTATATCCTTGGAATAAATCGGACATTTCTTTTTTTGATAATAAATTTATTTTTTATCTTCAGTAATCATTCGATAGGAAAATTAACAGAGGAGGGCTAATGGCCCTCCTTAAAAAAAATCAATCATAATTTCGTCAACTTGTTCTGATAAAGAGTTTTATGCCTAAATATTTATGTACTGTTAATGCTCAAATTCATATTATTAAAGAAATAACCGATACCATAGAGATAGAAGCTCCAGATGAAGTACAAGCAGAAGAAGATGCGGAAACTGCTGCTCAATTAATGGAAAAAAGCTGGTTGGAACATCCTGAACTTGATTATAAAGAATTTTATGAAGATATAGAATTTAAAGTAGAAGATGTAGAGGAACAAGTTGAGTGAATATAGTCAAGTATTTGCCGTAGGAGATATTCACGGATGCAAAGATCTTTTAGATAATATTCATCACAAAATCATTAAAGCCTCAAAGAATAAGGAAGGTGAAAAATTAATTATCTATCTAGGTGATTATGTAGATAGGGGACCGGATATAAAAGGAACCATTCAAACACTTATTGATTTTAATCCTCCACATTTTAAAAAAATATTTCTCTTAGGTAATCATGAACAAATGCTCTTAGAATTTATTTCAGAGAGCAGAAATAGTCCTTTTGTTTGGATATATAATGGTGGTTCAGAGACATTAGAGAGTTATGGAATGGATTTATCCAATAATATCGATGATACTATAGATTTAACAATAGATAAAAAATTTAGAAAAAAATTTAATGATTTAATACCAAAATCCCATATAGATTTTTTTAATCAATTAATAATAAATTATACGTGGAAAGATTATTTCTTTGTTCATGCAGGGATTAATCCAGATATTCCGCTTTCCATGCAGGAAAGAGAAACAATGTTATGGACGAGGGAAAAACATTTTTTTAAACCAACGATGAAATACGAGAAAATTATTGTTCATGGTCATACACCTAAGGATAAGATTGAAAAATTTCATTACCGCATAAATATTGATACTGGTTCTTTTTATTCAGGTAATTTATCCTGCTTGTTAATTGAAAATGAAAAATTAAGGTTCATAGACACATTATCAAATTAATTAAATTTATAGCACATTGATAAACTAACAAACATAATCAAAGTAACTATATTTGGATTCATATAAAACAATATAAAAAATATTAATAAGAAAGGAAATATTAATATCTTTATGGGCTTTATCTTCATTAATTATAATTAAATTATAATTTAGGTACAAATAAGTCTCTTAATCTTTTGGGGGTTGTATTAAAATTTCAGATGAGGATTATAAAATTTTTATTTCTAAAAAATAAATTTTTTTTATATTATTTTCTTAATTGATTTAGCAATAACAAATGCTAAATTTACAGGAACAGCATTTCCAATCATTTTATAAGCATCTGATAAATTTTCATAAAAAAAAATAAAATCATCAGGAAATGTTTGTATTCTTGCACATTCTCTAACAGATAATCTTCTATATTTTTTTATTTTGCTTTTCACAAAAATTCTTTTATCTTTACCAACTTTTATCATTTTTGGAGCTTCAGGATGTAATGGTGCGTGTCTGCCTCCAGCTTGGATAGTAAAGGAGGGTTCATCCCAATTTCTAACACGATTTCTTGACATATATATTGTTGAAAAATTACCAGTCATGTACTCATTATTTTGAATATTGTTACTTTTTGGATTAATTCCATTTGTTTTGTTAAACTTCTTAGATGGAATAGGTTTTTCTAAATTTTCAAGCGCATCTCTTAAAGTAGGCTTGTGATTTAAGATTTTAGAAGCTGGAAAAATAAATTTTTTTTTCAATGATTTTTTAATTCCAATAAAGAATACTCTCTTGCGTGTTTGAGGAACATTATAGTCATTTGCATCCACCAAAGTAATGCTTGTTGTAAATCCAAGTTTTTCAAATTCATCCTTAATTTTTTTAACCGAATTTCTGTGTTTATTATGCAGAATGCCTGAAACATTTTCAGCTAAAAAAAATTTAGGCTTTACTTGTGATAAAATACGAATGTATTCAAAAAAAAGTTTTCCTCTTGTATCTTTCTCCCCCAATTGCTTTCCAGCTTCACTCCAACTTTGACAGGGCGGACCTCCAATTACTCCATCAATATTTTTTGGGAATTCTTGATAATCAATTTTTTTGATGTCTTCTTTGATTAATTTAGTTTTAGGAAAATTATATTCAAAGGTTTGATGAATTTTTTTATCATTTTCATTAGCACAGACAATTTCAAATCCAGCTTTGTGGAATCCTAAATCTAATCCTCCACATCCTGAAAATAGGGATAAAACTTTAGGTTTCATATTTGAATTAATAATAAACTATAATCATATGGATATGGATTTTAATTAAGACAATTCCATCAAAGAAATATTACTGTTTCCCCAATTTTCAACTTGCCAGTCATGTTTAATTGAGGGTCTTTTTTTCATTTTACTACTGTCTTGCTTGGATCTTCCACTGATTTTTAGACCATTATTGAATATTAAAACTAAATGCCAGACATATTTACTACGAGGATCTGCATTTTCTTTTTGTATATTTTTTATTTTTAAAGATGTCGGGTAATTTATTTTACTTAAGTCTTGAACTTCCACTCTTTTTTTTATTTTTAAAACTCTATATTGATTATTTCCTGGTCCTATAATTTT
>CACEPG010000017.1 GCA_902561355.1 uncultured Alphaproteobacteria bacterium
AACCCTCATCTAAACCTGTGTAGTTTGGTCTCGCCCTTCCAATAATATGTTTTAAAAATTGTGTTAATATTCCAGTTGCTGACAAATAAACAAGAGCAGTTATGGAAAAATACTTAAAATAAATTCTATATTTTTCTATGTTTAAAAATTTTTTGCTAATTAAAAAAGTTGAAAAAAACAAAATAACAAAAGTTAAAAAATACCAAAGAGAATCCCCAAGATTTGTTATGTTTCTAAAAAACTCTTTAAGATATACTGAGCCCGGGTCATACCCAAATTTGGCAAAATAATTATAAAGCCCAATATCGATATTATATGAGACCAATACATTTAAAAAGATTACCCCTAAAACAATTAGTTCTATTCTTATATTTTTAATCACACCCATTGGTTAGGTAAGGATTAATATAAAATCAATATTTAAAGTATAAATTTTGACAGGTCTTGACTTTTAATTAGTTCAACAAGGTTGGTTTCTACAAATTTTTTGTCAATTATTATTTTTGTTGGGCCAATATCAGATGCGTTAAAACTCACTTCCTCCAAAAGCTTCTCCATTATTGTGTGCAGTCTTCTTGCACCTATATTTTCAACATTTTGATTTATTTCAGTTGCTAGTGATGCTATCGCCTCAACCCCGCTTTCTTGAAAATCTAAGTCTACCTTTTCCGTTCCCAAAAGACCAACGTATTGTTTAATCAAACTATTTTGTGTTTCAGTAAGTATAAGTTTAAAATCTTTTTTGCTTAAGCTATCTAACTCAACCCTTATAGGAAGCCTTCCTTGAAGCTCAGGAAGCATATCCGAAGGCTTTGAAAGATGAAACGCACCAGAAGTAATAAATAAAATATAATCTGTATTAACCACACCGTGTTTTGTAGAAACAGCAGTTCCCTCAATCAGCGGAAGCAGATCTCTTTGCACCCCTTCTCTTGATACATCTGCTCCACTTCTCTCGCTTCTTGAAGTAATCTTATCAATTTCATCAATAAAAACTATCCCATTTTCTTCAACGTCTTCTAAAGCTCTTGAGCTTATTTTGTCTTGATCTAACAATTTGTCTGTTTCCTCAACTAACAAATAACTATGAGATTCTTTTACTGTCATTTTTTTTAATTTTTTTTGTTTACCAAAGCCCTTACCAAAAACATCGCCCAAATTTATCATTCCCATTTGTGATCCGGGCATACCAGGTATATCCATGGTTGGTAAATTTAAAGAAGCGTTTGATGATACTGGAATTTCAACTTCTTTGTCATTTAATTCCCCACTTCTTAATTTTTGCCTAAAACTATCACGAGTAGATTCTCCTGCAGATTTTGAAACCAAAACATCCAATATTTTTTCTTCAGCATTTTTTTCTGCTTTAGCCTTAACCTCTTGTCCCATTTTTATTTTTGTTTTAGTAATGCTAATTTCCACAAGGTCACGAATTATTTGTTCAACATCTCTTCCAACATAACCAACCTCAGTAAATTTAGTTGCTTCAACTTTTATAAACGGCGCGTCTGCTAATTTAGCTAACCTTCTGGAAATTTCTGTTTTGCCACATCCGGTAGGTCCAACCATTAAAATATTTTTTGGAACAATTTCTTCTTTCAAACCTTCTTCTAACTGTTTTCTTCTCCACCTATTTCGTAATGCAACAGCAACCGATCTTTTTGCTTTATTTTGTCCAATAATAAACTTGTCAAGCTCTGAGACAGTTTCTCTAGGACTAAAACTAGATTCCATTTATATTTCAATTGTTTCAGAAATTATGTTGTGATTTGTATAAATACAAATATCAGCCGCTATATTTAAAGACTCTAAAGCTATTTCTTTAGCATTCATTTCTGTATTATTCATTAGAGCTTTTGCAGCGCTGTTTGCATAAGGCCCACCAGAACCGATTGCTAAAATTCCATCATCCGATTCAATTACATCTCCAGTGCCCGATAAAAGCAAACTTACATCTTTGTCAGCCACAATCATCATAGCCTCCAACCTCCTTAAATATCTATCAGTTCTCCAGTCTTTTGCTAATTCTACACAAGCCCTCTTTAATTGATTTTTATATTGTTCTAATTTTGCTTCCAATCTTTCAAACAAAGCAAAAGCGTCAGCTGTAGAGCCTGCAAAACCTGAAATAATTGAATTTTCTGAACCCAGCCGCCTAATTTTTTTAACATTAGCCTTCATAACAGTATTGCCAAAACTAGCCTGGCCGTCTCCCGCAATTACAACTAAACTGCCTTTTCTTATTCCAATTATAGTTGTTGATTTAATATGGTTTTTTTTCATTTTTTTCTATTTTCTTAAAATGGCTACTTAATTAGTTTAATCAAGTGATTTGCCTAGAATAATTCTAATTTCGCTGATATTAGACCAATTATGCGCAAAAGCTTTATTGAAAGAAACACCAAAGAAACCAAAATCATATGTAAAACAAACCTAGATGGTAGTGGTATTTCAGATATTTCAACAGGAATTGGGTTTTTTGACCATATGTTAGAAATATTTTCTCACCACAGTTTAATAGATTTAGAGCTCAAAGCAGAGGGTGATACCCATGTCGATCTTCATCATACGGTAGAGGACGCTTCTTATTCTATCGCCCAATCTATTGTTAAGTCATTAGGTGATAAAAAGGGAATTTCTCGCTATGGATTTTATTATATTCCTATGGATGAGTGTTTGTCTAGATGCGTTATTGATTTTTCTGGAAGACCAGAACTTGTTTGGAGTGTAAAGCTTGGATTAGAAAAAATTGGTGAAATGGATACCGAATTATTTGAAGAGTTTTTTAAAGCTTTTGCCAATGAAGCTAAATGCAACTTACACATTGAAAACCTCTATGGAAAAAACAATCATCACATTATAGAATCATGCTTCAAGGCGTTTGCAAGAAGTATAAAAGAAGCAGTCAGGGTTGATGAAAGAATAAAAAACATAATACCATCTTCTAAAGGTATATTGTAATTATTAATGAAGAAGCAAATTGCCATAGTTGATTATGGTTTGGGAAACATATTATCCGCACAACAATCATTTTTAAAAGTATCACAAACAAACAATATTAAAGCTAATATTTTAATAACCAACGACCCAGACACAATTAAAAAATCAACCCATGTTGTTCTTCCTGGCCAAGGTGCTTTTGATAGTTGTATGAATGGTCTTAAAAGTATACCAGGAATGTTAGAAGCGCTAAATCATTTCACCCTTATTCAAAAAAAACCATTTTTAGGAATTTGTGTCGGAATGCAGCTTCTTGCATTAGACAGTGAAGAAAACGGTAATCACAAAGGGCTTGGTTGGATTAAAGGTCATATAAAAAAACTTCCTTCACAAAACCTTAAAATGCCTCACATGGGCTGGAATTCAATTCAATTAAAAAACCGTGAATTGAAAATTAAACCTCCAAAAGCAGATTATTATTTTGTTCATAGTTATTATTTCAAATGTGTTAATAAAGAAGATATTTTGGCAGAAACTGTGTACGGTATAAATTTTACTTCAATTGTTGCTAAAGAAAATATATACGGCGTTCAATTTCATCCTGAAAAAAGCTCAAATCAAGGATTAGAAATTATAAAACAATTTATAGAAATATGAGTTCCTTAACTAAAGAAAACATAAACATAATAGTAGAGCCTTTAAATAAGATTTCAAATATAGATTTGGCCGACCTATGTAACATAACCGAACAATCAATCAAGGCAGGCGGTGGTTTTGGTTGGATTGAAGTGCCCACTAGAGAAAAACTAAAAAACCATTGGACCAGTGTTGTTTTGCTTTCAACTAATAAACTAATCGTTGGAAGATTGAACGGAGCTATAGCAGGAGCTCTACAGCTGTCTTTCCAACCAGAAAAAAATGAGGCACAAAAAAATATTTCAAGAATTCAGTCACACTTTGTTGCTCCCTGGGCCAGAGGTTATGGTTTAGCAAAATCAATGATTGATCACTCAATATCAATTTCTAAAGAAAATAATTCTAAAAGCATCCAGCTAGATATAAGGGAAACCCAAGAAGCGGCTATTAAATTATTTGAAAGCAAAGGATTTGTTAAGTGGGGGGAAAACCCTTCTTATGCATTTATTAATGGAAGCTTTATTAAAGGTTTTTATTATTATAAAGATTTGTAGTGAAAATTTTTCCAGCAATAGATTTAAAAGATAATAAATGTGTTAGATTATCAAAAGGAAAAGACGAAAGTAGTAAAATTTTTAATGTAAATCCAGTTGATCAAGCAAAGTACTTTGAGCAACAAGGCTGTGAGAGAATTCATATTGTTGATTTAGACGCAGCATTTGGAAGAAAAGGAATAAACACTAAATCAATTCAGAATATAAGAAAAAATATTTCGATACCTATTCAAATGGGTGGTGGAATAAAAAGCAAAGAAGATATTAAATTTTTTTTTGATTTAGGTATTGATTATATAATTATAGGCTCTTTTTCTATTAACAATGTTGAAAATATTTTGTCTATATCAGATGAACATAAGGATAAAATATACTTATCTTTAGATATATTGAATAACAAAATTATGGTTAAGGGCTGGAAAGAAGAAAGCAATTGGTCTCCGGCAGATATGTTTAGTAATTATAATAAATCAAATATTAGAGGATATGTTCTTACCGACATAGAAAATGACGGTATGTTGAGCGGACTTAATATTGAGATAATTAAAGAAAATATAAAAAAAACTTCAAAACAACTAATTGTCGGCGGAGGTCTTAATTCTTATGAAGACTTGAGAAATCTCAAAGATATAAAAACTTCCAACTTAGAAGGCGTTATAATTGGAAAGTCTTTTTATGTAGGAAATATTGATCTTTTTAAAGCACAATCAATTCTTAATTAAAATGCTTAAAACAAGAATAATACCATGTTTGGATGTTAAAAATGGAAGAGTTGTTAAGGGTATTAATTTTGTTGACTTGGTTGATGCCGGTGACCCAGTTCAGCAAGCAAAATATTATTCAGAAAATGGAGCAGATGAAATTTGCTTTTTAGATATAAGCGCCTCTATTGAAAACAGAGACACCATTATAACCGTTGTTAAAAAAACAGCCGAACAAGTTTTTATTCCACTAACTGTGGGAGGGGGTATTAATTCTTTAAAAAATATTAGAGATTTATTAAAAGCAGGCGCAGACAAGGTTTCTATAAATACTGCCGCAATAAAAGATCCAGAAATAGTTAAAAAATCATCAGATTTTTATGGGAGTCAATGTATTGTTGTTGCTGTTGATGTAAAAAGATCTGGAGATAAATGGTTAGTATATTCACATGGTGGAACAAAAAATACCGGAATAGAAGCGCTTGGTTGGTTGGAAAAATTAGAAAATTTTGGCGCAGGTGAAATATTATTAACATCAATGGATAAAGACGGAACAAAGTCAGGATTTGATTTAGAAATTTTATCAAAAGCAACAAAAATTTTAAATATACCTGTTATTGCAAGCGGTGGCGTTGGTTCCAAAGAGCACTTTTATGAGGGGGTTATTAATGGTGGAGCAAGCGCATTACTCGCAGCATCAGTTTTTCATTTTAATGAAATTAGTATAAAGGATGTAAAAAATTTTTTAATAAGTAAAAATATTAAAGTAAGGATTTAATTATGAAAAATGATTATTTTGAAGAATTATTTAAAACAATTACTTTGCGCCAAAAAAGTAAAAACAAAAATTCTTACACAAAAAAATTATTAAACCAAGGCCCCAAAATTATATCTCAAAAAGTAGGAGAAGAAAGTGCTGAGTTAATAATAGATTATTTAAAGGGAACAAAAAAACGCACAGTTGAAGAAGCTGTGGATTTAATTTATCATGTGTTTGTTTTATTAAGGTCAAAAAAAATAACATTCAAAGATATTGAAAAAGAAATAAACAAAAGAAAAAATGTACGACGAAAATAATATTTTTGCCAAAATTTTAAATTCTGAAATTCAGTGTGATAAAGTATATGAAGACAAGGACGTTTTGTTTTTTAATGATATAAATCCAGTTTCAAAAATACACGTACTAGGGATTCCAAAAGTAAAATGTGTAAATTTTTCTGATTTTGTAAAAAAAACTAATAAAGAATCTGTTTTTAATTTTTTTACTAAAGTTGAAATGGTTATAAATTTGTTAGGTATATCAGAAAATGGTTATAGAATTATTACTAACTCAGGCAAAGACGGGGGTCAAGAAGTGCCACACTTTCACATACATATACTTGGAGGAGAGAAAATAGGACCTAAAATTAGATAATTTTATTTAACTATTACGTAATTAATTATTTCTTTTACACCTTTTATGGTTTTAATTGATTCAACAAGCTCGTCTAATTGCTCCGGTTTGGTTGTAATCCCCGCAATATAAACTTTTCCTTTAATTGTTTCAAAATTATATCCCACAACCTTAAGGCCAACAATTGTTGCTGCTTTACCTTTTGCTTGGGCAGTAATCCACACATCATTAGCATATTCTTTTAAAGTTGATCTATCGCCAATCTGGATTTCATTAATTACTTCAATAACACCCTCAACTTCCCACACACGTCTTACAGCATCAATTCTGATTTCTTGGTTATCAACAAGACCAGTTAACAGAACTCTTCCTTCAAGAATTGTAGTATTTATATTTATAAATAAATTATCTGGAGAGTTAATAAATTTTGCAGTGATGTTAATTTTTATTGTTGCATCATCTACAACTGTACCAAATGATCTTTCACCATCTGCTATAGCCATAGTAGTCGCCCCACCACTAGCCAAAATATTTGTTGGAGAACATCCATATATATTTGATAGAAGACATCCAAAAACAATTAAAGATAATATTTTTTTCATTTTTTAAGTTTTAGTGCTTTTTTATATATTTCTTTTTTACCAATATAGCTGATTTTATGCACTATCTCGACGACGTCAGTCAAAGAAAATTTTTCTAATAGTTTGCTTATTTCATTTTCCATTTCAGTGTTTATAAAATCATCAATTTTGGAATGTTTTTTCTTTCCTTCTACCACAATTACAAATTCACCCAATTTATTCTTAGTTTCTTTTTCTATTTCAACTAAAATTTTTTTAGGAGGCCCAATAAAAACCTTTTCGTTTAATTTGGTAATTTCTTTGCAAACTGCGATCTTTCTGTTTTTTAAAACACCAACAATTTCTTTTATACAGCTAATAATTCTATGACTTGAAACAAAAAAAACAGATGTTTGGCTAGAATCAAGTATTTGTTTTAAAAAATCCTGAAGCTTTTTTTTAGTTTTTGGTGCAAAACCTAAAAAACCAAATTGATTCATTGGTATTGTTGATAGTTGTAATGCTGATATTACTGATGTTGGTCCTGGTATACATGTAACATATGCCATGTTTTCAATAAAATGTTTTACAAGTTTATACCCTGGGTCAGAAACTAAAGGAGATCCTGCATCAGAAACAAGCACTATAACTTGTTTTTTTACAAGTTTTTCAACTCGCCTAATAACATTGGCCTCGTTATAGTCATGTAAAGAAATTAATTTCTTTTTGATGCCTAATTTTGATAATATCTTAATAGAATGTTTTGGGTTTTCACAAATTACAAGATCGGCATTTTTTAATGCCTCAACTGCTCTAATGCTAATATCGTTTAAATTACCTATAGGTGTTGAAACTATGTATAGACCGCTCTTAATGTTTTCCATTATGATTCTTTTTATATTTTTATACTCGTGTTCTCCAGTAAATTATACTTCTTCAAAAGAAACAAAACCTACTAGTATAAAAAAAATAGACGAAGAAACAAAAAAGGAAAAACCGGATATCAAAATTTCTAAACAAAATTCAAGCATAGATTTGAATACAGTTTTAGATCAGACCTTGTTAAAATCAAAGATTCAACAAAATGTTACATTTATAGCTTCTGCAAATGATGATAAAAATATTTTGAATCAATTTGTTAATGTAATTGAACTTGCAGTTTATGAAAAAAAATTTAAAAATTTAAAATTTGAGATTAAATATTATGACAACCACCAAGAATTAAAAAATTTTTTAAACACAACAAATAAAAAGGGGAAAATATTTATAGGGCCCATTAACTCTTTAGACACTGAAGTTATAAACTACTATTGTAATACAGGCTCAATTTTCTTTTCTTTTTCTTCAAATAAAAAACTAGCAAATGAATGTACATATTTAGTGAATTTTTTTCCAGACAATGAGCTAAAAGAAGTTTTTGAATTTTTTCCAACCAATTCTAAAGTTGCTATTTTATATCCTGAAAATAACTACGGATATTCAATTAATAACATAGTCGATGAAATAGCAAACCAAAGCAACTCTGTTATTGTTAATAGAGCTTCATACAAAGATGATATGACGAATGTAAGAGAAGCAATAAAAGAGCTTGGGCAATATGAATTAAGAAAATATGAGCTTAATAGACAAAAAAAAATATTAGCTAACAAAAAAGACGACCAATCAAAAAAAAGATTACAAAAATTAGAAAAATTTAAAACAACCAAGGATCTTGATTTTACACATATTTTAATTGCTGATTATGGGATTAGGCTGCTGCAAGTTGTTCCCCTTCTACCTTATTATGACATAGATCCAAACCTAGTTAAATTTGTTGGGACGGGTGTTTGGGATGACCCAGCTTTTTTTGATGAACCATCTCTCCAGGGTTCTATTTTTCCAGGAATAGAGGAGAAAAAAAGAAAGGATCTTTTTGATAGTTATTCGCAAATATATGAAAAAAAACTTTTGCGCATATCAACACTTCCTTACGATTTAATAGGATTAATTTCTTATGCAATAAATCAAAATTTAACACTTAATGATTTTTATAATCTATTAAATAATAAAAACTCAAGATTTGCTGGAATAGACGGGGGTTTTTATTTTAATAATAGTATTATTGAAAGAGATTTAGATATTTTAGAAATTAACAATGGCTACGCATATAAAATTAATTAAATAAAAAGGACTCCATTTTTTGTAATGCTATCATTCTATGACTAATATTATTTTTTTTATCACTTTTCATTTCTGCGAAGGTCTTATCTAGTCCATTTGGAATAAATATTGGATCATAACCAAAGCCATTAACCCCGCGGGGTTTATCAGAAATCGTTCCATTTATTTTTCCAACAAAAAAAATATGATGGGCTGGGTTTAATGTTAGACAAATTGTGGTGTTAAAAAACGCCCTTTTCTCATTTTTTATTTTTGTTTTGGAAATTATGTAGTCGAATGCTCCTTCATAATTTTTAAAATTTTCAAGAAATCTTTTAGACTGTATTCCAGGTTTTTTGTTTAAGGCATTTATACATATTCCTGAATCATCTGCGAAACAAGGCAGATTAAATTTTTTATATCCATAAAGAGATTTGATTTTTGCATTGTCAGCAAATGAACGCCCATTCTCATTAGGTTGTTTTATTTTATTTAAATTATTTAAGTTTTTAATATTTAAGTTGCTTTTAATAAAAATATTTTTAACTTCTTTAATTTTTTTTTGATTATGAGAAAAAAATATAAGCGACTTCAACTTAAACCCAATACTTCTTTTTGTTTATTTAAAATTTCTTTAATTCCAATTTTTGCCAATTTAAAAATTTCATCAAATTGATCTTCACTAAAAAAGTATTCTTCACCCGTAACTTGTATTTCTGCAATTTTTCCACTTTCACAGATAACAAAATTAGCATCTACTTCTGCAGCCGAATCTTCTTGATAGTCTAAATCAAGATTACCTTTGCCATTTATTATTCCTGAAGAAACCGCACCTATAAATTCTTTTATTATTGGTTTTTGTATATTGTAATTTTCTTTGAATTTTTTCACAGCAAGATAAAGTGCTACAAATCCCCCACTAATCGAAGCTGTTCTTGTACCACCATCAGCTTGCAAAACATCACAATCAATTTTAATTTGCCTCTCACCTAAATTTTCTAGGTTCGTTATTGATCTTAAACTTCTCCCAATCAATCGCTGTATTTCTTGAGTTCTTCCACTTTGTTTGCCCCTTGATGCCTCTCTATCAATTCTTGTATTTGTTGACCTTGGCAACATACCATATTCAGCAGTAACCCAACCTTTGCCAGTATTTTTTAACCAATGAGGAGCTTTTTCATCAATTGATGCAGTACACACAACCTGTGTGTTCCCAAATTTAACAAGGCAAGACCCTTCTGCATGTAAATTAAAGTCTTTTTCAAAAGATATTTCACGCATTTCATTAAACAGCCTATCTTTTCTCATTTAAATTAACTAATAATTGAAAAATATATTTAGTACACCAATATATTTAATATGGCTGATAATTTGTATGAAGAATTAAATGACAGATCAAGACTTGTTTTTAAGAGTGTCGTCGACACATATCTTAAAACAGGCGCCCCATCAGGCTCAGAAACTATTTTAAAAAAGGCCGGTATTAACTTATCATCTTCATCAATCAGAGCCATTTTATCAAATTTACAAAAAGAAGGTCTTTTATATGCCCCCCACACTTCTGCAGGCCGCATGCCCACAGATAAAGGTATGCGTTTTTTTGTAGATGGACTGCTTGAATTTGGAAGAATTTCAAAGGCAGAAAAAGAAAGCATCAAACAACAATGCATTTCAAAAGGAAAATCTTATCAAGAAGTTCTTGATGAGGCATCTAAAACCATATCAGGTTTATCAAATTATGCTGGAATTGTAATAGCTCCAAAATTTCAAAAAAAACTTAAACACCTCGAGTTTATTAGATTAAACAGAAACCAACTGATGTCAATATTAGCTTATGAAAACGGAGAAATTGAAAACAGAATTATTGAAGATAATGGAAAATACACCCCCTCTCAACTTTTACAAACATCTAATTATCTGAGTACAAAATTTCAAAACAAAAACATTTCACAAATTAAAAAAGTTATCGAAAACGAAATTACAAATTCTCAAACTAATCTAGAGTTTCTTTCCACTAAGCTGGTCAGGCAAGGTGTTTTAGAAATAAAACCTAATATGAAAAATCCGTATATTTTTTTGCACGGCCAATCAAATTTATTAAAAGATGAGATTATATCAAAAGACCTAGATCAAATTCGAGATCTTTTTGATGAAATAGAAAAAAAAACTACATTTGTGAACATTCTTGAAAACGCTGGAAGCGCTAAAGGGGTTCAAATTTTTATTGGATCAAAAAATTTTTTATTTAAACACTCAGGGCTTTCTATGGTAATGGCTCCATACAAAAATAAAGAGCAGGAGATTATAGGAACTATTGGTGTTGTTGGCCCAACAAGATTAAATTATTCAAAAATCGTCCCTTTGGTTGATTATACATCTAAGATTATTGGAAAGGTTATAGACTAATGACTGAAAAAAAAGAAAAATCAAAAAACAAAAAAACAAAAGAAGAAAATCTTAAAGACAGCCAGGATATTAAAACTAACGAAGATATTAAAAACAAAGATCCTAATGAAAAAAATGAAAACAATGAGAATAATCAAAACAATATTGAAGAAAAAACAACAGAAGAAAAGCTTACGGAAGAGGTTGGTCAACTAAAAGAAGAAAAAATAAGACTTTTAGCAGAAATGGAAAATATAAGAAAAAGATTTGAGAGGGAAAAAGTCGAGTCGATTAAATTTGGAAGCATTAATTTGGCTAGGGATATTTTGTCTCCATCAGATAATATTGAAAGAGCCCTTTCAGCAATTCCAGAAGATGAAGATCATTCGCAATCAATTAAAAACTTAATAGATGGTTTAAAAATGGTTCAGAAAGAATTTTCAACAATATTAGAAAAAAATGAAATCAAAAGAATAGAATCATTAGATAAAAAATTTGACCCTACACATCACCAAGCAATGATGGAGGTTGAAAAAGATGATGTGGAAGAAGGTATAGTTGTTCAAGAAATTCAAGCAGGATATACAATGTTCGATCGATTATTAAGACCGGCAATGGTAGGAGTTTCCAAAAAACCCCTTCTTGAAAACAACAATGTTGAAAACTTAGAAGACAATAATCAAGAAAATATTGAAAAAAAACCGGAAAACAATGAAAAATAATTAATTTACAAGTAAGTTCTTGTAATTCTTAATAGATTTCCCATATTCTAATTAGTCTAACTAACAAGACTGGAAATTAAAAAATAATAGGACGGAATTTTTATGGCTAAAGTAATTGGAATAGATTTAGGAACCACAAACTCTTGTGTAGCGGTAATGGAAGGAAAAGAAGCTAAAGTAATTGAAAACTCAGAAGGTGGAAGAACCACTCCTTCAATGGTAGCTTTTACAGAGACAAAAGAAAAACTTGTTGGCCAGTCTGCTAAAAGGCAAGCTGTAACAAATCCAGAAAATACTTTATTTGCAATAAAAAGATTAATTGGTAGAAATTTTCAGGACCCATTAGTCAAAGGTGATAGCGGACTAGTTCCATACAAAATAATCAAAGGTGATAATGGTGATGCATGGGTTGAATCCCGTGGTGAGAAATATAGCCCAAGTCAAATAAGTGCATTTGTTTTACAAAAAATGAAAGAAACTGCTGAAAGTTATTTAGGAGAAACAGTCTCTCAAGCAGTTATAACTGTTCCTGCATATTTTAATGATGCACAACGTCAGGCTACAAAGGACGCGGGTAAAATTGCTGGACTTGAAGTTTTAAGAATAATTAATGAACCTACAGCTGCAGCTTTGGCATACGGTTTGGACAAAAAGAAAACAGGAACTGTTGCGGTTTATGACTTAGGTGGAGGAACTTTTGATATTTCAATATTAGAAATAGGCGACGGGGTTTTTGAAGTTAAATCAACTAACGGAGACACACATTTAGGTGGCGAAGATTTTGATTTACAAATTATTGATTACTTAGCTGATGAATTTAAAAAAGACAATGGGATTGACTTAAGAAAAGATAAGCTTGCTTTACAGAGACTAAAAGAGGCTGCTGAAAAAGCAAAAATTGAACTTTCTAGCTCAACTGAAACAGAAGTAAATCTCCCATTTATTACTGCAGATCAATCTGGACCCAAACATTTAACAATCAAGTTATCAAGAGCAAAACTAGAAGCAATTATAGGAGACCTTCTTAATAAAAGCTTAAAGCCGTGTGAATTAGCTCTTAAAGATGCAGGATTGCAAGCTGCAGACATAGATGACGTGATACTTGTTGGGGGCATGACTAGAATGCCAAAAGTTTCAGAGCTTGTTAAAAACTTTTTTGGTAAAGAAACAAATAAAGGAGTTAATCCTGACGAAGTAGTGGCTTCAGGTGCAGCAATACAAGGAGGAGTTTTACAGGGAGATGTTAAAGATGTTTTGCTGCTTGATGTAACACCTCTGTCTTTAGGTATTGAAACCTTGGGAGGAGTTTTTACAAGATTAATTGATAAAAACACAACTATACCAACAAAAAAGAGCCAAGTATTTTCTACGGCCGAAGATAATCAAAGCGCAGTAACCATAAGAGTTTTTCAAGGCGAAAGAGAGATGGCAGCTGACAATAAATTATTAGGTCAGTTTGATTTAGTTGGAATCCCACCAGCTGCAAGAGGTATGCCTCAAATTGAAGTTACATTTGACATTGATGCAAATGGCATTGTTAATGTTTCGGCTAAAGATAAGGCTACGGGGAAAGAACAGCAAATTCGAATTCAAGCTTCAGGAGGCTTATCAGATGAAGATATTGAAAGAATGGTAAAAGAAGCTGAAGAAAACGCTGAAGCAGATAAGAAAAAAAGAGAGGCTGTTGATACAAGAAATCATGCTGATAGCTTAATAAATGAAACAGAAAAGAACTTAAAAGAACATGGTGATAAAGTTCCTGAAGAAGATAAAAATAAAATTAGTGCCGATATAGAGGAGCTTAAAAAAGTTAAAGACGGCGATGATATTGAGGCAATTAAGTCAAAGACTGAAACTCTTGTTCAATCTTCATTAAAATTAGGTGAAGCTATTTATAAACAAAACCCTCAAGCTGGAGCAGAACAACCAAATCCTTCAGGAGAAGAGCCTTCTTCTGATAAAAAAGATGAGAAAGTTGTCGATGCTGAGTTTGAAGAAGTCGATGAAAATAAAAAAGATTAAATATCTTTAATTTTTCATATAAAGGATTTTCATGGCTGATAGAGATTTCTATGAAATACTTGGTGTTCAAAAAAATGCAAGTGAAGATGAAATAAAAAAATCTTATCGCAAATTAGCAATGAAGTATCATCCTGACAGAAACAAGGATGATCAAAATGCTGAAAAAAAATTTAAAGAAGCTACAGCAGCTTATGAAGCTTTAAAAGATCCTCAAAAAAGAGCAGCTTATGATCAATATGGTCACGATGCATTTCGCCAGGGCGGAATGGGCGGTGCACAAGGTTTTGGAGATTTTGCAGGGGGTTTTTCAGATATATTTGAAGAATTTTTTGGTGGTGGTTTTGGTTCAAGTTCCCGTCAACGCGGCCCCCAAAGAGGAAGCGATCTAAGATACAATATGTCTATTTCTTTACACGAGGCTTTTGCTGGAAAAAAATCCCAGATAAGAATCCCAAGTTATGTTGGTTGTGATTTATGTTCCGCAACTGGTAGTGCTGATAAATCAGGGCCAAGTACATGTTCTTCTTGTGGAGGAAGCGGAAAGGTTCGTTCCACACAAGGCTTCTTTTCTATTGAAAGGCCTTGTCCAACATGCGGCGGCGAAGGATCATCAATTAAAAACCCGTGTCTTAAATGTAGTGGAACCGGACAAGTAAAAAAACAAAAAACCATTTCTGTAACCATTCCTGCTGGTGTTGATACAGGTACGCGTATTCGTATTTCAGGAGAAGGAGAGCCTGGTCAAAGAGCTGCCGGAAATGGAGATTTATATATTTTTGTTGAGGTTCAAAAAGACAAACTATTTGAACGAGAAGAAGAACACATATTTTGTCAAATTCCTGTTTCAATAACTACAGCGATTTTAGGAGGCGAAGTAGAAGTACCTACTATTGATGGAAAAAAAGCACGCTTAAATATTCCAGCAGGTACTCAGTCTGAAACACAATTTAGGTTAAAAGGAAAAGGTATGAGCATTCTTCGGCAGAGCAGAAGAGGAGATATGTATGTTGAAACTAATGTAGAAATTCCAGTTAATTTAAATAGCAAACAAAAATCAATACTCAATGAATTCGAAAAAGAGGGCGGAACTTCAAAAAAACACAGCCCAAAATCCCAAAGCTTCTTCTCAAAAATCAAAGAAGTTTGGGAAGATTTAACTTAAATTCTTTTCAACAAACATTCTCCAAAGTATAAGCTTAATTATGTCAAAAATTAAAGTCGCTGTTGCAGGATGTCTTGGTCGTATGGGTCAGGAAATAACTAGAGAAATACTTAAAAATAAAAAACTATTATTTGTTGGAGGTTTTGAACACAAATCTCATCCCGATTTAAATAAAATATTTAATGAAGTAACAAGCATAAATTCAAAACTAAAAATTTCAGATAATACAAACCAAATTATAAAAAATGCTGATGTAGTTATTGATTTTACATCACCAAACTCGACTTTATCTAATGTTAAAATTGCAGCTAAAAATAAAACTGCAATAGTAATTGGAACAACAGGTATGACTGAAAATCAAAAGAAGAAAGTAAAAAATTTTTCAAAAAAAATACCAATACTTATGTCTTCCAATATGAGTCTAGGAGTAAATTTACTTTTTAATCTTGTAAATCAAACAGCATCAATCTTAAAAGATGAAAATTATGATATAGAAATTTCAGAAACTCATCACAAACATAAAAAAGATGCGCCCTCAGGCACAGCAATTTCGCTTGGCGAATATGCTGCTATAGGAAGAAAAACAAAATTAAATAAAACAAAGGTTACTGACCGAACAAGAAAAATTACCAAAAGAAAAAAAGGACAAATTGGTTTTTCAGTCACTAGGGGTGGTGAGATAGCAGGAGAGCACACTGTTAGTTTTATAGGTACTAATGATCGGGTTGATTTAACTCACAAAGCAAACAATAGATCTATTTTTGTTAATGGAGCAATTGAGGCCACTATTTTTTTATCAAGTAAAAAAAACGGTTTCTTTGATATGAGCAATCTCTTTATAAAATAAATATTTATTTTATAAAGATAAGTATGACTAAAAATAAAATTGAAAAAATTTTCAAAATTTTATCAAAGCAAATTTCTAATCCCAAAACAGAATTAACATATAAAAACCCCTATACTTTTTTAGTGTCAGTTGTTTTATCAGCTCAGGCTACTGATAAATCAGTAAATGCATCAACTGTTAAGCTATTCAAAATAATCAAAAGGCCAGAAGAAATGATTAAATTAGGAGAAACCAAGCTTAAGAAATATATTAAAACAATAGGGCTTTACAATTCAAAAGCGAAAAATATAATTAATTTATCAAAAATATTATTTGAAAAACATAATGGAAAAATTCCAAGTGATTTTAATCTTTTAACTAGTTTGCCAGGTGTGGGCAATAAGACTGCTAGCGTTTATCAAAATGAGATTTTAAATATCCCTAGAGTAGCTGTAGATACCCACGTTTTTAGAGTATCTAATCGCATAGGTCTTGTTAAAACAAAAAACCCTGATGAAACTCAAATAAAATTAGAATCAATTATTCCAAAAAAATGGCTAAAAAGCGCCCATCACTTGCTTATTTTACACGGAAGATATACATGCAAATCGCAAAAACCACTTTGCGGTGATTGCGTAGTTTATAAACATTGTAGTTATATCAAAAGTGAGCAAAATAAAAAAAATATTAGCAGCCAATAGGAGCGAGATTGCAATTAGGATTTTTCGTGCAGCTGAAGAATCTGGTATTCGAACTGCGGCCATATATTCTAAAGAAGACCGTTTCGCCCTCCATCGCTTTAAAACAGATGAAAGTTATTTATTAGATAAGAAAAAAGGCCCCATCCAAGCTTATTTGGATATTGATTCAATAATTAAAATTGCAAAAGACGCAGAGGTAGATGCAATTCATCCAGGATATGGTTTTTTATCTGAAAATCCTGAATTCGCAGAACATTGTGAAAAGAATAATATTATTTTTATTGGTCCCAACAAAGAAATATTAAAAAAACTTGGAAATAAAACTGAAGCGAAGAAAGTAGCAGAACAAGCCAATGTAAAAACTATACCATCTGTATTAGTTACTAATGAAAATAAAAAAAATCTTAAAGCAGAAGTTGATAAAATTGGATATCCTGTAATAGTTAAGGCAAGCTGGGGTGGTGGAGGAAGAGGAATGAGAGTAGTAAAATCATCTTCTGAACTTTTAGATCAAATTTCTTTAGCGCAAAGCGAATCTAAAAAAGCATTTGGAAAAGATGATGTTTTTATAGAAAAATTTTTAGAGGATGCGGCACACATAGAAGTACAAATTCTAGGAGATAGGCATGGAAACGTTGTTCATTTATATGAAAGAGACTGTTCATTACAACGAAGACATCAAAAAATAATTGAAAGGGCACCCGCTCATTTTTTAGATGAAACAATAAGACAAAAAATTTGTAATGCAGCAATTAATATTGGAAAACATGTGAATTATTTTGGTGCCGGAACTGTCGAATTTCTATTAGACAAGAAAACAAAAGAATATTATTTTATTGAAGTAAATCCAAGAATACAGGTTGAGCACACAGTTACGGAAGAAGTAACCGGTATAGATATAGTTAAGGCTCAAATAAAAATCGCAGAAGGTGAAAAAATAGGATCAAATACCTCGCTGCCTGCTCAAGATGATATAGCTTTAGATGGCTATGCTATTCAGTGTAGAGTTACAACTGAAGATCCAAAAAATAACTTTATGCCAGACTATGGAAAAATAATGACTTATCGATCAGCTTCTGGTTTTGGAGTAAGGTTAGACGGTGCTACTGCGGCAGCCGGGTCATTAATTACCCCATATTATGATTCACTTTTGGTTAAAGTTACTACATGGGCGAAAAATCAAGATGATTGTATTAAACGAATGGATAGAGCGCTACGCGAATTTAGAATAAGGGGAGTAAAAACAAACTTAGTTTTTTTAGAATCTTTGATCAATAATAAAGAGTTTCAAGATGGAAATTATAATACAAACTTTGTTGATAACAATGAAGATCTTTATAAATTTAAGGCAAAAAAAGATAGGGCATCAAGAATAATTTCTTATCTTGGCAATATTATTGTGAACGGCCATAATGATATGATTGATAAAAAAATTCATGGTAGTCAATCAGATCCTGTAATCCCTCACTTTGAACACAACACAAATAAAAATAACTATGTTGAACTTCTAAAAAAACTGGGACCAGAAAGATTTTCTCAAGAAATCAAAAGCAAAGATTACACACTTATCACTGATACAACTATGAGAGATGCACACCAATCATTGTTAGCAACAAGAATGCGCACAGATGATATTGTTAAGATTGCAGAATTTTATAACAATCATCTCTCCGAACTATTTTCTTTAGAATGTTGGGGTGGCGCTACATTTGATACATCAATGCGTTTTCTTAAAGAAGACCCATGGGACAGATTACATAAACTTAATCAAAAATCACCAAATTTATTAAAGCAAATGTTGCTACGAGGAGCAAATGCAGTAGGTTACAAAAATTATCCTGACAACGTAGTTAAGTTTTTTGTGAAGGAAGCAGCTCAATCAGGAATTGACGTTTTTAGAGTTTTTGATTCTTTGAATTTGATTGATAATATGAGAATAGCTATAGACGAGGTTCGTCTACAAAATAAAATTTGCGAAGGCACAATTTGTTATACTAATGATGTTACCAATCCTAACGAAAAAAAATATACTTTAAAATACTATATTGATCTTGTAAAAAAACTTGAAAGCGCAGGTGCTAACATTATTGCAATAAAAGATATGGCCGGCTTGTGTAAGCCACCAGCTATCAAAATGCTGGTTAAAGAAATTAAAAACAATACTGATCTACCTATACACTTTCATACACATGATACTTCTGGCACATCTTCGGCAACTGTTTTGGCTTCAATAGAAGAAAAGGTTGATATAGTTGACCTGGCTATGGACGCAATGAGCGGACTAACTTCTCAACCTGCTTTAGGATCAATAGCTGCAATTATGAAACAAAATTATAAGGATCCTTTGCTTGATGAAGAGTCTATAAGAACTGGTTCGCTATATTGGGAACAGGTTAGAAAAAATTATAAATCTTTTGAAACTGATTTTAAAGGCGGTAGTTCAGATGTTTATCTTCATCAGATGCCAGGAGGACAATTTACTAACTTAAAAGAGCAAGCCAAATCTCTTGGCATTACTGCTGATAAATGGGGACTTATTGCAAACAAGTATGCTGAAGTTAACAAGATTTTTGGTGATATCATTAAAGTAACCCCCTCTTCTAAAGTTGTAGGAGATATGGCGTTATATATGATTACTAATGATTTAAACACTAAAGATATAATGAATCCTGAAAAAGAAATTTCATTTCCTGATTCAGTTATAGGTTTTTTTAGAGGTGATATGGGCATACCTTTAGGAGGTTTCCCTGAGCAACTGCAAAAGAAAATTCTTGGAGGTGAAAAACCAATTAAGGAAAGAGCAGGCATAAGTCTTTCGTCAGTAAATATTGAAAAAGAGAGAAAAAAAATAGAATCAAAATATGATGAAAAAATTGATAATAAAAGATTAGCTTCACATTTAATGTATCCTTCTGTTTTTGAAGATTTTATGAAACATAGAAAAAAATATGGAGATACTTCAATACTTTCAACTGAATTATTTTTTTATGGACCACAACAAGATAAGGAATATTCTTTACCTATTGATAAAGGCAAAAGTTTAATAATAAGATATTTAGCTAAAGGTGAGCCTAATGCTAATGGTAGCAGCTCAGTTTTTTTTGAACTTAATGGTCAACCAAGGGCTATAGATATAGAAGACTCTGACTTTGCAAAAAATATAACAAGAAAAATTAAAGCAGAAGATAATAATAAAAATCAAATAGGCTCACCTTTGCCTGGTCAAGTTGCCAAAATTTTTGTTAAGATTGATCAAAAAGTTATTAAAGGAGATAAGTTATTAGTTATTGAAGCGATGAAAATGGAAACAACAATTACAGCAGATAAAAGTGGCAAAATAAACAATATACATGTTAAGTCTGGTGAAAATGTAGAAACTAAAGATTTATTAATAGAAATTAAATAACTTTAATTATTTTATTAATTTAAACTCTCTGTAACACTGCTCAAGAGATTGTTTTGAGCTTAGTAGCTCACCTAAATTGTTTCGTATTTCAAAAAATTCAACCCTCTTATTATCAATTTTGTTGTTGAAAAAAAGAAATAAGCGGCAGCCGCTACTATCATATCTTAAAACATAAACTGATCCATCAGATCTTGATAAATTAGGCTTCCCCATTTCTGAATTAAGGTGGTCTTCAGTTTTTCCAATGAAATTTATTTCCGCAAGCTTTTGTTGAGTTTCAATAATTGTTTTTTGTTTTTTTTGTTCATCTTCAATAATTTTTTTTTCTTTTTTTATTTCTTCTTCTTTGCTTTCCTTTTTTTCACTTTTTATTTCTTTATTTTTAGGAAAAGCTTCCTCAACACTATTTTTTACTTTATCTGTAACTTTTATAACCCCTTTTGTAACTTCAACAGTTGTACATCCACAGATAAATATAAATAGATTAAGAAATAAAAATAACCGCATTGCTCTTATGATTAAATGTATATATGTAATATTTAAATGATTACATCAATTCAATCACCATTCATAGAACATAAAATGACAATTCTTAGGGATAAAAAAACATCTAATTCTTTATTTAGGCAAACTATGAATGAAACAAGCTATTTAATAGCTTCAGAAGTTTTAAAATTTTTACCATATAAAAAAGTTAAAGTTCAAACACCCCTAACCAAAACTTTTGGTAAAAAACTGTCTCAACAAATTATACTAGTTCCAATCTTAAGAGCAGGATTAGGACTTTTAGAAGGTTTTGTAAAATTTTTACCTGAAGTAGAAAAAGGGCATATTGGTTTATATAGAGATGAGCAAACATATAAACCTGTTGAATATTTATTTAAGTTACCAAAAACAAAAAATAAAAAAATATTAGTACTTGATCCTATGCTGGCTACTGGGAATTCTTCTATTGCAGCAATTGATTTAATAAAAGGAAAAGGGGTTAATTTAAAAGATGTTTTTTTAATTTCTCTACTAGCTGCGCCTGAGGGTCTAAAAAATATTCAAAAAAAACATAAATCCCTTCACATTTTTACCTGCAAGATTGATTCAAAATTAAATCAGAAAAAGTTCATTGTGCCTGGCCTAGGTGATGCAGGTGATCGCTATATGGGTACATAAACAAAAAATACTGTAATTTATCCACTATCTCATTTTTAAATTAATTTTTTTTTGTAATAAAAATGCTATCAAGGTACTATCTATAATTCTAAAAAAAAGGGAGATTTTTGGTATGAAAAAATTTTTTAGTATTTTCATTGTTTCTTTTGCACTTGTTTTTTCAACAAGTACTTTTGCAAACAAAATTGGAGTTGTGTATGACTCTGGAGGAAAGTTTGATAAATCGTTTAACGAATTAGCATTTAATACGGCTGAAAGAGTTGTAAAAGAGCTAGGTTGGAGCATGATTGAATTTGAGTCAGCTAACGACAATCAAATTGAACAAGGCATGCGTAAAATTGCTGACAGAGGTGCAACAATGATTGTAGGAATGGGTTTTGCTCAGGCAGATGCTGTAGCAGCCGTTTCTGCAGACTATCCTGACATAAAATTCGTTGCTGTTGATGTTTGCTGGCTTGATGATCCAAACAATAATATCTATCAAGCGTGTTATAAAGAACACGAAGGTTCGTTTTTAGTAGGAATGATGGCAGCTATGGCATCTGAAAGTGGAACTATCGGATTTGTTGGTGGAATGGATATTCCTCTAATAAGAAAATTCCAAGGTGGCTACGAGCAGGGTGCGCAATATGTAAATCCAGACATTAAAGTATTGGCTAATATGACAGGGACTACTAACGAAGCATGGAATAATCCAACTAAAGGCGCTGAATTAACAAAAGCTCAAATTGATGGAGGAGCAGATGTTGTTTATCAAGCAGCGGGTGGAACAGGAATAGGTGTTCTTCAAGCAGCAGCTGATGCAGGTATAATGGGCATTGGCGTTGACTCAAACCAAAATTGGATGCATCCAGGCAACATGCTGACATCAATGTTAAAAAGATTAGATTTAACAATCTTTGAACAAGCTGAAAAAGCTGGCAAAGGTAGATTTGAAGCTGGAATAAATATTCTTGGTCTTGCTGAAGGCATGGTTGGTTATGCAACTGAAGATGGAATGGTTACAGCTGAAATGGCTGCCGCCGCTGATGCTGCTGCTGCAGATATAGCAAGTGGTGCGATTGTTGTTGCTGACTGGTCACAAGAATAAATAAAATAAAATAAATATTTGGTGAGACCAAAGACTTATAAATAATCTTATGGTCTCACCTATTTTAGAATTAACAAATATTAATAAATCCTTTGGTCACGTACATGCCAATAAAGATATAAATCTTACAATTAATAAAGGTACAATCCACGGAATTATTGGAGAGAATGGTGCTGGTAAATCCACATTAATGAGTATTGTGTTTGGTCTTTATCAAGCAAATTCAGGTGAAATTAAAATTAATGGAAAAGAGACAAAGCTTAGATCTCCAAAAGACTCTATAGTCAACGGAATTGGTATGGTTCACCAACATTTTATGTTGGTTGAAAACTTCACTGTTCTTGAAAATATTATTTTGGGTTTTGAAGGTGAAACAGTTTTTGGTGCAAAATTAGAAAAAGCTAAAGCAGATTTAAAAAAACTCTGTGAAACATATAATTTTAATATTGATTTAGATGCTACCATTTCTGATTTATCAGTTGGTTTCCGACAACGAGTAGAAATTTTGAAATCCCTATATCGTGGAGCAGAAATCCTAATACTTGATGAACCAACTGGTGTGTTAACACCGCAAGAAGTTGATGAATTATTTAAAATACTTCGTTCCTTAAAAGAAGAGGGAAAAACTATTGTATTAATAACACACAAATTAATTGAAATAATGGATTTAACAAGCCAGGTGTCAGTAATGCGTCAAGGTGAAATGGTTGGACATACAAAGACAGAAGAAACCAACAAGGAAAAATTAGCTGAGATGATGGTAGGTAGAAGTGTTTTACTGAGAGTTGATAAATCTGAAGCTAAAAAAGGCGAAGTTGTATTCAAGGTAAATGATCTTTCAGTTAAGGATGATTTAGACGTTATTCGTGTTAAAAATATTAATCTAGAAATACGTTCTGGAGAAATTTTAGGTATTGCGGGAGTAACAGGTAACGGACAAACTGAATTATTAGAGGCGCTTTCAGGCATTAGAAAAGTAGAATCAGGGAGTATTGAGCTCTTTAACAAAAAGATATCAGATAAGCAAAACTACTTAAATCCAAAAATGCTTAAGGAAAAAGGTTTAGCCCACGTACCCGAAGATAGACAAAGAATGGGTTTGATAAGCGATTTTAAAGCTTATGAAAATCTAATATTTGGGTATCATGACCAAGAGCCATTTTCTAAATCATCAATTTTAAAACATAAAGAAATTCATGAACATTCATATAAAGTTATGAAGGAGTATGATGTAAGACCAAACTCTCCTAACTTAATAACTTCTAATTTCTCAGGAGGGAATCAGCAGAAAATTATATTAAGCAGAGAATTAAATGAAAATCCAAAAGTACTTTTGGTGGGTCAACCCACAAGAGGGGTTGATATAGGGGCAATTGAGTTTATCCACCAAAGACTAATAGATATGAGAGATAAAGGTGCGGCAATCTTATTAGCTTCTGTTGAATTGGATGAAGTGTTATCTCTCTCAGATAGAATAATTGTTATGTTTGATGGAAAAATTGTTGGTGAAAAGGACAATAAGAATGTTACCGATCGAGAATTAGGATTGTTGATGGCGGGTGTAACAGAGTGAGCAATATTGTTGTTGATAAATCTAAAGTACCATGGTGGGTGTCTAATTTAATTGTTCCACTAGTAAATTTAACCTTAGCATTAATCGTATCAGGTGTATTTGTTTTTATAGCAGGGGAAAATCCAATTGAAGCAGTAAAGTTAATCATCTACGGATCTTTTGGTTATATCCAGGGTTTTGCGTATACACTATATTACACAACCAATTTTATTTTTACAGGACTCGCTTTTGCTGTAGCTTTTCATTGTCGACTATTTAATATTGGCGGAGAAGGACAAGCATATATTGGTGGACTTGGAGTTTTTTTAGTAGCTATAAATTTAAGTTTTCTTCCTGTACCTATTGTTTGGTTATTATCAATTTTTGGTGCTTTTTTATTTGGTGCCGCTTGGGCATTTATACCTGCTTATCTTCAAGCAACAAGAGGCAGTCATGTTGTAATTACTACCATAATGTTTAACTTTATTGCTTCATCTTTGATGATTTTTTTACTTGTTGATGTCATTAGGGATACAGCACAAATGGCTCCTCATACTGTAAAACTTCCAGAACAATTATGGTTACCAAGTTTTGAAGCCTTTTCAGGAATACTTGGTGTAAAGATAAGGTATTCGCCTCTTAATCTTACTTTTTTATTGGCTATAGCATCTTTATTTTTTGTGTGGTTTTTAATTTGGAAGACAAGATGGGGTTATGAAATGAGAGCAGTTGGTCACAACACTAAAGCAGCCGTTTATGCAGGTATTTCTCCAAATAAAAATATTATTATAGCTATGTGCATCTCAGGGGGTTTGGCCGGTCTTTTAGGTGTAAATGAAATTCTTGGAGTCAGCCATAAAATTCAAGCAGGTTTTCCTGCAGGATATGGTTTTACAGGTATAGCAGTTGCATTAATGGGAAGAAATCATCCGATAGGTATTTTGCCTGCCGCATTCTTATTTGGTATTTTATATCAGGGTGGATCAGAAGTAACATTCGAAATGCCTAATATAACAAGATATATGTTTGTAGCTGTGCAAGGTTTAATAATTTTATTTAGTGGTGCTTTAGAAAATTTATTTAGACCACAAATTGAAAGTTTTTTTGTAAATAGACTTAATAAAGATAAAGAGGCTAAAGCCTAATGGAATTTTTATCAGATATTGCTTCTTTAATAAATTCTACACTTAGAATTTCTACACCACTAGTTTTTGCAGCTATGGCTGGCATATTTGCTGAAAGATCAGGTGTAATTGATTTTAGTTTAGAAGGTAAAATGCTTATGGCTGCTTTTGTGGCAGCAGTTGGTTCTTATTATTTAGGTAACCCATGGCTAGGATTATTGTTAGCAATGCTAGCATGTGTAAGTTTATCCATGTTACATGGTTTTGCATCAGTAACTCATAGGGGCGATCAAGTTGTATCATGTGTAGCTATTAATATTCTGATAATCGGTCTAACAACAGCCTTAGCCGCAGCTTGGTTTGGGCAGGCAGGATTAACCCCAACACTTACTGGAGATCAACGTTTTCTTGAAATTAACCTGCCTTTTGCTCAGGCTCTTTCAGATATACCTATTATCGGAATAATTTATAGCGACATTCTAAGCGGGCATTATATTTTTGTTTACCTAGCCTATTTATCTGTTCCAATTGTTTATTGGGTAGTTTTTAAAACTAGTTTTGGTTTAAGAGTAAGGGCAGTTGGGGAAAATCCGAGTGCCGTAGATACTGCGGGCATTAATGTTTTTGCAATGAGATATAAGGCACTTGCAATCAATGGAGTTTTAATCGCTTTTGCTGGAGCACATTTATCAACTGCTGTTAATGCAAATTTTTTTAGAGAGATGTCTGCTGGAAGAGGATACTTAGCTTTGGCTGCAATGATTTTTGGGAAATGGCATCCAAAAACTGCATTAATTGCATGTTTGCTTTTTGGATTTACAGATGCGCTTCAAATAAGGCTTCAAGGCGTTGAATTACCTGTGGTTGGCGAAATACCAGTTCAGCTAATCCAAGCAATTCCCTATATTCTAACTGTTGTCTTGCTAGCTGGCTTTGTTGGTAAAGCAATTGCGCCTAATGCGATTGGCCAACCTTACATTAAAGAAAGATAAAATTTATTCACAAATAAAAATCTTTTTTTTTAATAATTTATACATATTTAAGTTTAAATAAAAAAATTTGAAGGAGATAATAATGCTTGTTAGATTAACTCAAGATTTAAAAAATGGTTTTGCTCCATGGAAAGAAATGCTTCATGCAAACGGAGATAAGCTTAAAGAACATGGAATGACCTGTATATTTGCAGGCACAGAAAAAGATAATGATAATAAACTAACTGTGATTATTCACTTTGCAACGCAAGAAGGTATGATGGCTTTTAAGAATGATGCAGAATTAACCAAAAGAAGAATTGAAGCTGGTGCTATGGTTGAAACTACAGTAATGACACCAATGACAGCTGAGGCAGTTACTAATTTTTCAGGCTAGTTAAGAAAGGAAAAAAATATGTCAATATTAGAAAAATATCACAAAGTATTTGAAGCAAAAGATGAGGTAGGAATGAATGAGATTATTCATGATGATTTCAAATTTACAATGCATGCATCAGGTAATGTTTTAACAAAATCAGATGTAATATCTTGGGCGATGAGCGATGACATTAATGAAGATAAGTCCAGAATTGTATATGAGAATGATGAAATAGGAATACACCATGCTTTCGTTACTTTCAAAGATGGAAATACACAAGCGGTTATGGCGGTTTATAAATTTAAAGATGGTAAAATCTTTTCTTTAGAGACTGGCGCAACAAATATGCCAAAATAAGAATTAAAATAAAGCGAAGTAAAGCTTCGCTTTATTAATTATTTAAGATCAAATCGATCAGCATTCATAACTTTATTCCACGCATTAATAAAGTCGTTAACAAATTTATCATGAGAATCTGATTGAGCATATACTTCTACTAAGGCTCTAAGTTGTGAATTTGAACCAAATACCAGATCAGTTCTTGAAGCTTTTCTTACTTTTTCTCCTGTTTTGCGATTAGTTGCTTGATAAGAGTTACTTCCTGTTGCTTCCCATTTTACATCCATATCTAAAAGTTTAACAAAAAAATCATTTGTTAACTTACCTGATGTATCAGAAAAAATTCCCCTCTCATCTGAGCTAATACCTAGTGAACGCATTCCACCAACTAGCACAGTCATTTCAGGAGCAGTCAGTCCAAGTAAATGAGCTTTATCCAACATTAATTCTTCAGGAGTAACAGCAAAATTTTTCTTTAAATAATTTCTAAAACCATCTGCTTCTGGTTCGAGAACAGCAAAAGATTCTATATCTGTATGTTCTTGAGTTGCGTCACCACGACCAGGAGCAAAAGGTACATCTACGCCTGATGCTTTTTCAATTCCTACATTACCAGCAAGAATAATAACATCTGCAATAGAAGCCCCCGCCTCTGTTGCTATTTTTTCCAATTTATTCAATACTTTTGAAAGCTGGTCGGGTTTATTTACTTCCCAACCTTTTTGTGGTTCAAGCCTAATACGAGATCCATTTGCTCCACCACGCATATCAGTTAAACGAAATGTTGAAGCACTTGCCCAGGCAGTTTCAACCATTTCTTTAATAGTTAGTCCACTCTCAGCAATTTTTGTTTTAACTGAGTTAACATCATAATTTAAACTTCCTTTTGGAATTGGATCTTGCCAAATCAAGTCTTCTTCTGGAACTTCAGGACCAATGTACCGCGATTTAGGACCCATATCTCTGTGAAGCAATTTAAACCACGCACGTGCAAAAGCATCCTGAAATTCATCTGGATTTTTATGATAACGTTCAGAAATTTTTCTGTATTCCGGATCTTCTCTCATTGCCATATCTGCCGTAGTCATCATTGTAGGAACACGTTTTGATGAGTCTTCAGCGTCAGGAGCAAGGTGCTTTTCCTGTGGATCAATAGCATGCCAAATATTTGCTCCAGCTGGACTTTTTGTAAGTTTCCACTCATATCCTAAAAGAATATCAAAATAACCATTATCCCACTGTGTAGGATTTGCTGTCCACGCACCTTCAATTCCACTTGTAATGGAGTCACTTCCTTTTCCAGAACCATGTTTACTAATCCAACCAAAACCCATCTCTTCAATTGGAGCACCTTCTGGCTCAGGGCCCACAAGACCTGCATCTCCTGCACCGTGAGCTTTTCCAAAAGTATGACCACCTGCTGTAAGAGCTACAGT
>CACEPG010000018.1 GCA_902561355.1 uncultured Alphaproteobacteria bacterium
TCTCCTAGAAAATTATAGGGCACAAAATCGAGGAGGCAAAGGTAAAACTGGAATGTCAACAAGAGAAGAAGATTTTGTCAAAGAAATACATTTAACTGATACTCATACTAAATTGTTAGTATTCTCCTCTCTTGGCAAAGTTTATTCTCTTAAAGCCCATGATATTCCTGAGGCTAGTTTAAAAGCTAGAGGTAAGCCAATAATTAATCTTATTCCATTTAAACAAAATGAAAAAATTGCAACTTTTTTACCATTACCGTTAAACGAATCTGATTGGGAAAATAATTTAGCAGTATTTGTTACTAAAAAAGGGATGGTTAGAAAAAACAAACTTATAGATGTAGCTAAAAGTGGTAAAAGAGAATTAAGAGAAAGTGGAAAATTAAGTATTAAACTTGATTCTAGTGACATATTAGTAAGTGTAAAGTTGGCATTTCCTTCAGATGATTTAATTCTTTCAACTTCTAATGGTAAATGCTTAAGATTTCCTCTAGAAAAACTAAGATTATTTTCTGGTCTTAATTCAGCAGGTGTTAAAGGTATAAAGTTAGATAAAAATAATTTTGTAATTTCACAGTCTATATTAAAACATTCTTTAATTGATATGAATATAAGACAGGAATACTTAAGATCAGCTGCTGAAAATAGAAAAAAAGTAAGCAAATTAAAATCAAATTTTGAAGAATTAAATAAGAATGAAGAATTTTTACTTTCGATTACAACTCAAGGTTTTGCAAAAAGATCTTCTGCTTATGAATATCGCATATCAAATAGAGGGGGTAAGGGTATAACTGGTATTTTAACATCTAAAAAAAATGGTGATGTACTCGATTGTTTTGTAGTTTCTGAAAATGATCAAATCATTTTAGTTAGTGATAAGGGGCAAATTATAAGAATAAACATAAATCAGATTAGAATTGCAGGTAGATCAACAAAAGGAGTCAATGTATTTAAAATTCCTGAATCTGATAGAATAGTTTCAGTATCTAGAATACAAGAACTGAATATTAAAAGTGAATAGAATAGGAATATATCCAGGTACATTTGATCCATTAACTAATGGGCATTTAAATATAATTGTAAGATCATTAAAAATAGTAGATAAATTAATTATAGCAGTTGCTGATAACTCTAATAAAAAACCACTGTTAAGCACTAATGAAAGAATTAATATTATTAAAAATGATATTAGCTCACATAATTTTAATGAAAATATGATAGAAATTCATTCGGTAAAGGGATTACTTACTGATTTTGCTAAATCTTTTAATGCTTGTTTTATTATTAGAGGTTTAAGAGCAGTTTCTGATTTTGAATATGAATTTCAAATGACAGGAATGAATTTTAAATTAAACCCTGATATTGAAACAATTTTTTTAATGTCTGCAGATAATAATTCATTTATTTCTTCAAACTTAGTAAAAGAAGTTCATAAACTAGGTGGTGATGTTTCTAAATTTGTCTCTAAAAATACAATTAACATTTTAAATAATAAAAACTCTTAATATATATGTACTTGCGTTCATAATATTTGAACTATATATATAAAAATTGTGGGCTCTTAGCTCAGTTGGTAGAGCAATTCCCTTTTAAGGAATGGGTCACAGGTTCAAATCCTGTAGAGCTCACCATTTCTATATGAAACAAACTCTTATCAAAAATATAGCTACTGGAATTACAAAGAAATGTGATATTTTGATTAAAAATGATAATTTTCTAGAAGTTGTTTTAGTTGGAACAACTATTAAAATAAAGTTAAAAAAAAAATCAGGTGTTTATATTGGCAATTACAAAAATCTGGAATTTATTTCTGATGGATAACTCTTTTTTTTAGAATAGCTTTTTCATTTTCTAAATCTTTTTTCAAAAAACTAGCTATTTTTTTTGGTTTAATAATATCACCTTTTCCTATACCTGGGCAGTTGATAGATATATCTTCATTCCATACTTTTGCATTCATATTTTCATTCCAAAATGGCCATGTCCTACACTGAGAAGGTCTGTTTTTATACACTGTGCATTTTTTATTTTTTAAAAATAAACATTTTCCTTCAAGTTCTTTGTTTTCAATTAGGTGTATAAAGCCATCAGTAATTTGGCAATATTTTTCTTTAAATTTATTTATTGATATTTTAAAATATTTTGCAAATCTTTTCAAATCATTATGACTTAAATAAACAAAACCATAAGAACCTCTTGATACACAACAGTTACCTGAGCCTTGGCATTCAAATCTTATTCCATTTTTGTAATCAAATTTTTTCATTATCCTGCACTTAACGTTCTTATTGCTGTGTCACGTTCGTGAATATATAATAAATCCTTAAGGCTTTTATTTTCATTATTTGCGAGTTTAGGATCTTTGTTAATAATTTTTTCTGCATATATTTTAGCTTCTTCTAGTAGGTCTCCATCATAACTTAAATCGGCTACATTAAAAGATGGTAAACCAGATTGTTTCTTTCCTAAAATTTCGCCTGGGCCTCTAATTTTTAAATCTTCTTCAGCAATAATAAAGCCATCATTAGTTTCTGTCATGATAGATATTCTTTTTTTTGCAGTTTCACTAAGAGAGTCTCTATGTAAAAGTATGCAAAAAGAATCTTGATTATTTCTACCCACTCGACCTCTTAGTTGATGAAGCTGTGCTAATCCAAATCTTTCAGCATGTTCAATGATCATGGTTGTTGCTGATTTAATATCTATACCTACTTCAATAACTGTAGTTGCCACTAAGATTTTATAATCTTCATTTTTAAATTTTTCCATTGTAGTTTCTTTTTCTTTTTCACTTAATTGCCCATGTATAAGCATTACTTTGTTATTAAAAATTTTATTTAATGAATTAAAACGATCAGTTGCAGCCTTCAAATCAAGTTCTTGAGATTCTTCGATTAATGGGCAGACCCAAAAAAATTTATCATTAGAATTATTAATCTTCTTTTTAATTCTCTCAATTAAGTTTTTTTCTTTTTTTAATGTTAAAGAAGAAGTTTTAACAGGTACTCTACCAGTAGGTTTTTCAATTAACCGACTCTCATCCATATCTCCATAAGCTGCTAAAGTTAAAGTTCTTGGTATAGGAGTTGCACTCATAACTAATATAGATGGGCGAAAACCTTTATAATTAAAAGCCATTCTTTGGTAAACACCAAACCTATGCTGTTCATCAATAACTGATAAGCCTAATTTTTTAAAATTTACTCCTTCTTGAATCAGAGCATGAGTACCAATAATAATTTGTGTATTGCCATTTTTAATTTTATCTAATTTTTCTATTCTGTTTTTGCCTTTATCTTTTCCTGTAAGAATACCTATATTTATATCAAGATGTTTGATAAGTTTTGAGATATTTTCATAGTGCTGATATGCAAGAATACTTGTGGGTGCCATTAATGTTGCTTGATATCCAGATTCAATAACTATTAACATAGAAATAAGAGCAACAATAGTTTTACCAGAGCCTACATCTCCTTGTAGAAGTCTAATCATTTGTTTATTGGACTCAAGATCATTTTGAATTTCCTTAAGAACTATTAATTGTGAATTTGTAAGTTTAAATTCTAATTTTTTTATTAAATTACTTTTTAACTTGTTATTATTTTTAAATGGGACAGAATTTTTTTTGTTATTAATAGTTCTAATTATAAAAATTGCTAATTGATGAGCAAATAATTCATCAAATGCGAGTCTTCTTCTAAAAAAATTTTTTTCATTATATGAATCTTCTATTTCTGGGTCATGCAATTTTTTTACAGCCTCTTTCCATGTAACAAAATTATATTTTTTTATTATTTTATTATCAATCCACTCATTAGTGCTAGGAAGTGAATTTAAAACTTGATTTGATAATTTTATAAAACTTTTCATATTTAAACCTGCAGTTAAAGAATAAACAGGTTCTTTTTCTCTTAAAATCTGAATATCTGACATATCTTCTATGCTTGAAGGATGTGTAATTTGAAATTTATTTTTAAAAAACTCTAATTTTCCAGATATCATTTTAAAAGATTTAATTGGCAATATTGATCTAACAACGGGGTGTCTTGCATTAAAATAAACTATATCTATTGGTGTACCATTTGCTGAGCAGCTTACACGATAAGGTTGCCTTTTAAATTTTGATGGATAATGTTTAATAATTTCTATTTTAAGAGTCACCAACTTGTTAATTGGTGCTTCGTTAATATTTTCATAATATTTTTTTTCAATAATTTTATAGGGAAAATGCCATAGAAAATGTACATTCAAAATGATACCTAATTTATTAATTATATTCTCTAATTTTGGCCCTACACCTTTTAATTTATTGATTGGTGAGAGTAATAAGTCTAAATGTGCAGGTCTCATAGATTTGTATACTATATTATATTATTTATCATATGGAATTAAATTCACTTAAAAAAATCATCAAATATAGATCCACATATTCAGGCACAAAGGAAACAGATATATTATACAAAAAATATTTTATAAATAATTTAAATAATTTAAACAAAAATGAATTAAATTTACTGAAATCTCTTTTTGATATTTATTCAGATGATGAAATTTATAATATTTTAACTAAAAAAGTTAAAGCAAATTTAAAATTCAAAAAACTTTTTGATAAAATTAATATTAACTAAATGATATCTATTGGACCTATTATAGATAAATCTGAAGCTTTTATTATATCTGAATTTTTTCAAAAAAATAAAAATTCAATTATTTATATTGGAAAAGATGAAAGGGAAATTATCAATATAAAAAAAAAATTATCTTGGTTATTACCTAATACAAAAATACTACTTTATAAAGCATGGGATCAAATACCTTATGATAATATTTCTCCATCTAAAGAAATACAAACTTCTCGTTTAGAAACTATTTATTATCTTGATTCAAAAAAAAATGAAAAGATAATACTTCTTACAACATTGAATGGAATTATTCAAAAAACTCTACCAATTAAAGAAATTAAAAAAAATTTAATTACAATTTCAAAAAAAGAAAAACTAAAGATAGATAAATTTTTGAACTTACTTATTAAATTAGGATATGAAAGAACATCAATAGTTAGGGATAAATCAGAATTTGCTGTTAGAGGATCTATAATTGATATCTTTCTACCACAGTTTGATAATCCTATTAGAATTGATTTATTTGACAATGATATTGAGTCAATATTTGAATTTGATCCAATTACACAAAAAAGAACAAGTAAATCTGATGTAGATTCTTTTGTAATTAAACCTAGTAGCGAATTACTAATTGATAAAGAAAATTTACAAAAATTTCGAGCTAATTTTAGGTCATTATTTTTAGATTATAGAAAAAGTTTAATATATGAATTATTTTCTTCCGGTGGAATTCCAGCTGGGGGTGAACAATATTTACCTTTATTTTATGATAAATTAGTAACTTTATTTGATTATTGTCAAAATAGTAATTTGATAATGCACAATGATATCATTGAAACTTTTGATGAAAGAATTGAAAGCTTAAATGATTATTATGAAGCTAGAATATATTCCAACGAACCTTTTTTCTTAAGTCCCGATCATTTATTTATTGATAAAAATTACTTTTATAAAATAATAGATAAATTTGACGCAACCAAGCTTTCTTTTTTTCACAAAGAAAATGATATTCCTTCTAACCTGAAAAAAATAAGTAATCTTTCTTCTATTAGAAAAGAAATTGATTTTAGTTTTATAAAAAAGTTTTTTGAAATTAACTCTGATCAAAAAACAATCATTATTTGTTGCAATACTTTAGGTTCATTAGAAAAAGTTTATAAAATTTTAAGTGAAAATATATATATTTATCCTGTTAAAATTAAAAATTTTACGGATCTATCTGTTAAAAAAATACATATTTCTGTTTTAGCAATTGAAGAGTCATTTGAATTAAATAATATTATTTTTATTAATGAAAAAACAATATTAGGTTATTCTTTATCTACTAAGTCAGTTAAAAATAATCAAAAAAATAAATTTATTTTTGAAGAATTAAATAAATTATCTCAAGATGCTTTATTAGTACATTCAGAATATGGAATATGTCGCTTTAATAACATTAAAAAAATTGATCTAAATGATTCAATACACGAATGTTTAGAGCTTGAGTTTTATGATAATCAAAAACTTTTACTTCCTGTTGAAAATCTAAATTATATTACCAAATATGGTAATGAAGATGAAAATAGTATTAATTTAGATAGATTAGGAACTTCAAGTTGGCAAAAAAGAAAAGCTGAAGCAAAAAAGAAAATAAAAGATGCTGCAAAAAAATTAATTAAAATTGCATCTAAGCGTCTTCAATCAAAATCTCTTCCAATTAATATAAACATTGATGAATATGATAAATTTTGTAGTACTTTTCCATATGTTGAAACAGACGATCAATTAAATGCTATCAATGATGTTATTAAGGATTTTGAAAGTGGAAAACCTAGTGATAGACTTGTAGTTGGAGATGTTGCTTTTGGTAAAACAGAAGTAATACTTAGGGCTTTGTTTCTTGCTGCAAAATCTAATATTCAATCAATAGTTTTTGTTCCAACAACTCTACTTTCTAGACAGCACTATAATAATTTTTTAAAGAGATTTAGTCTTTTTAATATTAATATTGCTGAAATTTCGCGTTTAATTAAAACGACAGAAAAAAAACAAATCTTTGATGATTGTGCTAATGGCAAAATTGATGTTCTAATTGGCACGCATTCATTATTAAGTGACAAATTATCATTTAAAAATTTAGGATTGATAATTTATGATGAAGAACAAAAATTAGGAACTTTACAAAAAGAAAAATTTAAAGAAATAGCACCCAATGCACATGTATTAGCATTATCAGCCACACCTATCCCAAGAACTCTTTCAATGTCTTTATCTGGTGTGAGAGATTTAAGTTTAATTCTCACAGCTCCTTTCGAAAGATTAGCCGTAAGAAGCTATGTTAGCACATTTGATGAAGTTACGATTACAGAAGCTATTAAAAGGGAAATATATGGTAGAAAAAATGGAGTTTTTTTTGTAACACCTAGAAAGAAAGATATACCATTTATAGAAAACTTTTTAAAAGAAAAATTACCTGAAATTAAATATGTAATAACACATGGGCAGTTAGCGCCATCAATTTTAGAAAATAGAATTTCTAAGTTTTATAATCAAGAAGTTCCTTTAATGGTAAGTACAAATATCATTGAAAATGGTTTAGATCTACCCCATGTAAATACTATTATAGTTTATAGATCAAATTTATTTTCTTTAGCAGCCCTATATCAACTAAAAGGTAGAGTGGGTCGTTCATATAAAAGAGGTTATGCTTATATTACATATAAAGAAAATGAACTTAAAGATAATGGAAAAAAAAGATTATCAATAATTAATTCAGCTGAATCTTTAGGTGCTGGTTTTAATATTGCGTCACAAGATTTGGATATGAGAGGTGGTGGATCAATAATAGGCGAGGAACAAAGTGGTTTCATTAGAGAGATAGGAACTGAATTATATCACCAGATGTTGGAAGAAGAAATAATTTTGCAAAAACAAAAAATATCTACTGATCATTTGATTAAAAATGTATTTCAGCCTACAATCAAAATACCTGAAGAAATCTTTATTCCAGATGTTTATATTGATGATTTAGATTTGAGACTTTCCATCTATAAAAGAATTTCAAGTGTTAAAAATAAAGAAGAATTATCTAATCTAATTATTGAACTTATAGATAGATTTGGAAAAATACCTTATCAACTTCAAAATTTATTCAGTTTAATTGAAATCAAACTTTTGTGTATTGAATGTAATGTTGATCAATTTGAATTTAGTAGAAAGGGTATAGTAATTGGTTTCCATAAAAACAAACCTAATAATCCAAAAAAATTATTAGAATTAACTATGAATAAATATAGTCAGATAAAACTAAGGCCTGATCAAAAAATATCTTATGACTTTATGGGTCAATTAACCATTAACAGATTCGAACTTTCAAAGAAAATTTTAAACCAAATTAGATGATTTGTCCAAATATTTGAATGGCGGAGAGAGTGAGATTCGAACTCACGGAAGAGTTGCCCCTTCAACGGATTTCAAATCCGCAGCCTTAAACCGCTCAGCCATCTCTCCTTTTTGTGGGATTTGTTATACTTTTAATCTTATTAATGTCAAAATATAAACTTATTAATACTTACGAATTTGTCTTTTTTTTGTTATTTTTAACTATGCTTTTAAAAACAATTTTTTTTATGTTTATCTCCTTAAGCTTATTTGCAAAAGATTGCTCCAAACCTAATATGCCAAGCGAAGATGAATGGAACAATTGGTTAGATGAAATTAAAATCGAAGCATTCGCAAAAGGTATCAGCAAAGAAACAATAAACATTTCTTTAAATAATGTTAAACCACAAAAAAAAATTATTTTAAGGGACAGATGCCAACCTGAATCTACTATTACTCTTAAAGAATACTTATATTACAGAGTAGATAAAGCTAGAATTGTTATTGGAAAAAATTTACTTAAAGAAGAAGAAAATATTTTAGAAAAAATTGGTGATCATTTTAATATACAGCCTAGATTTATTGTGTCCATATTAGGAATGGAAAGTTATTATGGAAGAAATCAAGGTAATATAGATACAATTACGGCTGTTACTACACTTGCATTTGATAGAAGAAGGAGTGATTTTTATAAAAAGCAATTATTTGCAGCTTTAAAAATCTTAGATGATGAATTAGTTCCATCAGGTAAATTAGTTGGTAGTTGGGGTGGCGCTGTTGGTATGACACAAATGATACCAACTACTTTTTTAGAAAGTGCTTATGACTGGGATGGAAAAGGCATAGATATCTGGAATAGTAAACCAGATGCTTTTGCTAGTATAGCAAACTATTTAACTTCTATTGATAAAAATCCATGGCATACTGACAGTACTTGGGGAAGAGAAGTAATTCCTCCTTCAAATATAAAAGACATATATCCGACATTAAAGCAAAAAAATCCAAAAGGTTGTGGAGCAGTTAAAAGAAGATCAGTAGCTAAATCTTTGCCCGAATGGTCAAAATTAGGATTTAAAACTATTAATAATGAAATTTTACCACAAAGATCTGATTTAGAAGCGCGTTTAGTTGCACCCGATGGAATTACAGGTAGAATGTTTTTGGTATATCCAAATTATAAAAATCTATTATATTATAATTGCTCTTCTTATTATGCTATTTCAATTGGACTTTTAAGTGATAAAATTATTAATTAATATATTTATTTTGTCTTTGCTTTTATCTTGTGAAACTGCACAAAAAAAAGAAATTCAAGAAGTTATAAAGAAAACAAAAAAAATTGTTGAAAAAAAAATCGTTAATGAAGAATCAAATCAGAAAAATGAAAAAATTATAAAAAATAACAATATTTTCTATTTGGTTGGTGAGCCTTTTTTCGTAGAGGGAGTTAAATACACGCCTGAAGAAAATTATACCTATTCAGAAATTGGATTGGCAACATATTATGGTAAAGAACTGCACAATAAAAAAACAGCTAATAATGATTATAATAAAGTAACAGAATTACTAGCAAGACATAATACACTGCCCTTACCTTCTATTGTAAAAATTACAAATTTGGAAAATGGTTTATTTATTACTTTAAAAGTCAATGATAGACATGAAGATAATGGTTCATTAATTCAAGTATCTAGAAAAGTTGCACAGCTTTTAGATTTTTATAAAAATAAAATAGCTAAAGTTAGAGTTGAAATTAATGTAGATGGTAGTAAACAATGGAAAAATGTTACTAATTCTATGAATGAACCTCAATTTAATGATACTGTTGAGTCAGCTCCAACCAGTATAGTTACAATTTCTAATATAGATGAAAATACTGAAGAATTTAAATCAAACACGACTATTGAACAACCAATAGAACTAGGTTTTCAAGATGTAGAAAATTTACAAATATACTTGATTGTTTATGATTTTAATAATTACGAAGAAATAAAGAAAATTTTAAAAGATTTAGAACTAAATATTAAAAACACTACTGAGTCTGATGAAAATGGCTATAAGTTAATTTTAGGACCACTAGATAATATCTTAGCAAACAATTTGGTTTCATCATTTGTGATGAAAGGGTATAAGAATACAAAATTAATTCTGGAGTAGTCTAACTTTAGTCATATTTAAATATTATGAAAAATTTTGTGAATTTAATCAATATATTTATTATTTTTTTAATTTTTTTTTCAATTAATTTTAAAGTTTTAGCAATAGATACTAAGGCCGAACATGCAATAGTAATGGATTACGATACTAATGAAGTATTATTTGAAAAAAACTCAATGATTAAAGTTCCACCCGCATCTATGACAAAAATCATGACTGTTTATGTTGCTTTTGATAGAATTAAAAATACAAATTTATCAATTACAGAAAAATGTAGAATTTCGCCTAAAGCTTATAAAATGGGTGGATCAAGAACATTTTTAGAAATAGATGATTACGTAACAATTGATGATTTATTAAGAGGGATTATTATTCAATCTGGAAATGACGCATCCATCGCATTAGCAGAATGTCTCGCAGGTACTGAATCAGATTTTGCTAAATTGATGAATGTATATGCTAAAAAATTAAAACTTTATGACACTAATTTTATTAATTCATCAGGCTGGCCTGAAGAAAATCATTATTCTACAGTTTATGATATAGCTGTATTATCTAACGCTTTAATTAAAAATTTTCCAGATCTATACATATATTTTGCAGAAAAGGATTTTACTTACAATGAAATCAAACAACCGAATAGAAACAAATTATTAGGTACTCTTGATGGAGTTGATGGTTTAAAAACAGGTTACACTAGAGCATCTGGTTGGGGAATAGCAGCAACAGCTTTAAGAGGTGACAGACGAATTACTACAGTTATAAATGGAACAAACAGCTCACGCTCTAGAATGAATGAAGCTTCAAACTTAACTAATTGGGCATTTACTCAAACTACTCAAAAAATCCTTTTAGAAAAAAATCAATTTATTACAGAAGTTGATGTTTGGCTTGGTAATAAACCTAGAATAAAATTAGTAAGTAGTCAAAAAGTCATATCAACACTTTCATTTGATCAAATACAATTAATGTCATCTAAAATTGAATATTTTAAACCTTTAGAAGCTCCAATAAAAAAAGGAGAAGAATATGGTAATTTAATTATTAATATAGATGGCAAACCTTCATTAAATGTTCCATTATTAGCAGAAGAAAATGTAGGTAAAATAAATCCTTTTTATAAAATTTTTTCTGTAATTGAATATTTAATTTTTGGAACAAGTTTAAATGAACCATCATAATGGAATTTTTATTTCATTTGAGGGACCAGAAGCCAGTGGTAAATCTTCACAAATCAATTTACTAAAAAATTATTTTATTAAAAATAAATTACCTTATGTAATTACTAGAGAACCAGGAGGAACAAAATTAGCAGAGGATTTAAGAAAATTAATTTTAAATAAAAAATCATCTATTAATATTCTTGAAGAAGTGTTAATTCTTATGACAGCTAGATCTGATCATATAAATAAAATAATTTTACCAAATATGAATAAGGGTAAAATAGTTATTTCTGATAGATTTGCAGATTCTACTTTTGTTTATCAAGGATTTGTTAATAAATTTGGTATAAAAAAAACTCAAATGTTACATAAGATTCTACTTAATAATTTTCTTCCCAGTAAAACTTTTTTATTCGAATTAAGTACTAAAAAAATTATGGAAAGATTAAAAAAAAGAAAGAATAAAAATAAATATGATAAATTAGATGTAGAGTTTCACAAAAAAGTTAATGTTGGTTATTCAAAAATTACTAAAACTAACAGATTTATAAAAATTAATGCTTCTCTTTCTAAAGAAATAATTCATAAAAAGATATTAAAACATTTAAACTTAAGTTTATGAATGAGGCTTTAGGTTTTGAAAAAGAGCATCAATATTTATTGAATGCATTTAAAAGTAATAATTTAAATAATTCTATTATTATTTCAGGACAAAAAGGTATTGGCAAAAATACTTTTTTATTTAATATAATTAGAGAATTTTTTAAATTATCTATAGATTCAAATAAATTAAATCATCATTTTAATTTATTATTAAATAACACTCATCCTAATGTTAAATATATATCCAAGGAATTTGATGAAAAAACTAAAAAATTAAAATCCTATATTAATATTGATCAAATTAGAAATTTAAAAAATTTTTCAAATGAATCATCTTTAATTAACAATTTATTAAAGGTTATTATTATCGATAGCGCAGATGATCTTAATAATAATTCTTCAAATAGTATTTTAAAAATTCTAGAAGAACCAAAAAATAATACTTTTATTTTTTTGATTTCTCATCAATTATCATCCTTATTACCAACTATTAGATCTAGGTGTTTAAAAATAAAATGTAAAAATCATAATATAGATAACTTTAAAATTATTTTACAAAATAAATTTTTTGATATTGATAATGAGCATATTAATTTTTTATATGATTTATCTAATGGTTCGCCAGGAGTAGCCATTAAGTTTAATGATGAAGAAATTTTTGATCTTTTTGATGAATTTTCAAGTTCATTAATTTTAAAAAAGCCATTATCTTACAATAATATTATTTTAGCTTCTAAACTAGCTGAGTTTGATAATGACAAATTAAAAATATTTATTTCTATTTTAAAGTTTATTTTATTGAATTTAAGTAAAATTAAAATCGGTGTAAATGTATTTGATCTATATATATCTGAAAAAATTAAAAATTTACTAATCTCATCTGATCATATCTCACAAAAAACTATTATGAAAAAATTAGAATACTTGATTAATAATGAAAATGATTTATTCACTTATAATCTAGATAAAAGAAATTTTTTAATTAATTTTTTTTCTGTAGCAGAGTAAATTAATGTCATTTTATATTACTACACCAATTTATTACGTAAATTATAAAGGTCACTTGGGCCATGCGTACAGCACAATTGCTTGTGACATATTAGCTAGATATTATAAATTAAAAAATTTTGATGTATATTTTTTAACTGGAACTGATGAACATGGACAAAAAGTTGAAAATGCTGCTAAGGAATCTAATACAAATACCCAAGATTATGTTGATAAAATTTCTCAAGATTTTAGAGATTTAATTCCATTTTTAGGTTGTGAAATTAATGATTTTATACGTACAACTGAAAATCGTCATAAAAAAGCAGCTCAAGCATTATGGTCTAAATTAGAAGAAAATGATCAAATTTATTTATCTAATTATGAAGGCTGGTATTCTGTAAGAGATGAAGCTTTTTATTTAGAATCTGAACTTATAAAAAAAGGAGATTCATTTTTAACTCAATCTGGAGACACTGTTGAATGGATTAAAGAAGAAAGTTATTTTTTTAAATTATCTTTATGGCAAAATAAACTTTTAGAATACTATGAAGAAAACCCTAATGCTATAGCGCCTAAATCAAGATATAATGAAGTAATAAGCTTTATTAAAGGCGGTTTAAAAGATTTATCAATATCTAGAACTACATTTAAATGGGGAATAAAAGTGCCTAATAACGACAATCATGTCATGTACGTTTGGATTGATGCCTTATGTAATTATCTTACTTCAATAGGCTATCCTGATGTAAATAATAAAAAATTTAAAAAATTTTGGCCAGGTTTTCATATGATAGGGAAAGATATTTTACGTTTTCATGCTATTTATTGGCCTGCTTTTTTAATGGCTGCGGATATTAATCCACCAAAAAGAATATTTGCTCATGGATGGTGGACGAATGAAGGTCAAAAAATTTCTAAATCAGTTGGAAATATTATTGATCCATATGAAATTATCAATAAATATGGATTAGATCAAATTAGATTTTTTTTATTTAGAGAAGTTCCATTTGGTAATGATGGGGACTTTTCAAAAGGTGCTATTGCTAATAGATTAAATGCTGACTTATCTAACAATTATGGAAATTTAGTTCAAAGAATTACAACTTTTTGTGTCAAAAATTGCAATTCATATATTAAAAATAATTCAAATTTTACTAAAACAGATAAAAATTTAATAGAATTTATGAAATTAAAGTTTGACGAATATAATAGATTTATGAATGAGGAAAAAATAGACAAATCAATTAAATGTGTTTTTGAATTATTATCTGAAACCAATGTTTATATTGATACAGAGGCACCTTGGAATTTAAAAAAAACAAATAAAGATAGAATGAATGATGTATTATTCTTAACTCTTAATATAATCAAAAATTCTTCTATAATGTTAATTCCAATAATGCCTGATAGTGCAAATAAAATTTTAGATATACTTAATGTTAACAAAACAGAAAGAAATTTTGATCATATTACCATATCTACAAATGATTATAAGATTAACGATCCAAAACCTATTTTTCCTAGAATTGATTAGTGATAGATTCACATTGCCATTTAAATTTCAAATCTATTAGAGATAATTTTGACAATGTTATTAAAAATGCAAAAAATAATAATTTAACTGCTATTTTAACGATTAATACAAAACCGAGTGAATTTTATGATCATCTTGATTTAATTAAGCCTTATAATAATATTTATATTTCTTATGGTTTGCACCCACAAGAAGTGAAACAAAATACAGTATTTGAGTTAAATCATATATTAACTGAAATAGAAAATCCAAAAGTTATTGGAATAGGTGAAACTGGTTTAGATTTTTATTATTCAAAGGATTTTTCAAATAAACAATATGAAATTTTTGAAACTCATATTCAGGCATCTATAGAAACATCCTTGCCTTTAATTATTCATCAAAGAAATTCTGAAGTAGAAATTATGGAAGTTTTGCAAAAATATTTAAATAAAACAAATCTTCCAGTTGTATTTCATTGTTTTACCGGTTCAAAAAAATTACTTAATTTCTGTCTAGATAATAATTTTTATATTTCAATTTCAGGCATAATAACTTTTAAAAATGCTAATGAATTGAGAAATACATTAAAATCAGTTTCATTAAATCGATTATTGATAGAAACAGATAGTCCTTTTCTATCACCAGTTCCAAACCGAGGTAAACTTAATGAACCCTCAAATGTTAAATATATAGCTGAATTTTTATCTAATTTTTATTCTATTTCATTAAATGATTTTATAAAAATTACAGATAATAATTTTTACAATTTGTTTTCTAAAGCAAAAAGATATAATCATTTTGAATGAAAATAAGAATACTTGGATGTGGAGGGTCTTTTGGTTCACCTTTAGCGTGGATGAAAAATGGAAATATTGATATAAATAATCCTAACAATTTTCGTACACGTTCATCGGTATTAATTTCTGAAGGTAATACAAATATATTAATTGATACTAGTCCTGATCTAAGAGATCAATTATATAAAGCTAAATGTACGAATATTGATGCAGTATTATTTACTCATGAACATTCTGATCATGTAGCTGGTCTTCCAGACATGAGAGCAATTTCATTAATAAACAAAAAAATAATACCTGCTTATTTTCCTAAAAGAATAAGGGAAAAAATTTCAAATAATTATAAATTTATTTTTCAAGGTGATAAAGATTATTTACCATTTATGAAGTCAATTGATTTAATTTCTAATTTCAATATTAATAATATTAAAGTTGAAACTTTTGAACATAATCATGGTTCTATAAATGTTCAAACATTTAAAATTGGAAAATTTGCTTATTCAACAGATGTTAAATATTTTTATAAAAATGATTTAGATAAATTAAAAAATTTAGATTTATGGATTGTAGGACTTTTAAGAAAAGATCCGCATCCATCACATGCTGGATTTGATCAAGTTATAGATTATATAAATTATATTAAACCTAAAACAACTATATTCACTCATATGACAGCTTTGCTAGATGAAAAAGAACTTCTTTCTAAATGTCCAAAAAATGTTTTTCCAGGTATTGATGGTATGGAGGTTGAAATTTGATTGATAAAAATATTGGATTTATTGGTATTGGAAACGTAGGATCTAAAATTGCTAATAATTTATTAAAAGATGGTTATAAATTATTTATTCATGATTTAGATAAAACTCAAGCTACCAGTTTAATAAATAATGGGGCAGTATGGTCTGATTCTGTAAGTAATTTAATTTCACAAACTTCAATATTTATAACATGTTTACCATCACCTCGCTCAGTAAATGAGGTAATACTTAATGCCTTACCTTTTTTGAATAATAATCATTTATGGATAGAAATGAGCACCACTGATGAAGAGGAAATAAAAAAATTATCAAAATTATGTTTAAAAATGGGTACAGATACTTTAGAAGCACCAATTACTGGTGGTCAACATAGAGCAGAAACTGGAAATATATCAATTTTAGTTTCAGGAACTAGAAAAAGTTTTAACAGATCTTTTAAATTACTTTCATCTATTGGTCATCAAATATTATTTTGTGGTGAAATTGGAAATGCAACAACTTTAAAAGTTGTTACTAATTATTTAGCATCTATTAACTTATTAGCTATAGGTGAGGCATTAATGGTTTCAAAAAAATATGGAATTGATCTTAGGACAGTTTTTAAAGCTATTAAAATAAGCTCAGGTAATAGTTTTGTTAATGAAACAGAAACTCAACTTATTCTTAATGGCTCATATGATGTAGGTTTTACTATGGATTTAGTATGTAAAGATGTTGGTTTATTTGATAAATTAACAGATAAATTTTCTATACCAGCTGATATTAGTAATATTATGAAGGCTATATTTGAAGAGGGTAAAATTAAATATGGCGATAGAGCTCTAAGTACAAGTATAGTAAGAAGATTAGAAGAATTTTGCAAAGAAGATTTGAGAGCTAGCGGTTTTCCTGATAAGTTAGTTGATAATGAAATTAAAAAAAAGGGCATAGAAGTCAAAATCTAAAATGAATAAAAAAAAAGATTTTAGCCCTACAGTTTATAAACATAAAAACTCTGTAATGGAACATGTTGAAAATACAGATTTATTTAACAGTTATCTTAAAACTACTGATTTTACGCAAATCTATGATGGCACTCTATGGGCTGAAGGTCCATGTTATATTCCACATAATGACATGCTAGTATGGAGTGATAACCCAAATAATAGAATGATGAAATTAATTAATGGTCAAGTTTCAGAATTCAGAAATCCTTCTAATTTTTGTAACGGAAATACAATTGACAATCATGAAAATCTAATTTCTTGCTCACATGGAGGTCGTTGTATTTATAAAGCTGATGATAATTTAAATGTATCTATTGTTGTTGATTCATTTGAAGGTAAAAAATTTAATTCTCCTAATGATATATGCGTTAAATCTGATGATACGATATGGTTTACAGACCCACCTTATGGAATTTTATCAGATTATGAAGGCTATCCTGGTGAGCAAGAATATGATGGATGTTATGTATTTAGATTTAATCCACATACACAAAAATTGGACGTTATGACAAAAAATCTTGATAGACCAAATGGTATTGCTTTTTCTAATGATGAAAAAAAACTTTATATTGCAGATACTGGTGAAAAAGTAAAATGTTTATATGTATTTGATGTTTTAGATAATGAAATCAAAAATCAAAAACTTGTTTATGATTTTAAACCTTTTTTTTCTGATGGTTTTAGATGTGATAAAGATGGTAATATTTGGACTAGTGCTGGCAAAGCTATAAAATGTTTTAATCCAAAAAATGAATTAATAGGTCAAATATTGGTTCCAGAATTAGTATCTAATTTAGAATTTGGCGGCAAAGAAGGTAATATTTTATATGTTACAGCTACAAGCTCTTTATATAAAATGGAACTAAATCAAACAGGAGCTAAATTTAAATGAATTCCAATTTACAAAATAAAAAATGTCAACCTTGTTCAGGCAATACCCCTAAACTTCATGAAAACCAAATAACTATTCATTTATCAGAATTAAATAATTGGTCTGTAAATGATGAAAAACAAATGATTTTTAAGAAATATAAATTTAGTAATTTTAACAAAGCCTTAATTTTTGCTAACAAAATTGGAGAAATAGCTGATAAAGAAGCTCATCATCCTGATTTAAGTATTGGTTTTGGATATTGTCTTGTTATGATACATACACACGCAATAAAAGGCTTAACTATCAATGATTTTATTTTAGCAGCTAAAGTGGATACTATAGCTTAAATTTATTCTTTTATTATTTGAAATTTATAGCTTATTTAAATTTATTTAGTAGATTTAATTTTTTAAATTTTATACCTTGTTTTAATAATTTATTTTTAATGAATTTCACAATATTTAATGCATTTATTCCATCTCCATGAATACATATAGTATCAATATCTGTTTTTAAAAAGTTTCCTCCTATAGTTTTTATACCTTTATTCTCAAGCATTTGTATTAAGTTCGTTGCAGCTAATTTAGGATCATTAATTATTGAATTTTTTTCTGATCTATCAATTAAAAGTCCAAATTCATTATAATTTCTATCAGCAAATATTTCACAGGCATATTTTAAATTAATTTTTTGTGCTCCTTTAATCATTTCAGTACAAGGTAAAACCATATAAATTAGATTTTTATCAAAAGAATATATTGTTTTTGCAATTTGCATTGATAAATTCATATCTTCACACGCCATATTATTTAATGCTCCATGGGGCTTAACATGAGTAATTTTATAATTCTGATCCTCAGATATTTTTAGAATTATTTCTAATTGTTCAGTTATTAACTTATTTAATTCTTTAGACGTTAAAGAATATCTTTTTCTTCCAAAGTTTTTTCTATCTTTAAAACCTGGATGCGCACCAATACTCACATCAAATTTTTTTGAATTAATTACAGTTTCTTTAATAATTTCCTTACTACCTGCATGATAGCCACATGCTATGTTAGCTGTATTTATTATTTTTAAAAGTTCATAATCATTTTTAGCTTCAAATATCTCAGATTTTTCACCTAAATCACAATTTATATTTAATTCCATTTTAAAAATTAGTTATAATGTATTTATATGTTTATCACTTATAAACAAACAAGTGAACAATCTTATTTGATAGATTATGGTAATGATATTAATATAATTACTAATAAAAAAGTTATTTCACATTTTAAATACATTATTAAAAAAAATTTTTATTTTATTAATAATGTTGTTCCTTCTTTTAATAAAATTTTAATTCAATTTGATCCTGAAAATAAATCTAGAGTTTTAAAACTAATTAATAAATTAAAATTAATTGATAAAATTAATGAATCTAAAATTACTAAACATATTATTAATATATGTTATGATGAAGAATATGCACTTGACTATAAAAAAATAGAAAAAGCATTTTCTTTGACTTTTGAAGAATTTATAAATTTCCATTCATCACATAATTTTTATGTTTTTATGATTGGTTTTATGCCCGGATTGCCTTTTTTAGGACTTTTGAATACTAAAATAAAAATACCTAGGTTAGAAAATCCAAGGCTTAATGTTCCAAAAGGCTCTTTAGGAATAGTTGATAATTTATCAGTAATTTATCCAAATAAAAGTCCTGGTGGATGGAATATTATAGGAAAAACAAATTATAAATTATTTAATAATAAAAAAAATATTTCCTTAATTAAGCCAGGAGACGTTGTGAATTTTAAAAAAGTTAATAAAAAATTATTTTATAAAAATGACTATTGAATCAAAAATAAGATTTATTAGAGGAGGATTAATTACATCTTTCCAAGGATCGCAAATAAAAAAACTTCAACATCAAGGTATTACTACAAGTGGACCTATGGATAATTTTTTATCAAAAATTGGAAATATTACTTTGAATAATGACGAAGATAGCATTTGTTTTGAAATTTGTAAATTTGGTCCTGTAATTCAAATTGTAAAAGGTAAATTTATTTTTTTAATATCGGGTAATATTAATTTTAATATTCAAACAAAAAATGGAATTATAGAAGGTGAAAGTAATCAAAGTTATGAAGTAAATAAAGATGATATTATAGAAATTAATGATACTATTAATAGTAATTATGCATATTTAGTTTTTAAAGGTAAGATTAAAAATATCAATGACAAGATTCTAACAAGTTCTATTATTAGTTCTTCTTTGGGTTTAAATAATGGAAATAAAATCTATGATGAAGATCTTTTTTCTATAAATACAGCATCCAATTTTAAACATAGAAAAATAATTATAAACTTAAATAAATACTATAATAAAAATATAAGAGTTATTAATGGTCCACAAATGAATTACTTTAAAATTAAAGATATTCAAAATTTTTTTCAAAAAAGATTTAAAGTATCTAAAAATTTAAATCGAGTTGGAATTAGATTACTGAATAATGCTATTAAGCCAATGTTTTCATCTAAATTTACTTCTGAAGGAATTATAAGAGGTTCAATACAGGTACCAAGTGATGGCAATCCTATTATTTTAACTGCTGAACATCCAACAATTGGTGGTTATCCTAAAATTGCATCAATAATAATGGCAGATTTTTGTAAAATTTCTCAATTAATAGAAGGTTCTTTTTTTAATTTTGAGCAAGTAAGCATTAAAATTGCTGAAAATGAAATTCATAAATTAAATAAAAAAATGATTAATTTAAAAAAAAATATAGTTTATTTATAAATAAAAATTATAAATTTATAATTTAAATAAATATGAAATTTGATAAATATTTTAAAAACTACAATAATTCAATTTATGAATTATTAAATAATTTTGATACCTCATTAATAGATCAATCAGTTGCATTGATTGATAATTGTAAAAGAAATAATGGTAAAGTATTTATAGTTGGTAATGGCGGAAGTTCTTCTATAGCAAGTCATGTTAGTGTAGATTTTGCTAAAGTTGCAAATATACAATCTGAAACATTTAATAATGCTAATTTAATAACAACTTTCGCTAATGACTATGGTCATGATAATTGGATTTGTGAGGCAATTAAAGCTTATTTACAAAAAAATGATATTTTAATCTTAATAAGCAGTAGTGGTACTTCTAAAAATATTGTCAATGCAGCAAATCATTGCAAAAATAAAAATATTGAACTTATAACTTTAAGTGGTTTCGATTCAAGCAATCCTCTATCAAAACTTGGAGATGTTAATATCCATATTAATTCTCAAAATTATAATTTTGTAGAGATGTCTCATCATATTATTTTATTATCAATTGTAGATATATTTGTTGAAAAATTAAATTAAATTATGTTCCACAAAAAGTTTGATGCACTCTTTCTTCAACTTCTGGTGCTTTAGTATATTTTTCTGGAATATTATCAGAATAAGGTTTTTCTAAATATTTTATAAAAGTTTTAATATTTTTTAAATTTTCTATGTCTAAATCATTTAACAAACTTTCAATTATATGATTTCTAGGAATAATTGATGGATTGATATTTTTTTTAATGTTTGATTTTTTATTAATTTTTTTCCTATCTTGAAGTTTTGAATGCCAATTTTTCATACTGCTATATTTATCTAAATTATTTTTTTGTATATCTATAAAGGTATTTGTATAATCTAATTTATACACATGCATTAAATCTAATAATTCTTTTATTAGTTCAATATCTTTTTCATGATTTTGATTTATATCTATTTTATCTTTCATCATTGATAGCCATAAATTTTTATATTTATTTTCGTGTTTATTAAGAATATGTTCTATTTTTTTAATTGCAATTTTTTGATCTTTATCAATTAAATGTAAAAAAGTTTCCGCTAATCTTGCTAAATTCCACATTGCGATTCTAGGTTGATTAGAAAATGAATATCTTCCATTTCTATCAATAGAACTAAAAACCTTATTTGGATTATATTCATCTAAATAAGCGCAAGGGCCATAATCTAAAGTCTCACCTGATAATAACATATTGTCAGTATTCATAACTCCATGAATAAAACCTACTCTTTGCCATTCTAATATTAAATTTATTTGATTTTCAGTTACTTTTTCAAAAAATTTTAAATACTTTTCTTTTTCATTTATCAATTCAGGATAAAGTCTTTGAATTGAATACTCTAATAATTTTTCAACATTGTCTTTCTTATTACTTATCATTGCAAATTGTAAAGTACCTACACGTATGTGACTTTTCGCTACTCTTACTAAAATTCCTCCTTCTTCAAATGAATTTCTTAATATTTTTTCTCCAGTTTTTAATAGTGCTAAAGACCTTGTAGTACTAATATTAAAGTTATTCATTGCTTCACTTATTATGTATTCTCTTACCATTGATTTAAGTGTACCTTTTCCATCTCCATTTCTTGAATAAGGTGTCTTTCCTGAACCTTTTAATTGTATATCATATCTTTCTTTTTTAGAGTTTAAGTGTTCGCCTAGTAAAGTCGCTCTTCCATCACCTAATATAGTAAATTGCCCAAATTGATGACCCGCATATGCCTGTGAAAAAAAATTATTTTGATCATTTTTGATTGAATTAATTATTAATTTATCAAAAAAATTATTGTTTAAATTTAATTTTTGAATTAAATTTTCATTCTTTAATATAACTTTTAAGTTTGGAAATTTATCTGGATTTGTTTGTGAATAAAAAATTTTAGGTAGATTGAGGTATGAATTTTCAAAATTCCATTGATTGTACATATTAAAAATTATTTTACTATTAAAGTAATTTTATATTTAATCACAATACTTTAATTTTTTCATTATTTATTTTGATAATATAATATTTACCTAATGTAGATTAAATAGTATTATTAATAAATTTTAAGCTTAAATATGATTAAAAAAAAACAAAAATCTTTAAATGCTTCATGTTTATGCAAAGGTGTTAATCTTAAAATTATTGGAGAATTTAGACCTGTTATTAATTGTCATTGTATTCAATGTACTAAAACTCATGGTAATTTTGCTTCTTACACATCTATTTTAGAAGAAAATATCATTTTTAAATCAAAAAAAACTCTTAAATGGTTTAAATCATCAAAAAAAGCTTTAAGAGGTTTTTGTAAAAATTGTGGTTCTAGTATCTTTTTTAAAAGATTAGGTAGCAAGGCTATTTCTTTATCTGCAGGTTTGTTAAACAATCCTACTGGATTAAAAACTATTTCGCATATTTTTACTCATAACAAAAGGGATTATTATCAATTATCTGATAAATTACCTAAATTTAAAAAATATACTAAATAATTATGAGAGATATAAATTCAATAGTTAATTTAAAACAACATCCTATTAACGATAGAGATTATGTAAATGAATGCCATTTATCTATAAAAAAAAATTCTTTATTAATTTTAGAGAATTTTCTCTCTAAAAATAGTTTTGATATAATTTTAACTGAAGCAAAAAAATTAGAAAAATATGCTTTTTATTGCCAACAAAAACATACTATTTTATTAAATAAAAAAATTGAAAATTTAAATGACAAAGATCCTTTAAATAAATTAATGACCAGTAATAAAGGCTGTGTCCCACATGATTTAATAGATAAAAAATCTGATTTAAATTTTCTATATAATTCAACTAATTTTAAAAATTTTATAAAAAAGGTTTTAAATTTAAATAATCTATTCCCATATGTAGATAATCTATCTTCAATAAATTTAAATTATTACCAAAAAGGTCAGCAACTAGGATGGCATTTTGATAATGCTTCTTTTGCTATTACATTAATGATTCAATCATCTGAAGTAGGTGGTGAGTTTCAGTACATTACAGAGGGAAGAGATTCAAATTCCAAATATATTAATAAAAAAATTATTTCAGATATAATTGAAGGCAATGCGAAACCCAAAACATTAGATGTAAACGAAGGAACTTTAGTTTTATTTTATGGACGAAATTATTTACATAGGGTTACTCCTGTCGAAAGTGAATCACCAAGAATATTAATTACTCTTAATTATAATGAAGAAGATAATGTTTCTTTATCTGAAAATGCTCGTATAACTTTTTTTGGTAGAACTAGTTAATTTATTAACAACTTTTCTTTTTTTCAAATAATTTCAATTATGCTTTTTTATACTTTTATGACTAAACTAAAACATTAATTTTTTTTATGACTCTATTAGAACGTTTAGATAAAGGACCTGTTATTTGTGCTGAAGGCTATTTGTTTGCTATGGAGAGGAGGGGATATTTATCTGCAGGTGCTTTTGTCCCAGAAGTAGTTTTAGAAAATCCTGAAGTTGTATCTCAACTTCATAGAGAATTTATTAGAGCTGGATCAGATGTTGTGCAAGCATTTACGTATTATGGACATAGAGAAAAACTCAGAATTATTGGTAAAGAACATTTATTAAAACCTTTGCAAAAAAATGCACTTGAAATTGCTAAAAATGCAGCAAAGGAATTTGCAGAATTAAATTTAATGGTTTGCGGTGATGTAGCCAATACAAATATATATGATCCTAATGACAAAAGTACATTAAAACAATGTCAGAGTATGTATGAAGAGCAGGTCAGATGGGCAAAAGAAGCTGGAGTTGATTTTATTGTAGCTGAAACTATAAATTGGGTTGATGAGATGAAAATTGCTTTAAATGCTATTAAACAAGAGAATTTAATTGCAGTATCCAATTTTGCTATTCCAAGAGGAGATTTAACTAGAGATGGATATACAGCTGAAGAAGCCTGTAAAATTATAGAAGATTTAGGGGCGGATGTTGTTGGGTTAAATTGTTATCGTGGTCCTAAAATGACAATGAAACTTCTTAAAAAAATTAGAGAAAAAGTATCGTGTCATGTTGCTGGTCTTCCAGTTCCCTATAGAACAACTGAGGAGGAACCAGGTTTTTTGAACATTACTGATCATAACTGTGATTGCATACCTGGAGGAAATGCTTTTCCAGTAGCTTTAGACAATCTATATTGCAATAGATATGAAATGGCTGAATTTGCAAAGAATTGTTTAGATCAAAATATCAATTTTATTGGTATATGTTGTGGAGCTGAAGCACATCATGTTAGAGAAATGTCTATTGCCGTTGGAAAAAAACCCATTTCTATGAAATATTCTCCTGATATGAAGAAGCATTTTCACCATGGAGTTGATTCTTCATTGAAGAGAGTGAATAAAGAAATAACCTATTAGTCAATTTTTTATTTATAATTATAAAAAAAAAGTTGCTTTCCTTTTTTTTTAAATGAATTAATTATTTTTTTAACATCATTGCTTAAAATCCAATCAATATATTTTTTACCATCTTGTATATTTAATTTGTTGTTTAATTTAGGATTAACCAAAATTATTCCATATTGATTATACATTGGAGGAAAGTTTTCACAAACTATAACTAAATTATTACGTCGATTAAAAGCTATCCAAGTACTTCTATCACTTAATGTGTAAGCTTTTTTTTCATTTGCGATAAGTAAAGTATTGCCCATACCTTGTCCTATACTTAAATACCAATTTGAAAAATCTTTAGGTTTTAAATTTATCAAATCCCAGAGTTCTTTTTCCTTTTTATGAGTACCGCTGTCATCTCCTCTTGAAATAAAAATTAATTTTTTTTTATAAATATATAAAAGTTTTTTTTCAACAGATGAGCAATTTCCACTATCATTTTCAGGACCTATTAAAACATAATCATTGTACATTATTTCATATCTTGCAATACCAAATCCTTGACTCATAAATTCTAATTCAGATTCTTTATGATGCACTAAAAGTATCTCTGCATTACCATCAATTGCTGTTCTTATAGCTTGACCAGTACCTTGTGATAAAACTTTAACTTTAATATTAAATTTTTTTGTAAATTCACTGTTTATTAATTCTAACAAGCCTGTATCGTAAGTAGAAGTAGTACTAGCTATTGTAATTGTACTTTCTTTTGCAAAAGATTTTAATGGAATTAGAAATATTACTAATAGTAAAATCTTTAAAAAATTTATAAACATTAATTAATTATGTTAAAAAATTAAGATTTAATTTTTTTAAAATATATATAAATATTAAATAAATTATAATAGTAGAAATTATTGAAATTATTAATGAAAAAATAAAATTTTGTTTTAATTTTATCATTATCGGAAATATTATAAAAAAAAAGAAAGAGGGAATCGTCATTACAATTGTACCATAGGATAAATCTACAACTTTCTGTATGTCTTTCGTATCCCAGTATAACCAAATAAAAGCTAGTAATGATGTTAAAGGAATTGAAATTATTATTGCTGCTAAAAATGATGATTTTTTAGCTATTTCTGAAACAATTACTATGATTATTGCACTTATTACTGTTTTAAATATTAAATACATATTTTTTTATGATTATTCATTACATAATAAATAGTCTATTTTAGTTTTTTTTGTAATAACAAAATCAATATTTGCCTTTTATTTGAATTGTTATATTAATTTATTTGTAGACAAGATTTAATATGGATTCATTATCAATAAATTTAGTGTGGGAACTTAACAACGATATTTTTTCTCCAGGTAAATATTCAACTTACCACAATATAAAAATTAATGATAAAATTAATATTCATGCAGATTCTGCTTCTTCCTATGGAGGTAGTGTAGATAACATGAATCCCGAACAATCACTTGCAGCTTCTTTAAGCAGTTGTCATATGATGACTTTTTTAGCTTTAGCTGCCAAATTTAAATGGCCAGTAAAAAATTATAAAGATAAAGCAATTGCTCATTTGGGTAAAAATTCAGATGGAAAAATGTTTGTTGTAAAAATTGAGTTAAATCCTAAGGTTTTATTTTCAAATGATTTTAAAATTAGTAAAGATGAAATGTCCAAGATGCAAGATAGATCTCACAGATATTGTTTTATAGCTAACTCACTATCTAAAGAAGTAGAAATTGTTATCAACCTATGAATAATTTAATATTATTT
>CACEPG010000019.1 GCA_902561355.1 uncultured Alphaproteobacteria bacterium
AGATAAATTTAAAATAGTGCATGTTGGAACTTTTGGAGCACCTGTAGGATTAAAAGGTGAAATCAGAATTAATTGTCTAACAAAAACTATTCAAGTTTTTAAATCTCTCAATGAATATTTTAATTTTGATAAGTCAACTCAATGGAAGTTTGATAAAATGTTAATTAGGAATAATAGACTTTTGGTGCATCCAAGTGGATTTAACAATCGTAACGATGTAGAGTTATTGATAAATAAAAAAATTTATTCATATGAAAATAATTTCTCTGAAAAAATCTTAAATAATTATTCTTTACATGATCTCTTAAATTGTAAAATTAAATCACTTTTAGGTGAAAATATTGGTAATGTTATATCAATTGAGAATTTTGGCGCAGGAGATTTAATAGAGACTAATTATAAAAATAAAAACATTTATATTCCTTTAAATTATGAGAATATAGTTTCAGTTGACCTAGAAAAAAAAACAATAACTATAAATCCAATGAAAGGAATTTTAGATTAATGTTTAATGCAATAATATTAACTGCTTATCCTGAAATGTTTCCTGGAAATTTATCATATTCATTAATTGGTAAAGCTTTAAAAGAACAAAAGTTTAATTTAGAAACTATTGATCTTCGTAACTTTGGAGTTGATCAAAGAAACAGTATTGATGATGAACCTTTTGGAGGAGGTCCAGGTATGATATTGCGACCAGATGTTGTAGAAAAAGCAGTTTTATCTATTAAAATTGATCCCCAAAAGAATACTGAAAGAATTTATCTCACACCTGCTGGAAAACTTGCTAATCAAGCAAAACTAGGAAATTTCTCAAAATTAGACAATTTAATTATACTTTGTGGACGTTTTGAAGGGGTTGATCAACGTGCGATTGATGTTTTAAATTTTGAAGAAATAAGTATTGGTGATTATGTGTTAGCTGGAGGGGAGATAGCGGCTCAAGTACTACTTGAAGGTTGTATTCGTCTCATTCCTGGAGTATTAGGGCAGCCAGAAAGTTTGTTAGAAGAGAGTTTTTCAAACAATCTTCTAGAGTATCCTCAATATACAAGACCAAAAGTCTGGGAGGATACAAAAAAAGTTTTACATGAGGTTCCAGAAGTACTTATATCTGGTAATCATGAAAAAATTAAAGAATGGAGATATAAAGAGTCTATTAAAAAAACAAAAGTTAAAAGACCCGATTTATATATAAAAAAAGAACAGGATAAATAATGAATAACTTAATGGAAACGTTTGAAAAAAAACAGATAGAAAGATTAACCGCAAAAAAACGTATTCCTATGTTTCGCCCTGGAGATACTTTAAAAGTAACAGTTAAAATTACTGAAGGAGATAAATCTCGTTTACAAGCTTTTGAAGGAATGTGTATTGCAAGAAAAAATAACTCCGTAAATTCAAGTTTTACAGTTCGCAAAATATCTCATGGAGAAGGTGTAGAAAGAGTCTTTCCTTTATTTAGTTCAATTGTTGAAAAAATTGAAGTTGTACGTAAGGGTGACGTACGAAGAGCTAAATTATATTATCTTAGAGACAGAACAGGTAAAAGAGCTCGTATTGCTGATAGAGACAGAGGTGATGAAGCTGATCAATACGACTTTATAGAAGAAACGCAACCAGTTGAAGACGCGCAACCTGCTGAGGAATCAAAAGCAGAAGCTCAACCAGTTGAAGACGCGCAACCTGCTGAGGAATCAAAAGCAGAAAACAATCAAGCAGCCGAAGATAACTCGGATGATAAAAAATAATCCTAAAACACTTTTTGATAAAATTTGGTCACACCATCTTGTTGATAAGCAAGAAGATGGAACATGTCTTTTATATATTGATCGCCACCTTGTTCACGAGGTAACAAGCCCCCAAGCATTTGAAGGATTAAGAAATTCTAATCGCAAGGTTAGAAGACCTGAAAGTACATTTGCTGTCGCTGATCACAATGTACCAACTTCTGACAGAACTAAAGGTATTGAAAATAAAGAAAGCAGAATACAAGTTGAAACACTTGAAAAAAATTGTGATGATTTTAATGTAACGCTTTTTCCATTATTAGATAGTAGACAAGGAATAGTTCATATTGTTGGGCCAGAGCAGGGTATTACTCAACCTGGAATGACAATAGTTTGCGGGGATAGTCATACAGCAACTCATGGTGCATTTGGGGCTTTAGCTTTTGGTATTGGTACTAGTGAAGTAGAGCATGTACTTGCAACACAAACATTGATTCAAAACCCTGCAAAAAATATGCGCATTCTTGTTAATGGCAAATTGAACTTAGGTGTTACTGCTAAAGATATTATCTTAACCATAATTGGAAAGATTGGAACTGCTGGAGGCACAGGTTATGTAATTGAATATGCAGGTGAAGTTATTTCAAATCTATCAATGGAAGGTAGGATGACTATTTGTAATATGAGTATAGAAGCTGGAGCTAGGGCAGGATTAATAGCACCAGATGACAAAACTTTTGAATATATAAAAGGAAGACCATATGCACCCTCAGGAGAAAATTGGGACAAAGCTATAGAATATTGGAAATCACTTCCGTCTGATAGTGGAGCAAAATATGATAAAGAAGTAATTATTAAGGCAGAAGATATTTCACCTCAGATTACATGGGGCACAAGTCCTCAAGATGTAGTAGCTATAAATGGAAAAGTTCCAAATCCAAAAGATGAAACAAATCTTAATAGAAAAAAAGCAATGGAACGTTCGCTAGAATATATGGGTTTAGAGCCCCAGCAAGAAATTCAAAAAATAAAAATAGATAAAGTTTTTATTGGTTCGTGCACAAATGGTAGAATAGAGGATTTACGTGAAGTCGCTAAAGTTGTTAAAGGTAAAAAAGTTTCTGTAGATTCCATGATTGTTCCCGGTTCAGGTTTGGTTAAAAAACAGGCAGAGAGTGAAGGTTTAGATAAAATTTTTATTGAAGCTGGATTTGATTGGAGAGAACCAGGTTGCTCTATGTGTTTAGCCATGAATCCCGATCAACTAAAACCAAAAGAGAGATGTGCTTCAACTTCAAATAGAAATTTTGAAGGACGACAAGGACGAGAAGGCAGAACCCATTTAGTAAGTCCTGCAATTGCTGCAGCTTCTGCTATAAAAGGTTCTTTTTCTTCTGTAGAGGATTTATAAAATGGATCCATTCGTAACATTAGCAAGTATTCCGGCACCGCTACCAATGATTAACGTTGATACAGATATGATCATACCAAAGCAATTTCTTAAAACCATTAAGAGATCTGGTCTAGGTATTAATTTATTTCATGAGTTAAGATATGATATGCAAGGTAACATAAAAAATAATTTTGTTTTAAATTGGGATCCATATAAAAATTCAAAAATTTTAATAACCGGGGCTAATTTTGGATGTGGATCAAGTAGAGAGCATGCGCCATGGTCACTTTTGGATTTTGGCTTTAAATCAATTATAGCTCCAAGTTTTGCAGATATATTTTATAACAATTGTTTTAAAAATGGAATTTTACCTATTAAACTTGATCAAACAAAAGTTGATTTACTTATGAAAGAAGCTGAGGGAAAAAATGAAATAACTGTAAATTTAGAAAAGCAAACAATCATTTATCAAGAAAATATAAATATAGATTTTGAAATAGATGAATTTCGAAAAAAATGCCTTATTGAAGGATTAGATGATATCGCTTTAACTCTTCAAAAAAATAGTAAAATAGATATTCATGAAGAAAAAATTCAAAATACTCAACCTTGGATCATTTGATATTTTATGAGTAATAAAAAAATTCTTATTTTACCAGGAGATGGTATTGGAAATGAAGTCATGGCTGAAGTTTTAAAAATAATTGAATGGATGGAAAAAACAAAATCTATGTCATTTGATATTTCTGAAAGATTGGTGGGGGGAACTGCATATGATAAAGAAGGAGACTCTATAAGTGATGAAACAATGCAAGTTGCTGTGGAATCTGATGCAGTATTATTTGGTGCTGTTGGAGGGTCTAAATGGGATAATGTTGAGAGAGAAAAAAGACCTGAAGCCGCTCTTTTAAGATTAAGAAAAGATCTAGATCTATTTGCCAATCTTAGACCAGCTGTTGTTTTAGACGCGCTTGCAGAATCTTCTTCTTTGAAAATAGATTTAGTTAAAGGGTTGGATATTTTAATTGTGAGAGAATTGACTAGCGGGGTATATTTTGGACAACCAAGAGGAATATCAAAAATAAGTGATACAGAAAGCGAAGCTGTTGATACACAATTATATACAACTTCAGAAGTAAATAGAGTGTCTAGAGTTGCATTCGATTTAGCAAAATTAAGAAGGAACAAAGTTACTTCAGCAGAAAAATCAAATGTAATGGAAACAGGATTGTTTTGGAGAAACACGGTTACTGATTTGCATAACAAAGAATACAGTTCAATAGACTTAGAGCATATGCTTGCAGATAATTGTGCTATGCAACTTGTTCGTTATCCAAAACAGTTTGATGTAATACTCACTGATAATCTCTTTGGTGATTTATTAAGTGATACTGCTGCAATGTTAACAGGTTCTCTCGGTATGCTTCCATCAGCAGCCCTTGGACCAGTAAAAAAAAATGGCACTAGAGCAGCAATGTATGAACCAGTTCATGGAAGTGCACCAGATATTGCAGGACAATTAAAAGCCAATCCCCTCGCGATGATTATGAGTTTTGCAATGATGCTTAAATACAGTTTTGATATGCAAGAAGATAGTCAATTAGTTGAAAATGCAGTTCAAAATGTTTTATTAAAAGGTCTGAGAACTGCTGATATTAAAGAAGGTGCACAAAAAATAATTTCTACAAAAGAAATGGGTGATGCTGTTATTAATGAACTTAAAATTTTATCAGGAAATTAAATGACTCAAAAATACAATATAGCGGTTGCTGGTGCTACTGGGGCAGTTGGAAATGAGATAATTCAAATTTTAGCACAAAGAGACTTTCCAATTGATAATTTATATTTACTAGCATCATCAAAATCAAAAGGAAAAAAAATAGAATTTAAAGAAAAAGAAATTATAGTTGAAGATCTTGCAGAATTTGATTTTTCTAAAGCTCACTTAGGTTTGTTTTCTCCTGGTGGTAAAGTGTCAGCAGAATTTGCGCCTAAAGCTGCTAAGACTGGTTGTATAGTTATAGACAACACATCATATTTTAGAATGCAAAAAAAGATACCTCTAATAGTTCCTGAAGTTAACGCAAGTGTACTTGAAGAATTTTTTCAAGACGAAACTAGAACAAACATTATATCAAATCCAAATTGCTCAACAATTCAAATGGTAGTTGCTTTAAAACCACTTCATGATAAATCTATTATAAATAGAGTTGTAGTATCAACTTATCAGGCTGTATCGGGTGCGGGAAAAACTGGTATGGATGAACTCTTTAATCAAACTCAAAATGTTTATGCAAATCAAGAATTAAAAAAAGCAAAGTTTACAAAGCAAATAGCTTTTAATGCAATTCCCCATATTGGTGCTTTTTTAGAAAATGGTAATACAGAAGAAGAACAAAAAATGATTGATGAAACAAAAAAAATCTTAGATGAAGGAATTAAAGTTTCAGCAACATGTGTAAGAACTGCAGTTTTCATTGGTCATTCAGAGTCAATAAATATTGAGTTTGATTCTCCTTTAGATGCTAAAGAAGCTTATGAGATCCTATCCAAGTCTGATGGTATCTCAGTTATTGATCATAGAAAAGATGAGGGATATATAACTCCAGTCGAAATTGCGGGAGAAGATAAAGTGTATATTAGTAGAATTCGGGACGACGAATCAATAGACAATGGTTTAAGTTTGTGGGTTGTATCAGATAATCTTCGTAAAGGTGCGGCTTTAAATGCTGTTCAAATTGCAGAAGTAATTATTTCACAATATTCTAATTATATAAAAATTTGATTATCATCTATTAATTTTTTTCATAAATTTATAAGTTCTGCATTTAGTAATAATTTTTTAAAAATCATTTGGCGGTCTCGTAGGGATTCGAACCCCAAATCCATGTTCCGAAGACACGTGTGATATCCATTTCACCACGAGACCCATTGGTTTTTTTATTTATAAATGAAGTTACACTAAATTCTACACTAAATTATTGATACAATTACAACCATCTATAGTAATTATACTGTAATATAGATTAACTAAATCTTCATGACTTTAATTAAATTAAACAATTCAATAATTAAATGCAAACAGTGTGAAAGATTAGTTAAATTTAGAGAAAAGATTGCTAAAGAAAAAAGAAAACAATATTTAGATCAAATTTATTGGGGAAAGCCAATTACTGGTTATGGAGATCATCAAGCAAAACTCTTGATGATTGGTTTAGCCCCTGCAGCTCATGGTGGAAATAGAACTGGCAGAGTATTTACAGGAGATAAATCTGCAGATTTTTTATTTAAATGTCTTCATAAGGCAGGATTTTCTAATCAACCAATTTCAATAGATATAAATGATGGACTGAGACTTAATAATTTATATTTAACAACAGCGCTAAAATGTGTTCCACCTGAAGACAAACCTACATCAGATGAATTAAAAACTTGTTTTAATTTTTTTAAAAAAGAGATTCAATTTTTACCAAAAACAAACACCATTGTAACATTAGGAAAAATCGCCTTTGATGCGTGTTTAAATTTTTATAAACAAGATTATGATATAAAAAGAAAAGATTTTGTTTTCAAACATGCAGCAGAATATTTACTTCCTGATAATAAGATTCTTATCGGAAGTTATCATCCAAGCCCACGAAATGTTAATACAGGACGGATAGATGTAAAAAAAATGGTAACACTATTAAAAAAAGTAAAACAGATTATAGAACGTTAATGGTAATTCATCGAAAATCTAGCAAGTATAAAAGATATTATGAAGCTACAGGGCAGGATAGTTTTTTTGGATATGATAATTTGCATTTTAAAACTGTCAATTTACCAGTTCGCCAGCATTTTAAAAATCTATGTCCTAAATTTAATTTAAAAAAAATTGTTCAGACTAAATCAATTTTTATTAAAAAAATTGAGATTATTTAGGTGAAAAATTTTTTTTTATATGATCCTAAATTATTATTATATGGTTTTTTAATTATTTTTTTTGCTAGTTATGGTCAAACTTTTTTTATATCATTATTTAATATAGAAATACGAAATCAATATAGCTTAACTGATGGTCAATTTGGACTTGTATATGCTATAGCCACAACATTAAGTTCACTTTTACTTGTAGTTTTTGCAAAGTTAATTGATCATATAGATTTAAGATTGTACTCATTTATTGTGAGTGCTGGAATATTTCTAGCTTGTTTAGGAATGTTTTTTTTTATTAAAAATATTTTATTTCTTTTCTTAATTATATTTGCTTTAAGATTTTTTGGTCAAGGTGCTATGTCACATGCTGGCGAAACAACAATGGCAAGATATTTTGGAAAAAATCGTGGGAAAGCTATTTCTATTGCTACATTAGGAGGAATGTCTGGAGTAATGTTTTTACCAATTATAGTAATTAATCTGACGCATACTTATACTATAAATCAAGTTTGGTTAATGGCTTCTTTTACAATTGTTTTTTTTATACCTTTATTATTTATTACTTTAAGTAACCAATCTACAAGACATATAAATTTTAAAAAAAAAATTGTCAGTGATCCATTAAATAAAAAATGGCGAACAAGAGATGTTTTAAAAAACACTAAATTTTATACCTATCTCCCTCTTTCAATTACACCATCCTTTATTTCAACAGGATTAATGTTTCATCAAATTTTTATATTTAATCAAAAAGGATGGAGCATGGAAATGCTAGGTAACGGATACTTATTAGTTGGATTATTTTCTATAATTGGTCTTTTGATAGGTGGTCCAATAATTGATAAATTTGATACAAGAAAGACTGTATTAACAGCTCTTTTACCTCTTTTAGTTTGCGTTATAATTTTATTATTTTTTGATAATTATTTATTTTTTATTATTTATATGATTTTTTATGGTCTTAATTTTGGAATAACAATCCCATTTATTGGAGCTCTATGGGCAGAAATATATGGTGTAGAAAGCCTAGGTTCAGTGAAAGCACTACTTCATGCTGGCGGTGTTTTAGCAAGCGCCTTATCACCTTTAATTTTTGGATATTTAATTGATTGGGGATTTGGAATATTTACAATAGTATGCATTAGCGCATTTATAATTTTATTTTCAACTTTGCTGCCTTTATATAAAAATCTACCATGAATGAAAAAGTATCAGATAGTATCAATTTTCTTTTAAAAGAATACAAACGATTAATTCAAAAGAAAAAAACTAAAAAACTTAATAATTTTGAAAAACAAACATTAGAAAGTTTAATGAAATTTTTAGGTCAAAAAAAATGAACTTTGATATTATTGATCAATATGAAAGTTTTGTAACTAATAATTTTATAATTAAAGATAAAAATCAGATAAAACTTTTAAAAGATGTATATTCGACATGGGTAAATTCACAAAAAAATTCATTAATTTTTAAAAAAGAAAAAAAGAGTGGTGCATACATACATGGCAAAGTTGGGACAGGAAAAACTTTTTTATTAAATTTAATTTGTCAGTTTACAAAAGTGGGAAGAAAAATTCATTTTAATCATTTAATGAATGATATTCATAACTCAATCAATAAAAAAAATAAAAATGAAAAAGCTTTGGAAAAATTTGTTAAGAAACTTTCATTAGATGTTAAAATTTTGTTTATTGATGAATTGCATATTTTTAATATAGTTGATGCATTAATCATTAAAAAAATTTTTCTATTATTTAAAAAATATAAAATATTTGTAATTATTTCTTCAAATTTTCATCCGAATGAATTGTACAAAAATGGTTTGCAGCGAAATGATTTTTTACCATTTATTGAATATATTTTTGAAAAATTTAATATAATCGAGATTGCAAATAAAAATGATTATAGAAGATTAGCTTTGAATCAATCAAAAACTTATTTTACACCAATTAATAAAAACACAAAAAACGAATTTAATAAACTATTCGAACGTTTAGTTGATACTTCATCACTTATATCTAAAACCATTAAAACTAATAGTAGAAGTTTAGTAATAGATAGCTGTTCATCAAATGTTGCTTTATGTAGTTTTGAACTTTTGTGTAAATCAAATTTAGGTCACCAGGATTACAAAAGTATCTCAGAAACATTTAATCTAATTTTTATTAGTGATATACCTCAATTTTCTGATGATAAAACTGATCAGTGTAGACGTTTTATTAGTTTAATTGATATGTTATACAATCAGAATTGCTCTGTAGTATTACTAGCTCAAAATCCAATTTCCTCATTATGTAAAATTAAATCTTTATCAAAAGAATTCGAAAGAACTGCAAGCAGACTGTATGAAATGACTATTATTAAACAAACAAAATGAAAAGATTTTTAATATTTTTTTCTGGAGTAATTTTTTTTTGTTTTATTATTTATTATGGAATAGGTTTTTATATAGCGTCAAGTATTTTAAAAATGGATCATACGTGTGGATTACATGAAAATTCTCTTCCAAATACTTGGAGTACTAAAGTAGATGTATATAATAATAATTATGCTAGTCATAAATTACGTCAAAATTTTGCTTATGAAAAATATTACTTAGATGATTGGCAAAATATATATTTTCCTTCTTTAGAAAAAGGAATTAAACTTAATGGTTGGTTATTTAATTATTTTCCAAAAAGACCTATTGTAATAGTAGTACATGGCTTATTCCCAAATGGTAAGTGTAAACCAGAATCTAATTTAATAGCTAGCATGTTAATAAGTAAGGAAATTAATGCCTTTACTATCGATTTAAGAAACTATGGTCAAAGTGATATAGTTAGTGAATATGAAGATTTAGGACTTCGTTCCTACAAAGATGTTTTGGGTGCTATAAATTTTCTTGAAGAAATTGGTTTTGATACAAATCAAATTGGTCTTCATGGAATATCATTAGGAGCTAGTACAGTTATTTTTGCTGCAGCTGAAAATAAAAATATTAATGCTATATGGGCAGAAAGTTCACTTGCTGAATTTAATTTAATTTTAAAAGATGAAATAGCACGTTATGGATTGCCTAGTATTTTTGGGCCTGCAGTAAGTTTTGCAGGCAAAACATTAACAGGGATAGATCCTGCAGAATTAAATCCAGCAAAAAAATTAAGCTTAACTCAAAATTATTTTTTTACTCATGGTGAAAAAGATTTACGTATTTTACCTCATCACTTTACATATTTAAAAAACTATTCGGAAAGTAATAATATTAAATCAACTTTTTGGCTTGTTCCAAATACATACCATGTTGATTCTATGTTTAAATATACTGATGAGTATGCTGATAAAATGAAAATATTTTTTGAAAAGCATTTAAATTAATAAGCCGGATTTACTCTACTAGTTTGTACCTTGGCAGACACTTCTCTAGTTAAGTATAAACTCTTTGGCCATCAAACGGCGGGAATGATAGCATATCTCTTGGCGTTCCTCCGAAGCAAAGAAATAGAGTTAGATCCGGCTTGAGTTAAATTAATAGCAAATACAAAAATATTCAATGATTATGAAAATTTTTAATTAAATTTTTAAGGAAATATAAGGAAAAATAATTTTCTAGATAAATTCTATCCACAGGTTTATACACATCTTAAGTTACATATTTCATAATATGTTTAACCTAAATTTTTTTTGAAATTCTGCAAAAAAAATATAATTATAATTTATGAGCACTCTTAAATTATGTAATAAATGAGTACTAATCGTCCTTTATCCCCACACTTATCTATTCATAAAAAAGTTTTGACAGCTACTTTTTCAATTTTTCATAGGTTTACAGGAATTTTTTTAAGTTTGGGCTCTGCTTTAGTTTCACTATGGGTCTTATTGATTGCTTTAGGCCCATCATACTATAATTTATTTGAGCTAATTTCTTCTTACTTGGTATTTAAAATATTTTTATTTATTTGGACTGTGGGAGTTTTTTACCATTTGTTTAATGGAATAAGATATCTCTTCTGGTCTTTTGGAAAAGGCATGGATTTAAATACTGTTTACTTATCAGGTTACTTAGTAATAATCTTAAGTATAAGTTCATCAATTGTGATTTGGGTTTTAATATGAAAAATTATTCTAGAAAATGGATTTTGCAACGAATTACAGCTTTGATTTTAATACCTTTAACTTTTTGGTTTGTTTTTAGTTGTGTCTCTTTTTCTTCAATGCAATATGAGCAAATAGTTTACTTTTTTAGTTCATTTTTTAATTCAATTCTTTTTTTAATAATGATTATATCAATGTTTGTGCATATGAAACTTGGTTGTGAAACTATTGCAGAAGATTATATATCTTCAATAAACATAAAAACTTTTACAAAACTATTTATTACAATTGTTTCTTATGTTTTTATTTTAATTTCAATTTTATCAATTTTGAGAATTGCATTATTTTTATGACAAAATCTTATGAAATTATTGACCATCATTACGATGTAATTGTTATTGGAGCTGGTGGATCAGGTTTACGTGCGACCTTAGGTTCTGCTGAGTTAGGTTTAAAAACAGCTTGTATATCAAAAGTTTTTCCAACAAGAAGCCATACTGTTGCAGCACAAGGAGGTATTGGTGCAGCATTGGGAAATATGGGTGAAGATAATTGGAAATGGCATATGTATGATACTGTAAAAGGTTCTGATTGGCTTGGGGATCAGGATGCTATTGAGTATTTATGTTCAAAAGCCCCAGAAGCTGTAATTGAATTGGAAAATTATGGAATGCCATTTAGTAGAACAGAAGATGGTAAAATTTACCAAAGACCTTTTGGAGGTCATTTAACTAAAAATGGAGAAGGTCCACCAGCCATGCGAGCTTGTGCTGCTGCTGATAGAACAGGTCATGCAATGTTGCATACTCTATATCAACAATCACTAAAGCACAAAGTAGAATTTTTTATAGAATATTTTGTATTAGATTTGCTTATGGATGATTCTAGTAACTGCTTAGGAGTTGTTGCTTGGAATTTAGAAGATGGAACTATTCATCGATTTCTAACACATCAAACAATTCTTGCGACTGGAGGATACGGCAGAGCTTATCTTTCTTCAACTAGCGCACATATATGTACAGGAGATGGAAGCGCTATGGCGCTTAGACAAAATTTACCACTTTCTGATATGGAATTTATTCAATTTCATCCTACAGGCGTCTATGGAGCGGGCGTATTAATTACAGAGGGAGCTAGAGGTGAAGGAGGATATTTAACAAACAATGATGGTGAAAGATTTATGGAAAGATATGCTCCTAATGCAAAAGATTTAGCATCAAGAGATGTTGTAAGTAGGGCAATGACAATTGAAATTAATGAAAAAAGAGGGTGTGGTGAAAAAGCTGATCATGTTCTGCTTCATTTAGAACATTTAGATCCAGAGACTTTACTAAAAAGACTTCCGGGTATTTCTGAAACTGCAAAAATTTTTGCTGGTGTTAACTTAACTAAAGAACCCATACCGGTTTTACCAACTGTTCATTATAATATGGGAGGAATACCAACAAATTATAGAACTGAGGTTCTTAATCCAACTAAAGAAAATCCAGAAAATATTTGTGAAGGTTTAATGGCAGTTGGTGAAGCAGCATGTGTTTCTGTTCATGGAGCGAACCGCTTAGGAACTAATTCTTTGATTGATTTAATCGTATTTGGAAAAGCCGCAAGTATTACTGCAAAAGAAAAAGTTAAACCTAATTCTGCTAAATTAAGTTTAAGACAAAGTTCAACAGATTTAATCTTAGAGCGTTTTGACAATATTCGTTATAATAAAGGAGAATTAACTACAGGTGAAATCAGGCAATCAATGCAAGAAATAATGCAAAGTAAATGTGCAGTTTTTAGAACTAAAGAATTGATTTCAAAAGGGATTGAAGAATTTGGAAATATTGAGACATCAATGAAAAATATCAATGTAAAAGATAAATCTCTAATTTTTAATACTGATTTAACAGAAGCTCTTGAATTAAATAATTTAATTGCACAATCTAAGGTCACTCTTCATTCTGCTCTTTATAGAACAGAAAGTCGAGGTGCACATGCAAGAGAAGATTTTAAAGATAGAGATGATAAAAATTGGTTAGCTCATTCACTTTCATGGTTAAATGCAGATGGAAAAGTATCTTTAGATAAAAGATCAGTACATATGAATACGCTTTCAAATCATGCCCAATCTATACCTCCTAAAAAAAGAGTTTACTAAAAATGGTTCAATTTACACTTCCAAAAAATTCTGTTGTTAAACAAGGTATTGATCATAGAACAGATTATAAAATAGAGAAAAGTAAAAAAATTATAATATATCGTTGGAATCCAGAAAATGATGAAAATCCTCGTCTTGATACTTACGAAATAGATCAAAATAAATGTGGTCCAATGGTTTTAGATGCTTTGATGAAAATTAAAAATGAAATTGATTCTACAATAACTTTTAGAAGATCATGTCGTGAAGGTGTTTGTGGATCATGTGCCATGAATATAGATGGTATAAATACTTTAGCATGTTTAAAACCTATAGAAGAAATTAAATCTGATATTAAGATTTACCCATTACCCCATATGCCTGTTGTAAAAGATTTAGTTCCTGATTTAAGTCAAGCATATAGTCAGTTAGAGTCTATAAAACCATGGCTTGAAAGAAGTAATAATGCTGCAAATAAAGACTTGAATAAATTAGAGGAAGAAAAACAAAGCCCCAAAGAAAGAGAAAAACTAGATGGTCAATGGGAATGTGTACTATGTTTTTGTTGCACAACTTCTTGCCCTAGTTATTGGTGGAACAGTGATGAATATTTAGGTCCTGCAGTTTTACTTCAGGCTGCTAGATGGGTAAATGACTCACGAGATTCAGAAAGAAAAAAAAGATTACAAGATATAAATGATTCTATGAAATTATATCGTTGTCACTCTATTATGAATTGTACTCGTTCATGTCCCAAAGGTTTAAATCCAGCAAAAGCAATTGCAGATTTAAAGAAGGCTATTGTTACAGAATTATAATTCTAGTATATGATTCACATGAGAAAAAAAATTGCTCTAGTTGGCGCCGGCAATATTGGTGGAACTTTAGCGCATTTAATAGGATTAAAAGAATTAGCTGATGTTGTATTAGTTGATATTGCTGATGGGATTACTAAAGGAAAGGCACTTGATCTTTCCCAATCTTCAGCAATAGAATTGTTTGATTTAAATATTACGGGTTCAAAAAATTTTAAAAATTTAAAAAATGCTGATGTAGTTATTGTTACAGCAGGATTTCAACGTCGACCAGGAATGACAAGAGATGATTTAGTTGAAAAAAATTCTTTTATTATTAAAAAAGTTGGTAAAGAAATTAAAAAAAATTGTTCTAAAGCTTTTGTCATATGTATTACAAACCCTTTAGATGCAATGGTAAGTGTTTTACAAAAAGCCTCAGGTATAAAAACTAATATGTGTGTAGGTATGGCCGGAGTTCTTGATAGTGCTCGTTTAAGATATTTTTTATCTAAGGAATTTAATGTTTCAGTTGAAGATGTTAGTGCTTTTGTTTTAGGAGGGCATGGAGACTCAATGGTGCCTTTAGTAAGGTATGCAACAGTTTCAGGAATACCAGTTCCTGAGTTAATTCGATTAAAATGGACAACACAAAAAAGAATTAAGGATATAGTTGATAGGACAAGAGATGGTGGAGGAGAAATTAATCGTTTAATGAAAACTGCCTCAGCATTTTATGCACCAGCCTCATCTGCAGTTGCTATGGCTAAATCTTATATAAAAGATCAGCGAAGAGTTTTGCCATGCGCAGCTTATCTAAATGGTGAATACAATGTAAAAGGATTATATGTAGGTGTTCCAGTAATTATTGGAAAAAAAGGTGTAGAAAAAGTTGTTGAGCTAAAACTTAATGCAAATGAAAAAAAGCAATTTAATAATTCTGTTAAAACAGTTAAAAATCTAACTAATTTGGCACAAAAATTAATTAAAAAATAGTCAATAAGTTAATAATTATTGATACCTTTTAATTTTAAGCATACTAAAATATAAAATACTAAAAATGAATCTTCACGAATATCAAGCAAAAAAAATACTTAAAAAGTTTGACCTACCTATACTAAAAGGAAAGCATTTTAATAATTTAAATATAAATATTGAAAAAGATCTTTTAGATCTAAGAGACCCACCTTGGGTAATTAAATCCCAGATTCATGCTGGTGGAAGAGGTGCAGGTTATTTTAAAAAATCTTTTAACGACAAAGGAGGTGTTCAAATTGTTTTTGAAAAAGAAAATATATTGAATATTTTCTCTTCTATGTTTGGCAATATACTGGTTACAAAACAAACAGGCAACAAGGGTAAAAAGGTTAATCATATTTTGATAGAGGAAGGTTGTGATATTGATAGAGAGTTTTATTTAAGTTTGTTAGTTGATCGTAATTCGTCAAAATTAATGATGATTATTTCCGCAGATGGAGGCGTTGATATTGAAGATCTGGCAAAAACCAATCCTGAGAAAATATTCAACTTTTACTTTGAAAATTTTGAAGAAAAAGAACTGCCTAAAGAATTAGAAAAAAAACTAAAATTAACAAATAATCAATTTTCTGAATTATCACAGATTGTTTTTAAGTTAGTTACAGCTTTTAAAAACATTGATGCTTCTACAATTGAAATTAATCCCTTGGTTTTAAATAAGAGCGGTAATTTTGTTTTATTAGATGCAAAAATTAGTCTTGATGATAACGCATTATTTCGTCATCCTGAACTTGATTCTTTAAAAGATTTATCTGAAGAAGATCCGCTAGAACTAGAAGCAGCAGAAAATGATATGAATTACGTAAAATTAAATGGCTCAATTGGTTGTATGGTAAATGGTGCAGGTTTAGCAATGGCAACAATGGATATTATAAAACAATTTGGTGAAGAACCTGCTAATTTTTTAGATTTAGGAGGTACTGCAAATAAAGTAAGAGCGATTAAAGGTTTTAAAATTATTCAGTCAGATCCAAATGTCAAATCTGTACTTATAAATATATTTGGAGGAATAATTCATTGTGACATGATTGCGAATGGTATTGTTGAAGCTGTTAAAGAATTAAACTTTAAACTTCCAATGGTAATTCGTTTTCAAGGTACAAATGCAACCGAAGGAAGAGATATTATAAATAAATCTACTTTAGAATTAATATCAATAAGTGATTTTACTGAAGCTGCAAAAAAGGTTGTAGAGTTGGCAAAATAGTATGTCAATTATTATAAATAAAGATACTAAAGTTATTTGTCAGGGCTTCACTGGTTCTCAAGGCACATTCCATTCTAAACAAGCTATAGAATATGGAACAAATATGGTTGGTGGAGTTACTCCAGGAAAGGGTGGGAGCTTGCATTTAAATCTTCCCGTTTTTGATACTGTTAAAGAAGCTATTAGTGAAACTAAAGCCGATGCCACAGTTATTTATGTGCCTGCTAAATTTGCTACTCAAGCTATACATGAAGCACTAGACGCGCAAATTAAAATTATTATTTGTATAACAGAAGGAATACCTGTCCTTGATATGGTAGAAATAAAAAAAAGAATTATTGCACAAAAGACTTATTTTATTGGTCCTAATTGTCCAGGGATAGTAACTGCAGGAGAGTGCAAAATTGGTATAATGCCAGGCTTTATTCATAAGCCAGGGAGCATAGGTATAGTAAGTAGATCAGGAACGCTGACTTATGAAGCTGTATGGCAGACATCTGAAGCAGGATTAGGCCAAACTACCTGTGTGGGTATTGGTGGCGACCCAGTACATGGAATGAATTTTATTGATTGTTTAGATTTATTTTTAAAAGATGAAGAAACAAAAGGAATATTAATGATTGGAGAAATTGGTGGAACAGCTGAAGAAGATGCTGCAGAATTCATATTAAATGCAAAAACTAAAAAACCTATTACTGCATTTATAGCTGGACTCTCGGCTCCTCAAGGAAAACGAATGGGTCATGCTGGAGCAATTATTTCAGGAAGCAAAGGAACAGCTCAATCAAAAATTAATGCTCTTAAATCTGCCGGTGTAGCCGTTGCTCCCTCTCCTGCTAAAATGGGCGAGATAATGAATAGTGAAATGCAAAAATGGTATACTTAAATCTTAATACTATTATTAGTCTTAAAGATATTAAGGTGTATAAGAAAATTATTAATGAACGATAGCTTTTTAAACAGTGCAAATGCACCGTATGTTGCAGAACTTTTTTTTAAATATAAAGACGATCCTAGCACCGTAGATAAAAGTTGGGGGAATTTCTTTTCTAATTTAAAAGATGATGAACTTTCTATCTTGGGTGATTTTGGTGGACCAGAATGGAAAAAAAGATCTACAAATGTAATTGATGATATTTCTTTTAATAAAGCTATTCGTTCAATAAAAAATATAGATTTTGAAAGTTTTAAAAATGCAACATTAGATTCTATTAGGGCACTTAGGTTAATTCGAGCTTACCGAATTAATGGACACTTAATAGCAAAGTTAGATCCACTAAAGTTACAAAAACAAACTTATCATCCTGAATTAGATTATAAATCATATAGTTTTACAGAGTCAGATTTGAATCGAGAGATATTTATTGATGGAAGTTTAGGTTTAGAAAAAGCAAAACTTAAAGAAATCATAAAGATATTAAATGAAACTTACGCAGCTTCTATTGGTGTAGAATTTTTACACATTCAATCACCAGAACAAAAACAATGGGTTCAAGAAAGAATTGAAGAAGTTAGAAATAAAACTATTTTTTCAGCAAATGGGAAAAAGGGAATTTTTAAACGATTAGTGGAGTCAGAGTTTTTTGAACAATATCTTGATAAAAAATTTTTAGGCACCAAAAGATATGGAGTTGAAGGCGGAGAGTCTATGATTCCAGGCATAGAACAAATTGTAAAACAATCATGTATATCTGATGTAGAAAATATTTTTTTTGGAACAGCGCATAGGGGTAGATTAACTTTATTAGCATCAGTTTTAGGCATGCCTTACAGAGCAATTTTATCAAAATTTCAAGGAGATTTAAATGATCCTAATGAAGTTCATGGTTCAGGAGATGTAAAATATCATTTGGGTGTATCAAGTGATAGAGAGTTTGATGGAAAAAAGATACATCTTTCATTAACGCCCAATCCATCCCACCTTGAAGCAGTTGATCCAGTTGTTGTAGGTAAAGTAAGGGCTAAGCAAACACTTTTGAAAGATAAAACTACTAATAAAGTTTTTGGTTTACTAATCCATGGTGATGCTGCCATGGCCGGCCAGGGCATAGTAGCGGAAACTTTTGCGATGTCTCAGTTAAGAGGTTTTAGAACAGGTGGAACTATTCATTTTGTTATTAATAATCAAATTGGTTTTACAACAACCCCACATTATGGTCGTTCAGCACCTTACTGTACAGAAATTGCCAAAATGGTTCAGGCCCCTATTTTTCATGTTAACGGAGATAATCCAGAAGCAGTAGTTCATGTTTGTAGATTAGCTTCAGATTATAGAAATAAATTTAAAGAAGATGTTGTAGTTGATATGTTTTGTTATCGTCGATCAGGACATAATGAAACAGACGAACCATCCTTTACACAGCCATTAATGTATAAAAAAATTAAAAATCATCCAACAACTCTTAATATTTATGAAAAACAATTGTTGGAAGAAAAAATTTTAAGTCAAGTGGAAGTAGATAAGATTAAGATTGATTTTAAAAAATTTCTTGATGAAGAATTTGAATTATCAAAATCATATAAACCTAACAAAGCAGATTGGTTAGATGGCACATGGGCAGGATTTAAGACAGCATCTTTAGATGCGAGAAGAGGAAAGACTTCTTCGTCAGAGGATGATATTAAAATTATAGGACAACAAATTCATAAAATACCTAATGACTTTAATACTCATAAAAGAATTGAGAAAATATTTAATACTCGTAATCAATCGATTATTTCAGGTAAAAATATTGATTGGGCAACTGCAGAATCACTAGCTTTTGCTACTTTATTAATGGAAGGTTACAATGTTCGTTTATCAGGCCAAGATGTTGGAAGAGGAACTTTTAGTCAACGTCATGCGGTATTGTATGATCAAGAAAATGAAAATCGTTTTGTTCCGTTAAGGCATTTTAGAGAAGATCAAGGATTGTTTGAGATAGTTGATAGTTTCCTTTCAGAATTTGGTGTCCTTGGTTTTGAGTATGGATATGCTCAAACTGATCCTAAAACTTTAGTAATTTGGGAAGCTCAATTTGGAGATTTCGCTAATGGGGCTCAAACTATTATTGATCAATTTGTTACAACAGGAGAAAGAAAGTGGCTTAGAATGTCTGGATTAACATTGCTATTACCACATGGTCATGAAGGACAAGGACCTGAGCATACCAGCTCAAGAATTGAAAGATTTTTACAAATGTGTGCAGAAGATAATATTCAAGTAGCTAACTGTACGAGTCCGGCAAATTATTTTCATATTTTACGAAGACAAATGGTACGTGATTTTCGCAAACCACTAATATTAATGACACCTAAATCTACATTACGTCATAAAGGAAACACATCTTCAATTGAAGATTTTATAAATGGTTCAGCGTTTCACCGAGTATTAAGCAAGCCTATAAAAAATGAACTTAAAAAAAATATTAAACGTCTTATAATATGTTCTGGAAAAATTTATTTTGAATTACAAGATCGAATTGTTGAGCTAAATATAAACCATATTCATATTTTAAGATTAGAACAAATTTATCCATTTCCTTATAAGACATTACAAGAAGAACTAGAACAATATCAAGATTGCGAAGTTGTATGGTGTCAAGAAGAGCCTAAAAATATGGGCGCGTGGGAATTTGTTAAAGATAGAATAATGGCTGTATTAGGTAAAATGCAATCTCAAGAAAAAAACATTAATTTTATTGGTCGGAAAGCAGCAGCATCACCTGCTACTGGTGTTTTTGATAGACATCTTGCAAATCAAAAAAACTTAATACGCCTTGCCATTGAAGCAAACATAAAAGAAATACAAGCTGAAGAAGAGGGAGTTTCACTTGTCAAATATAAACTGCCAATTGAATAAAGAATCTAAAATGATAAATAGAGATAAATAATGACTGTCCAACTAAAAGTTCCAACATTAGGAGAATCAATAACAGAAGCAACTGTATCAAAATGGTTGAAAAAAGTTGGAGAATCCTTTGATATTGATGAACCACTGGTAGAAATTGAAACAGATAAAATTACTGTCGAAGTTCCAGCACCAAGTGCTGGTATTTTATCAGAAATTAAAGCTGCAGAGGGTACTGATATAAATATTGGAGGAGTCCTTGCAATAATTGGAGATTCTAATGACTCTAAACCAGAATCTCAGAAAAAAGATGAAAAAAAATCAAATAATATAAAAACTGAAGATAAAGCAGCAATTAAGATAAAAAGTGATTCTACTAAACTATCACCGTCAGTAAAAAAATTAATTGAAGAAAATAATCTTGATGAAGATTCTATTAATTCAAAGAGAGATGATGGGCGCTTAACAAAAGAAGATGTTCTTAACTTTATGAATCAGAAACCTTCTGAAAAGCAATCTTCTAAAGACAGAGAAGAAGTTGTTAAAATGTCAAAAATTAGGACTACTATAGCTAATCGTTTAAAAGAAGCACAAAATACTGCAGCAATTCTTTCAACATTTAATGAAGTTAATATGACAGAAATTATAAAAATTCGTGAATCAAAGCAGGAAGACTTTTTAAAACGTAACGAAGTTAAATTAGGATTCATGTCTTTTTTTGTTAAGGCTGTTGTTACAAGTCTTCAAGAATATCCTGCCGTTAATGCGGAAATACGGGATGATAATATAATTTATAAAAATCATTTTGATATTGGTATAGCTGTTGGCACAGAAAAAGGTTTAGTTGTGCCTGTACTAAAAAATGCTAACGAAATGACATTTGGGACTATTGAAAAAACAATAGTTGAATTGAGCACAAAAGCAAAAGAAGGTAGTTTATCAATGGATGATTTATCAGGTGGAACATTTACAATATCTAATGGTGGTGTTTATGGCTCAATGTTAAGCACACCAATAATTAATAGACCACAATCTGGTATTTTAGGAATGCATAATATACAAAAAAGAGCTGTAGTAATAAATGATGAGATTGTGATTCGACCTATGATGTATTTGGCTTTAAGTTATGACCACCGCATTATTGATGGAAAAGAAAGTGTAGGTTTTTTAGTTAGTATAAAAAATCTTTTAGAAAATCCATCAAAACTCTTAGGCTTTTAAATGAATGATTTTGACTTAGTTGTAATAGGAGCTGGGCCAGGAGGTTATGTTGCATCAATAAGAGCTGCACAACTAGGAATGAAAGTTGCATGTATTGAAAAAGAATCTACACTTGGAGGAACATGCTTAAATATAGGATGCATTCCTTCAAAAGCTTTATTGAATTCCTCTGAAAAATTTATGGAGATATCAAATCATATTGAGGAACATGGTATTAAAACAACTAAAGTTGATCTTGATCTTGCAAAATTAATGCAACGTAAAGATAAAATTGTCAAAAAACTCACAACTGGAATTGGTTTTTTATTCAAAAAAAATAAAATTATGCATATTCCAGGAAAAGCAACGTTTGTTGATAAAAATACAATTGCTGTAAAAAATTCAAAACAAGAAATCACTATATCAGCTAAAAATTTTATAATTGCCACAGGATCATCATCAATTGAGATCCCAAATATTACAGTTGATGAAAAGCAAATTATAACATCAACAAGAGCCTTATCTCTTAGCAAAATTCCTAAAACACTCCTTGTTATTGGGGGAGGATATATTGGTTTAGAAATGGGTTCAGTATGGAGTCGTCTTGGATCCAAAGTTACTGTTGTTGAAGCACTTGACCGCATTGTTCCTTCAATGGATGATGAGATTGCTAAAGATTTTATGAAATCTCTGCAAAAACAAGGTTTAGAATTTAAATTATCGCATAAGGTTAAAAGTACAAAAGTTAGTAAAAGTGGAGTTGAAGTAATCATGCAATCTTCTGATAAAAAAGAAGTAAAAGAAAAATACGAAATTGTTCTAATGTCTGTTGGCAGAAAACCAAATACAGAAGGATTGAATCTTGAAAATATTGGTATTAAATTAACTAAAAATAATTCAATAGAAATTGGTAAAAATTTTCAAACATCAGTTGAAGGAATTTATGCCATAGGAGATGTTGCGCCTGGTCCAATGTTAGCACATAAAGCTGAAGAAGAAGGTGTTGCATGTGTTGAAATAATCAAAGGTCAAAAAACACATATTAATTATGATGCTATTCCAGCAATTGTTTATACTAACCCAGAAATTGCCTCTGTTGGGAAAACAGAAGAGCAATTAAAAGAATTAAATATCGATTATAAAGTTGGTAAATTTCCTTTTATGGCAAATGGCAGAGCTTTAACCACTTCATCAACAGATGGTTTTGTAAAAATTTTAGCAGATTCTAAAACAGATCAAATTCTTGGAGCTCATATTATTGGACATGATGCTGGGCAATTAATTGCTGAAATTGTAACTGCAATGGAATTTGGAGGCAGCGCTGAAGATATTGCACGTATTTGTCATGCACATCCAACCACTAGTGAGGCTGTTAAAGAAGCAGCGATGAATATTGTAGGAAGAGCTATTCATATTTAACTTTTCTTATTTTTTATATTACCGCTTTATAAATTCTTCCAAGATATAAATATAAAGTTAACCCTCTTAAAATAAAGAAAATACTTAATGATATCCATAAACCTAAATTGCCAAAAAAATTAACTAGAAAAAAAGCTGTTAATAAATAAATACTTACAGATATGATCATAGCATTTCGAAGTTCTTTTGTTTTAGATGCTCCAACAAAAATGCCATCAAATTGGTAACAAAAAGAAGAAATAAAAGGAATTATTACAATCCATACTGAATACGATAAGCAAATGATCTTGATGCTCTCTAAGTCAGTCATTATTTCTATAAAATGATTTTTGCCTAAAAAATATCCAAATGAAATTATGAGCCCTGTAGAACTGCTCAGAATAAAAGAGTTTTTGATAATTTCTTTTAATAATTTTTTATTTTTAGATCCAATTGAATAACCTATAAGCCCTTCTGTTGAAAAAGCATAAGCATCAAGAATAAAAGCTGAAAGCATAATGAGGTTTAATAATATAGTATTGGCAGCTACCACATCTTCACTAATAGAGTTACCAAGATAGGTAAAAAATAAAAAAGAAAACGTAAGAAGTATTGATCTGATAAAAATATTTAAATTAATATTAAATATATTTTTTATTTTATTAAAATTAAAAATTTTTTTGTAATTCAATTCTAAAGTTGTAATTTTTTTTAATTCAAAAAAAGTGAAAAATAGAAAAATTATAGACGTAAGAGTTGAAGATACTAAGGTGCCAAGCGCAACTCCTTTAACATTTAAATTAAAATAAACTACAAAAATTAGACTAAAAAGAATATTAATAAAAGAAAAAACAACAACAACAATACCAGAGGTTTTTGTTTTTTGTAGACCAATAAATAAACCCGTAATTACAAATATAGTAAGTTCACCGAAGGAAGAATAAATACGTATATCAAAATAATCTTTAAAATATTTTTTTGTTTCAGGTGTTAAATCAAAAATTAATAAAGCAAGTTTAAAAATATAGGGTTGTAGAAAAATCAACAATAAAGAGATAATAAAAACAAATACAATATTTCTTAAAACTAAATTAATTATTTCATGAAATTGGTTTGATCCATGTGCTTGTGCTACCATACCTACTGTTCCCATACGAAGAAAACCAAAACTCCAAAAAATCATTGAGAATACACTTGAAGCAATACTGGTAGCTACCAAATAACTAGTATTTTCAAGATTACCCATTAATCCTGTATCCACAATAGCCACAAGGGGAATAACAAGATTAGCAAAAAATATTGGTACAGATAATTTTATAATATTATTAATTGAAGATTTTGAGGACATATCAGTTTTTTTAAAAACTAATTTCTTATATTGAAGATAAACTCATTTTTTTTGAATATTTTTTTTTAGGAGAATTTTTAATAACAGCTTGACCACATCGCATAATACCTCTTTTTTTATCAAACGTCATTTGAGGCTCACCATATAATTTCCAACCACTTGATAATGCCTCTGTTACTCGGTGGCAAAATTCTGATGTGTCATCATCCGTAATAAATCTATAACCTTTCATGTATGCTCCTTTTTGTATTAATTTAATTGATGAATTTTATTCTCAATAATTTTTATTAAATATTCAATAAGATCTACTTTTTGATATGGATTAAATTTGTTGATATCTTCTGATCCCATCGCGACAATAATCATGTCTTCCTGAAAATTAATTTTTAATAAAATATAGGATTTTATTTGTTGAGATTTATTGGGAAAAAATAACAATATACCCTTAGGATTTTGATTTAAGTTTGTCAGTATTTTGTCACGAAAATAACTTTTTGCTACGCGCGTATCTATTTTTTGAACTCCATTGATGTCAATATTATTATTAGTACTAAAGCAATTAATATATTCACACCCAAGGAGTAATTTAAAATCAGATAAAATTACACTAAAGACTTTTGCCAATGATTTACAATTAAGAATTTTAAGAGATGATTTTAAAATTCTTTTTTGTGATTGCATGTGATTTTTACCAGCAAGTAAAATCTGTGTCATTTGATTTTGTAAGTCAATATTTTCTTGATTGATTTTTTTATAGCGATAAACTTGAAGATCGATTACCTTATCTGAGCCCTCATTTTTAGTTGGAAATTGTAATTCTTTAAGAAGATCACGATGTTTTAAAAAAAAATTTTTATTTTTTTTAAGAAAATTTTTAACTAGTTCTTCACGCGAACTGTTATCATTTTTTCTTTTCATTTATTTTGGGAGGATGGATTGTCCTGTTTTTTTCCAATCATCTAGAAAAGCATCAAGTCCTTTTTTAGTTAAAGGATGTTCATATAATTCATGAATAACTTTTGGGGGAAGTGTTGCTACATGTGCTCCAATAACTGCAGCATCTATTACATGCTGAGTAGTTCGAACAGAAGCAACAAGTACCTCTGTTTCAAAGCCATAATTTTCATACATAATAACAATATCTTCAATTAAGTTCATTCCATTTTCTCCAATATCATCTAATCTTCCAACAAAAGGTGAAATAAATGATGCACCAGCTTTTGCTGCTAATAATGCTTGTGCTGC
>CACEPG010000020.1 GCA_902561355.1 uncultured Alphaproteobacteria bacterium
TTTTTTAAATAATAAAAATTTGGCTTTAGTATAATTTGACATGTTTTTATGATAATCCAAATGATCGTTAGAAATATTAGTTATAGCAGCAATATCAACTGGAATATTTCTTAACCTATTTTGACTTAATGCGTGACTAGAAGCTTCAAAAATAAAATTATATGTAGATTTATTTTTACTATGAGAGAATTGATACAAATCTTCAAAAGCAGGAGTGGTAAGAAAAGTATCTTTTACTTTTTTATGATTTTTATAAAAACCTAATGTTCCTAGCATTTTAGTTTTTAAATTAGCCTGATTGCAAATCTGTGATAAGTACCACGCAACAGATGTTTTTCCATTAGTTCCAGTAATAGCAATAGATTTATCAGGCTTATATGGAAATAAGCCTTGCAAAATTTTCAATGATTCTTTGTTTGTATTTTTTACAATAAATTGTGTATTATGAAATTCTTTAATATATTTATTTGTAATTAATGCAGGTATATTTTTTTTCTGTGAATTAGTTAAAAATTTTTTTTTAAATTTAGTTGAATTAATTACTAAAATGCTTGAATGATCAGCTATTTCAGTTGAGTTCGTTATTGTTTTAAATTTTCTATTTTTATTTAAGTTTATTATTTTAATTATTTTAATAATATTACAAACTTCAGAGAGAAACATAATATTTTTTATAAAATTTGTTTATGTCTGCATTAAGAATATTTTCAGATTCTAATTTCGGAATTTTTAGTATTTTTATCATTTCCAAAATTATTTTTTTTGCAAGTGGAGCATTTACTACTGCTCCAGTTGTTTTTTGAGTAGATCCCTTTATTTTTTTGGGATATTCAATAATTGTAAGAACTACATACTGTGGTTTATTTACTGGAAATATACTTATAAAAGAAGTTAAATCTCTATCTTTATAATATCCTCCTTTTTCATTAATCAAAATTGATGTTCCTGTCTTACCTCCTATATCATAACCATCAATTTTTACTCTCGGACCAGTAAATTCTGTATCTGTTATTACTGATTTCAATAAATTTAGAAAATATCTAGAAGTCTCTTGTTTAACAAGAATATTATTTATTTTACTAGCATTGCTTTTTTTTATTATTATTGGATTAACTTCATTTCCATTATTAGCAATTGAACCGTATGCTTTTACTAAATGCAATGGAGTAATAGCAAAACCATGACCGTACCCTATTGTCATTGTTTCAACTTCTCCCCAATGATTTTTATTACCTAAAGGTTTTACAGATTCTTTTATATCAATATCTATCTTATCATAAAATCCAATTTTTTTAAAAAATTCAATTTGATTTTTTTTACCAATTAAAGACGCAATTTTTGCTGTTCCAATATTTGAAGATTCAACAATAATTTTTTTAACATTGTAAATGCCATCTCCTTTATATTTATTATAATCTCCAATCCCTCTTATTTTATTTTTTACATTAAAGGTCATATCAGGTTTTATAATTCCTTTGTCAAATCCCATTGCTACAGTTAAGGGTTTAAAAGTAGATCCCATTTCATAATTTGATTGAAATACTCTATTAATAAGATTTTGATTATTAAAAGTTAAATTATTATTTGGATTAAAGTCAGGATAACTAACTGATGAAAGTAAATGACCATTTGAAATATCCATGATTACTGCTAATCCAGATTCAGCCCTATATAAATCTATCGTTTCTTTTAATTTCTCTCTAACACTTTGCTGAAGATTTATATCTATAGTTAAATGGATATCTTCAGAATTTGCTAATTTGTCGTTAAATGACCTCTCAATTCCAGCTAAACCTTCCTGATCAATACTTACGTAACCTACAATATGAGATGCAATGTTCTGATATGTATAAATTCTTTTTTTTTCATTATGAACTCTTAAATTGATTTCTCCTAAATCTATAATCTTTTGATGTTCTGTTGGGGTTATGTTTCTTTTTAAATAATAATTATTTTTATTTGATAATTTTTTATTCAAAATATCTCTATCTATATCTAAGATTATTGAAAGTTTTTCTATCAAACTAGTTGTATCTTTAATTTTTAAAGGATCTAAAGATAATGAATGAGAATTTATAGTCGCTGCTAAAAGAATACCATTTCTATCGAATATTTTCCCTCTCTGTTCATTATTTTTAATAGTTTTGCTTACTAATTCATTTTCAGAAAAAATCATAATATTTGTAATTCTATAAACAGCAGTTGAAAAAAAGAAGATAAATATTAAAACTGAAAAAAAAATTCTTTTATGAAAGTTTTTTAGTGAATCACTATCAAATAATACAAATTTGTTTGTCATTTTTGTTAGTTTCAGTAGTCTACAAGAAAAATGTTGTTCATATCTTTAGATGAAAAATCATTAAAACTTAAAATTATATTTTCATGATTATCGTCAATTTTTTGCTTATATAACTCGTACAATTTTTTAAGATATTCAGAATTATTATGAAAAGTATATTCAATTTTATTAATTACTATTTCTTTTTTTAATTGATTAATTGAAGATTCTAAATTTGAATTAGTAATTTCAATTTGGCGAGAATTATGTCCAATAAATATTAATAACAATGCTATAATTAAATTCACTGACATTAGAATTACTATCTGTTTTGTATATTTCATTACAAAATTTTTTGTGCCACCCGAAGTTTGGCTGATCTAGATCTCGGATTAAACTTAATCTCTTCTTCTAGAGGTCTTAATGGTTTTTTGGTGATTATTTTCAAAGTAAAGGGACCATTATCAGCCAACTCCGGGTAGTGGCGGGAGGAACGCCATCGTTTACCACTATTGTGGTTAAAAAAATCTTTCACAATTCTATCTTCTAGACTTTGGAAAGAAACTATGATTAAAAAACCACCTTTGCCTAATAAATCCAAAGATTTCTGCAAAGCAATTTTTAATTCTTCCATCTCATTATTTACATATATTCTTAAAGCTTGAAATGTTTTTGTTGCTGGATGTATTTTCAATTTCTTTTTAAGCAAACCAGGTAAAGATTTGCTAACTATATCTGCTAATTCTAAGGTAGTTGTAATAAGTTTAATTTTTCTACTTTTAACAATATTTCTAGCAATTTTTTTTGAAAATTTTTCTTCACCTAATTTAAAAAAAATTTCAGATAAATTTTTTTCTTGATAATTATTTATTACGTCATAAGCTGTTTTTTCAGACAATCCCATATTCATATCCAAAGGGCCATCTTTTTGAAATGAAAATCCTCTTTTAGAGTTTTCAATTTGATTTGAACTTAAACCTAAATCAAAAATAATTATATCGAATTTATCTATTTTGTTTTTAGTTTGATTTATAATGTTATCAATATTACTAAATCTTCCATTTATTAATTCAAAATTGTTAAATTCTTTTTTTATTTTATTAGCAAATATTTTAGTAATAGGATCTCTATCAATAGCAATTAAATTATCTATATTGAATTCATTTAAAATAGCTTTAGAATAACCTCCTCCTCCAAATGTAGCATCTATCAAATTAATTTTTTTGATCTTTGGAATAAATGATTTAATTTGATTTAACATAACTGGTTTGTGTAAATTATTCATTTTCTTTTCTCATTTAAGATAGAAGTTAGAGATTTTTTTTCTAAGATTAATCTTTTTCTTGATTCCGTTTGCTTTTGCTTTGCTTTTCTAGGTTCTAAAATTTGAAAGTAGTAACCCTGACCAATAAAGGTTGCTTCACTAGTAATATTTGTAAATTTTTTTAATGTATCTGGTATGACAAACCTTCCTTCTTTATCGAGGTTAGTAGGAATTATTTCAGAAAAAATAGAAGTTGAAAAATCATCTTGATCCTCTGAAAAAAAATCAAGGTTATTTATTCTATTAGCTATTTCATTAATTCTTTTTACACTGCATCCTTCAATTGAGTTATGTCTTAAAGATTTATATAATATTATTTCATTCTTATAATCTTTTGGAAGAGCATTTCTAAAAATAGAAGGTAAAGATATTCTGCCTTTTTTATCTATTTTATTAATGAAAGTAGATACAAATAATTCCATGGGTTTTATGGGTTATCATGGGATTATATGGGCGTCAATGGGATATATAGAATTTATTTATATGTTCCCTATATGTTCTTATAGTTTAAGATGGTGCATAAGCCGGGTTCTGTAATTTACAAAGTAAATTGACGATCATTAATCTAGGACAAATGTCACCATTTGCCTCAAGCAGTCTACCCGAGCAACCCAGCTGGAAACTGATTGTCACTCCTATTTGACTTTACTCCAAAAAGGGTTTGCAATGCCTTTTTTGTTACCAAAAAAGCGGTGAGCTTTTACCTCCCCTTTTCACCCTTACCTTTTATAAGGCGGTATATTTTCTGTTGCACTTTCCCTAAGCTCACGCTTGCCAGGAATTACCTGGTTTTTTTTCCAGTGGAGCCCGGACTTTCCTCTTGATTACTCAAGCGATCATCGCACCATCTTAAATGCTAAGTATTTATTTTTTTAAGTTGGTCAACACTAAAATGCAAAAATGTTTTTCAATTAAATCATATGTTTTGTGCAAATTTTTGCTATTTTTAAGATTTTGAAGATAATGATTTTGATAGTTTTTTAATAAACAATTATAATAAAAATTTTTTTGATTACTCAAAGAAGTATCATATCCGATATATGCTAGCATAAATAAGGTAATATTTTTTTTTGATGAAATATCTCTTTTTTTAAACCAATTTCTAATAGATTTTATTTTATTTTTACTTACTTTTTCAGGACTAAAAGCTAAATCATATTTATATAAAGTATTCCAAGGAAATTTACTTCCAGGATCTATTTTTCTATAAGGCGATACATCAGAATGAGCCAAGATATTATAGTTTGATATGTTATATTTTTTTTTTAAATTTTTTAGCAAGGCAATTAAAGAACTAACTAATTTTTTACTAAAAATATTATTTTGATAATTAGGACTATAATCAAGTTCAATCCCAATAGAATTTGAATTAATATCATTTTCTAAATTCCAATATGAAATACCTGCATGCCATGCTCTATTTTTTTCTGAAACAAGATTATAGATTTGACCCTTTTGTGAAATTAAATAATGACAACTAACTTTATTCTTAATATCACACAAATAGCGTAAAGATTCATTAATATTCTCAAGTGCTGTGTAGTGAACAATAATTAATTCAATTTTATTATGCTTTCTTTTATTAAAATTAGGAGATTTAAAATTATGTATTAATTTCATTCAAATTTATTAACAATCAATATATATGTCATTTTAAATGTTAAAAAAATGCTTAATCCAATTATTATTAATTTTATTCTTAATTAATTGTTCTTCTAATAATAAAATTGGTGATAGTGAAGAAAAAAATGTAACCTTAGAAAGTTCTGAATACTTATATATTCAAGCAATGGTTTATTTTGATGAGGCAAATTATCAACTTGCTTTAAACTCATTTAACGAAATAATTAAAATTTATCCATTATCAAATGAAGCTATTCAATCTCAAATTATGTCTGCATTTATAGATTATATAAAATTAAATTATGATGAAGCAATTTATAAATTTGATAGAATTATAAATAATTATCCATCTCTAAAAAATATTGATTATGTCTATTATATGAAAGCTATGTGTTACTATGAACAAATTACTCATGAAGGATTAGATGGTGAAAATAATATTTTAGCTCTAAATAACTTAAATGAAGTAATCAAAAGATTTCCAGACAGTAATTATGCCAAAGATAGTCAACAAAAAATCGTTTTAGTTAAATCAAATATTGCTGCTAAACATATGAATATCGCAAGATATTATCAAAAAAAAGATAAATATACAGCTGCATTAAATAGATACAAAATAGTAATTGATGAATTTTCTATAACCAAATTTACTCCTGAAGCACTTTATAGGATGACAGAAATATACTATACAATAGGCATGTTAGAAGAAGCCAAAAATACTGCTTCAGTTATTGGTTACAATTATCCTGACTCCAAATGGTATAAATTAAGTTACAATTTACTTTCTGAAGATAACAATGAAAAAGGAATAGTTAATAAAATTAAAAATTTATTGTAATCTATGAAGTCAAAAAAAAATGATGAAGAAAAAATTGTTAATAGATTAAAAAAATTAGCTTCTTTAATAAAAAAACATAATTTTCATTATCATACTAAAGACAAACCTCTAATATCTGATAAAGAATTTGATTTACTAATTAGAGAAAATCAAAATATAGAAAAAGAATATCCTAATTTAGTACTTAAAAATAGTCCTAACAATAAAATAGGAAGTAAAATACAAAATAAATTCAAAAAAATACAACATAAGTCAACAATGCTTTCATTGGCGAATGGATTTGATAAGCAAGATATATATGAATTTGATGAAAGAATAAAAAAATTTTTAAATTATAAAGGCAATGTAGAGTTAGAATATTTATGTGAACCTAAAATAGACGGATTATCTCTTAATTTAACATATTTGAATGGAAAATTAAATTCTGCTGCTACAAGAGGTGATGGGAGCATAGGAGAAGATGTTACTAATAATATTTTAAACATAAAAAATATACCAAATGAATTAAAAGGTAATTTTCCCAATATAATTGAAATTAGAGGAGAGGTTTATTTAAATAAATCTGATTTTGAAAATCTTAACAAAAATTTAGAACAAAAATTTAAGTTTGCAAATCCTAGAAATGCTGCGGCAGGAAGTTTAAGACAGCTTGATAATAGTATTAGTCAATCCAGACCATTAAATTTTTTAGCTCATGGTTTGGGATTTTGTTCAGAAAAATATAAAACATTAGTAAATTTTTATGAAGATTTGAACAAATGGAAAATATTACCCAATACCCTTAGAAAAAAAGTTAGTTCAATCGATTCTATAATGAAATATTACAACGAAATAAATAATTTAAGAAGTAATCTTGATTATGACATCGATGGACTTGTTATAAAATTAAATAGCATTGATAATCAAATAAGATTAGGAATAGTAGGAAAGAATCCTAGATGGTCAATAGCATTAAAATTTTCTGCTGAAACAGCAAGAACTATTATAAATTCAATTGATTTCCAAGTAGGGAGAACTGGAGCAATTACACCTGTAGCCAGATTGAATAAAGTTAATCTTGGTGGTGTGTTAATATCAAATGCTACTTTACATAACTTTGATGAAATAAACAAAAAAGATATAGGTATTGGTGATTTGGTAGAAATTCAACGTGCAGGAGATGTAATTCCTCAAGTAAACAAAGTATTAAAAAAAAATAAATCTAAAAAATCCAAAATTTTACCTCCTCAATTTTGTCCTGTATGTCAAAACAAAACATTTAAAGAAAAAAATGAAGCAGTTATTAGATGTTCAAATAAATACGAATGCAAAGCTCAGAAAATAGGTCAACTAACTCATTTTATAAGTAAAAAAGCTCTTAATATTGATGGATTTGGAGAAAAACAGGCTAAACAATTATTTGAACTAAATTATATAAATAATCCTTCAGATATATTTCAACTTAAGCAATACAGAGATTTAATTATTTCTCTTGAAGGATGGGGTGAGTTATCATTTAACAATCTTTTAAAATCAATTGATATATCTAAAAAAATAACAATGGAAAAATTTATTTATTCTCTTGGAATAAGATTTATAGGTGAAATAAATTCTGAAATTATTGCTAATGAGTACAAAACTATTGATGATTTTTTATTATCTTCAAAAAATAATGAAAATCTTTACAATGTTGATGGGCTTGGACCAAAAGCAATTTCTTCAATTAAAGATTTTTTTTCTTTTAAAAAAAATATAGAACTAATTGAAAATCTTAAAAAACATATTCTAATTCAAGAATCAAATAAACAAACTAAAAATAATTTTTTTACAAATAAAAATATTGTTTTTACAGGTACACTTAATACTTTATCTAGAGATGAAGCAAAACATTTATCTAAATCTGTTGGTGCTAAAATATTATCAAGTGTAAGTAAGAATACTGATTATTTAATCATTGGAGAGAAAGCTGGCTCAAAAGAAGAAAAAGCAAAAAAATTAAAAGTAAAAATTCTAACAGAAAATGAATTTGTAAAAAAAATTAAGGATTAACTTTTAGAAATTTTATAAAAATTTTTTTAATACTCCCTTTTTCAAAATCTACTTCTGCTTTATCGCCCTCAATATATAATATTCTGCCATATCCAAATTTTTGATGGAATACTCTATCACCCTCATTTAAATTAGAATAAGCATCTATATCTTGATTAATATCCCAATCAATTTCTTCTTTTTGCTTCTTTAATAATCTTTTTCTTCCTGGAGTTATTAGATCGTCCGATATATTTTCTAATTTTATAAATTCATCTAAAAAATTATTATCTGCTAAGTAACTTGAATCATTTAATTCAATTAACTCTTTAGGAAGTTCATTAATAAATCGAGAAGGCATATTATAATCATGTGACGCATATGAGTACCTATTTTGATTAACATAAGTTATAAAAACTTTTTGTTTAGCTCTAGTTAAAGCTACATAGGCTAACCTTCTTTCTTCTTCTAATCCCTTATTACCTGATTCCTCAATCGATTTTTGACTTGGAAAAACTCCCTCTTCCCAACCTGCTAAGAAAATATAATCAAATTCCAAACCTTTAGAACCATGCATAGTCATTAAACTAATTGTTTCATTTGAAGTATTTGTAATATTCTCCATTACCAAGCCTACATGTTCAAGAAATCCATCTAAATTTTCAAAATCTTTTAAACTTTCTAAAAATTCATTAATATTATCAATTCTAGATAAACTTTCAGGGGTTTTTAAATTTTTTTCTTCTTTTTCCAAATATTGCAAATATTTAGAATCCTCTAATATAACCTTGCTCAACTCAATATGATCAAATTTTTCTTTTATTTTTTTCCAATTTAAAATATTTTGTACAAAATTAAATATTTCATTATTAGTTTTAGTATTGGTTATAGAAATAAATTCTCTAGCTGCATCAAATAATGATATATTTTTTTTTCTAGCAATTAAATTAAATTTATTTAATGTTGTTTTGCCAATTCCTCTTTTAGGAACATTTATAATTCGTTCAAAAGCTAAATCATCTGATTGATTATTTACCAATCGCAAATATGCAATCATATCTTTTATTTCTTTTCTCTCATAAAATCTAAATCCTCCTATTATTTTATAAGATAATCCAATTGAAATTAATCGCTCTTCAAAGGATCTGGTGTGAGCGGCTACACGAAATAAAATTGCTATTTCAGATAAAGGAGTTTTATTAGATATTAAATTTTCAATCTTATCTGTTACAAAAGTAGCTTCTTCTTTTGTTTCCCAAAATCCATTTATAATAATTTTTTCTCCTTCTTTATTTTCGCTCCATAATCTTTTTCCATACCTTCCTTTATTTTTTTCGATTAAAGTTGAAGCACTCTCTAAAATATTTTTTGTTGAACGATAATTTTGCTCTAATCTGATAATGAGTGGTTTCGAAAAATTTTTATCAAAATTAAGTAAATTTGATACATCTGCACCTCTCCACGAATAAATAGATTGGTCATCATCTCCAACACAACAAATATTTTTATTTCCTCCATATAAATATTCCAACCATCTTTGTTGTATTAAGTTTATGTCTTGATATTCATCAACTAATATAAATTTAAATAATTTTTGATATTTTTTTAAAATTTCTTCATCTTTCTTAAAAAGCTTTATACAAAATAGTATTAAATCTCCAAAGTCTGCACAATTAATTCTTAATAATTCTTCTTGATAAATTTTGTAAATTTTAATTAGCTCTTCATCATTTTGTCTATACTTATTTGGTTTAAGTTCCTTATATGATATTCCTTTATTTTTTAGACGATCAATTGCTATTTGATAATATTTTGCGGATACTTCTTTGGTGTCTATTTTTTCTATTTCACAAATCTTCTTTATTAATTTAAGTTGATCATCAGCATCTATAATAATAAAATTTTTTTTAAGACCAACTTTTTCATAATGAGATTTAAGAATTTTAAGAGATAATGAGTGAAATGTCCCTATCCACATTTTATCAATTGGAAAATTTAACATATTAGATACTCTTGATTTCATTTCTGCAGCTGCTTTATTTGTAAATGTTACTGCTAAAATTTGATTTGGTGATGCAAGTTTTTTAACTAACAAATGCAGCAATTTAAAAGTTAAAACTCTAGTTTTTCCACTGCCTGCTCCAGCCAGAATAAGAGTGGCTCCAAAAGTGTTTTCAACAGCTTTTCTTTGTTGTTTGTTAAGAAAATTTAAGTAATTATTAGAGTTTTCTGACATTTTTGTGCTATAATGTGAATATTTAGTAATTTTTTAAATATATAATACTATATAACCAATACATTAAAATTTGAACTAAATGCAAAATATTAAACAAATCTTTTTTATAGTTTTTTTAACATTAGTAAGCTCACAAATATTTGCAGCCGCTTCTGATCAAGTTAAAACAGATTCAGATGATTTTGAAACTACCACTGTAGAAGAAGAAATTTATGATCCTTTAGAAAGACTCAACAGAGCAATTTTCAGTTTTAATAATGCTGCTGATAAAATAATTTTAGAACCAGTGGCAAAGGGATATAAAAAATTACCTTCTCCTATTCAATCTGGAATTAGTAATTTTTTAAGTAACTTAAGAATGCCTTTAGTTGTCGTCAATCAACTTTTACAAGGACAAGGAAAAAATGCGGTGGAGTCAACTGGTAGGTTTTTAGTTAACTCGACTGCTGGAGTGTTAGGTTTAATAGATGTAGCTGATAGAATAGGTCTAGAAGAAAAAGAAGAAGATTTTGGACAAACTTTAGCAACTTATGGTGTTGGTGATGGTTTTTATGTTGTACTACCTTTGTTTGGCCCTTCTAATGTAAGAGATACAACCGGTATGATTATGACAATGTTGACAGATCCTGTTAATGCTTATGCAGTTAGAGAGGATGAAGGTTGGTTAGTTCCAACAAGAACTGGAGCAAACGCAATTGATCAAAGATCAAAAATTATAGATGAAGTCAATGCCTTAAGAAATAATTCTCTTGATTATTATGCAGCTGTAAGAAGTTCTTACTATCAAAATAGAAAAGCAGCAATTAATAATACTGATGATGATGTATTAACTCCTCTACCCCTTATAAGTATTGAATTTGAATAATGAAATTTATTAAGTTTGTAATAATTTTTTTTATTTTTTTTTATAATGTAAACATATATGCAAATGAAGCTTCACAGTGGTTAAAAAAAGAAATAGATAAAATATTAATTTCCTACCAAAATCCTGATCTGCCAAATGAAAATAGATTTTTAATGATTGAGCAGACAATAAATAATAATTTTGCTGGTGCTGGAATAGCGAAATTTGTATCAGGTAAAAGTTGGAGTTCAGCATCTAAAGAAACTAAAAAAGAATATATTAAACTGTTCAAAAGACATTTAGCTCTAAGTATCGCTTCTTTGATGCAAGGTTATTCTAATCAAGAATATAGATTAACTACGTCTAAATTTGATGAAAAAAATAAAGTAACTTTAATTGATATGGAAATTTATTCTGATAACAGCACAATTCAAGTAACTTGGCGAGTCAAACAATCTAAAGATAGATATTTCGTAATAGATCTAATTGTTGCAGATATCTCTTTAGTTGTCACTAAAAGAGATGAATTTAACTCAATGCTTAAGACTGTGGACTATAATCTTAAAGAATTAAACAATAAACTATCTCAACAAAATGAGAGTAGCTATAATAAAATAATCAATTAATTTTTAATTTATTAATTTCAGTTTCAGATAATAACTTTGGTTGATCACAACTTGATTTAAGAATATATTTTTGCTTAGTCTTTGCAGCCGTTAATATACCCTCCATAATTTCTAAAGTATGAAGAGATAAATCAATTGAACATCTAGGAATTACCTTATTGTTTATATTTGATATCATATCTGATAATCCAATACCTCTATAATTTGCTCGCATAACACCATGATCATCCTGATTGGGAACGCCTAAAAGCATAGATTCTGTATTAACAGTTTCCCATTTCTCATCTTTTTTTGAAATTAATAAGTTGCCACCAAAAAAATTTGGATCTGGTAAAATCATTGAACCTTCTAAGCCATAAATCTCAATATTATTATGCATATGTTTCCATACATCCCATGAACAAAAGTATTGAATCTTTGTACTATTATTAAATTCCAGCACCCCCATTAAAGTTGTTGGTGTTTCAACAATAATTTTTTCACCGCTTCTTGGTTTACTTGTAATAATTCTTTCTTTTTGGGCTGTTGAACTTGTTGAAATTATATTATTTACAGGACCTAATAAATTAACAAGTTGTGTAATATAGTATACGCCTAAATCAAAAACTGGACCAGCACCAGGTTTAAAAAAAAAATCTGGATTTGGATGCCAGTGCTCCATTCCATGTGACATAATATTAAAAGAACCTAGTTTTGGATATCCAATAGTATTTTGATCAATTAATTCTCTTGCTTTTTGACCTGCTGCTCCCAAAAAAGTGTCAGGTGCACATCCTACTTCTAAACCTTTTTCTATTGCTAAATTTTTTATTTCTGACCCTTCTTTAAAACTCATAGCAAGAGGCTTTTCTGAAAAACTATGTTTATTCGAATTTAAGGTTTTTAAAATTATTTCTTTATGAGCTGATGGAATAGTAAGATTAACAATTAAATCTATTTCACTATTTGCCAATATTTGCTCAACACTTTGATATTGTATTCCAAATTTTTTTGCACTTGTTTTAGCAGCTTCTATATTTATATCTGCACAAGCTATGACTTTAAAATTATTGAATAAATTTTGACTTTTAAAATATGTTTCAGATATATTGCCACACCCAATTATACCTATTTTCATTTTATATATTAATAAGATTATTTATTGATTTTAAAATATAATCCTTATAATCATTTGGATTATCATGTTCTAAAGCAAAAATTTCACAATCAGTTTTTTTTACTTCATCTAGTAAAGAGCTCCAATCAATAAAACCGTCTCCAACTGCACATTGGGAATCATGATTGATCAAATCTCTTTCTGGTGAAGAAAAGTCCTTTAAATGACAAGCTATTATTCTAGATGAATATTTTTTAGTCCAATAAATTGGGTCAGCTTTACCTGCTACAACCCAACCCAGATCAATCTCATATTTTAATTTTTCATTATGATCTAAAATACATTCAATAGGCATTTTACCACTTGGTAGTTTATTAAATTCAAATGCATGATTATGATATCCTAGTGTAATACCGTTATCTTCAAAAATATTTATATAAGAAGATAGTTCTTTGCCAAATTCATTCCATTCTTTTTCGTTTTTATCAAAAATTGCTTCAAATTTACCCCCAGGTTTTCCAGTAGGACAAGGAATAATTGCATGTTTAACATTTAACTTTTGTAAACTAGAAATAATCTGCTTACTATTTTTGAGTGTATCAAATCCTATATGTGAAGATTTAGCTGTTAAATTATATTTTTCTAGTAAATCTTTTATCTCGTCAAAAGCCTCAACTTCAAATAATTCTATATTTTGAATACCGCTTTCAGATAAAAATTTTAAAATACCTTCATAAGGTTTGAAATTTCTTGCTGTATATACTTGAAATGAAATATTTTTTTTCTCCATTTAATTCTCTTTTAATTTTTTAAGTTTAACCAATCTAATTTTTCTTTTGAAATTGTTATATCAAGACTGGGTAAACTTGTATCAATTTCTTCAACTTTTCTTGGTCCTATCAAAGCAAATGAAGGAAAAGAAAGATTAAGTGGCCATGCTCCAGCAATATTTTGAGTTGTTACACTAAATTCACTTGCTAACTTATCTGCTCTTTTACGTCTCTCTCTATTATCTTCACTATCAAAACAGCTTAGCGGTCCACTGCTATTTTCTCCTGGTTTTCTCCAAGATGACTCATCTTTAGTAATTTTATCTTCAATAGATTGGCAAATTTCTGTAGGTAAAAAATATCCACGACCCTGACTCGACCAAGATAAATGAGCTGTTTGAGTTTCTTCTAAATATTCTAAAATTTTATTATCATTAGAAGATATACAACCAGACCATAAAGGATTTATCATTTTACATAGTGCTAAATTATTATTTAAAATACTTAAGGGTTCTTTATTTTTTGATACAGCCCATTTATTTCCATTTTTAAATCTGTCCAAAGTCCAGTTTGATCCACCAAATATTTTTATTCTTCCTTTTTGTTTTTCTTGATTAAGCACATCGATAAATTCATCAACAGGTATATCTAAATTATCTCTATGCATAATATAAATGTCTGCACAATCTGTTTGAAGTCTATCAAGTGATTCTGTTAACTGCTTTGATAAACTTTTAGGATTACAATTTGGTGTATGCGCCCCTTTAGATATAATAACAATCTCATCTAAGTTATTTCTTTTACGATGCCATTTTCCTAAAAGTGTCTCCATAGAGCCTCCTCCATAAATATGAGCATTATCAAATGCATTCCCCCCTACTTCTATCCAATGGTCCCATAATTTTGAAGCTTGATCAAAGTCAGTCTGATTATCATTACCCATTATAAGTTTTGATATTTTTTTATCCAGACCATTTATTAAATCATATTTCATGTTAAATAATATCTTGCGGTAATGAGTAACCTATTTTTTTTCGCCATTCATCTAAAACATTTAAATTACCCAAAGTATCCTCCCAAGTCATACCAGGATGCGGAACCTCTAATCTTTGTTTTAAAATAGTTTGACTAGATAATTCAGCTTCAAAAAAGAAAAGATGTTCAGATCCTTTAAATTCTTTTGTTTCTTCTTTTCCATTAATATTTATTTTTATTTTACTATGATAAGGACCTCCATCTCTGCCTGGTGCCCATGGCTGATCTAACTCAATATAGCCTTCACTACCTTCAATGATTGCATTATTTTTCATATTTTGAAGAATTGCTGTTGATGCTTCTGCAGTAATATTGTTATCAAATCTTAAAGTAGCCGAGGCTATTTCATCAACACCTGTTTCTCCTATTCTTGCATCAGCAACAATTTCATATGGGTTTAAAAATTTTTTTCCATTAGCCACTCCAGCAATTAATCGAGAGAATGAAATCGGATATAAACCTACATCTAATATTGCCCCTCCAGCTAAATTTTTATCAAATAGTCTTGAGTCTGGAATTACTTTTTTCATATCAAAACCAAAGGAAGATATTATTTTGTTTACTTTGCCAATCTTATTGTCTTTAATTAGTTTTATTAAAGCTGGTATTTGAGGATGGCAACGATACATAAATCCTTCAACATAAAAAACTCCAGATTCCCTCACTGCATTAATAACTTTCTGACCTTCTATTAAATTTACAGCACCGGGTTTTTCACATAAAATATGTTTACCTTTTCCAGCAGCTTTAATTGACAATTCAGCATGTAATGTATGAGGTGTAGAAATATAAACAGCATCAACATCATTTGAATTTAAAAGTTGATCATATGTATTAAATCTAAATTGATTTTCAATATTATATTTATTGCCAAACTCTTCTCTTCTTTCATTATTTAAACTTGCTATCGCTATTAATTTTCCTGAAAAAGATTCTTTTAAAGCATCGGCAAAATTATGAGCAATACTACCTGGGCCAATAATACCCCAACGTACAGGTGACATTAAATTATATATTAATTTTATCTATATCTTCTGCCCATTTACCGGATGTTGATAGGCTATTCATTTTAGCTCGATGATTAAATATTTTTTGAATATTGTTTATATCATCTGGATTTTTACCCCAATAATTTAATGCACTTTGTTGAAGAGCTCTGCCGTAAGAATAAGTAAAGATAAAATTAGTATCATTTATTTTATTAATTTCATTAAGATTACGAGTTGATTCAATCTCTGATTGACCTCCTGATAAAAAAGCAATTCCAGGTACTTCGCTTGGAACATTATCCTTTAAACAATTAAAAGTCATTTTAGCAATCTCATTAGTTGAGCTTTGATTTTGACAATCTATACCAGGTACAACCATATTAGGTTTTAATAATATTCCACTTAAATCAACACTCTGAAGTTTTAACTGATTAAAACATTCAGATAATAAACGAGCTGTTATTTCATAACATTGATTAATATCATGATCACCTTCCATTAAAACTTCTGGTTCAACAATAGGCACCATGTTAAAATTTTGAACAATAGAAGCATATTTAGCTAAGTCGATTGCATTTGATTTAATAGCTACTTCAGTTGGAAATTTATCTGAAATTTTTATTAAAGCTCTCCATTTTGTAAATCTAGCTCCAATTTCATAAGATTTTTTTAATCTATCTTCTAAACCATCAAAACCAGATGTTATATTTTCATCTGGAGATTCTGGATTTTTTTTGAGACCAGTATCAACCTTTATTCCTATTATAGTTCCTTGATTTTCAATTAATTGCGGAATCGGTAAACCTGATTTTGAAATTTGATTAAGTGTTTCTTCAAATAAAATGACACCACCAATGTAATCCTTCATTCCATTAGAGGTAAATAAAATTTCCCTGTATTTTAGTCTATTTTCAGGATTAGGTTCTACCCCTATAGCATTAAATTTTTTGTCCATAGAAGGTGTGCTTTCATCAGCAGCCAAAATACCTTTGCCATTAGATACAATTTTTAAAGCTATTTGATTTAATTCAGACATATTAAATAAATTATTTCTTATTTAGATATTATTATATTCTAATACAAGCGATTCTTATATTTTTATCCCTTAACAGCGCCAAAAGTTAAACCGTGAATAAATTGTCTTTGCAAAATAAAAAACATAATCACAGGAGGTAAGGCAGCAACTACTGATCCAGCTGAGACTAAATTCCAACTCGTTGTCCATTGACCTCTTAAAACATCTAATCCTACTGTTATTGGTTTAACTGCATCGCCTTGTGTTAAGACTAGTGCCCAGAAATAATCATTCCATATAAATGTAAATTCTAAAACTCCTAGTGCAGCTAAAGCTGGAATAATTAAAGGGAGAATAATTTTTCTATATATTGTCCACTCAGTTGCACCATCAGCCCTTGCAGCTTCAATTAATTCAAAAGGGAGCTCCTTTATAAAATTTCTTAAAAAGAAGGTGCAAAATCCAGTTTGAAAAGCAATATGAAAAATTATTAATCCTAAGTGTGTATTATACATACCCATTTCTATGGATATATTTCTAACAGGTATCATTAAAATTTGAAAAGGAACAAAGTTTCCAGCAATAAACATAGCAAATACTAATAAGTTTAATTTAAATCGATGCATTGCTAAGGAATAACCTGCTAAAGAACTTAAGAATAAAGTACCAACCACAGTTGGTAACGTGATAATTAAACTATTTAAAAAAAACCTACCCATTTTGCCGCCTTCAAAAACAGCAGAATAATTTGATATCAAAGCTGTTTCTTCCGGAAAGGTCCAATAATTACCAGCAAGAACATCCTCAAAAGTTCTTATAGAAGTTAACATAACGGCAATTAAGGGTAGCAGCCATACTGCAAGAGTAAAGATCAGCAATAGTCTATAACCAATATTAATTTTTAAAGAATAATTTTGGATTGGTGTAGGGAACATTATTTTTCCGACCTTTCATTTTTAAATAACCTATATAAAAACCACGCAATATAAATATCCATAATTAAAAATAATATAGTTGCTATTGCTGCTCCGTATCCCATCCTGTAATTAAATAAAGATTCTTGATACATTTTATATGCTAAAACTTCTGAACTACCCCATGGACCTCCTGCGGTCATTACAGCTATTAAATCAAAACTCCTAAGTGAGCCTACTATAGTAACTACTACTGCTATTAATGTAGCTGGTTTTAATTGTGGTAAAACCACATGCCATAACATGGTAAAACCTGAAGCCCCATCTATTCTTCCTGCCTCAATCATTTCTCTATTAACCCCTGTAAGTCCAGTAATGTATAAAATCATTGTGTAAGCAATTCCTGGAAAAAAGGAGGCTATAATTATTCCGTAAGTTGCTAAGTTTTCATCAGCTAAAAAAGGAATTGGATCTAATCCAAAAAAATTTAATACAAAAGTTAACGCACCATATTTAGGATTATAAAACCAAGTAAAAATAACACCAATAACAACTGCATTTATTACAAAAGGAAAATAGAAGAGAGATTTGATATATCTCATTCCCATGATTCTTTGATTTACAAATAACGCCAATAATAAACCAATTGGAATAGCGATTAGACTGAATAATAACCATCTAATATTATTAAATAAGGAAACATAAAACTCATCATCATCAGTAAAAAGAGTTATGTAATGTTCTAGACCGACCCACCTCCAGTTAGGATCTCCATTACTTTTGGTTCCACTTTTATCCATACCATTCCATTCATGGAGACTAACCCAGATAGAATCAAAAATAGGATAAATAACATAAATTAAAAAAATCATGATAGCTGGTGCTAAAAAAAGAAATGGTGCGAGTTTTAATTGATTACGTTCCCAAAAAGTCATTATCTATGATTGTGAATATATATAATTTGAGGCGGAAATTAATCCGCCTCAAGTATAAATAATTTAAAGTGCGCCGTGAATTCTTGCTCTTTCTTTTTCAAGTCGAGCACGAATTTTGTCTTCACGATCAGGTTTAACCATAAACTCTTGGAAACCTTCCATAGATGCACCTGCCATATCTGGATTAGCATCTCTATCCCAGAATTGAGCAATATCATCTGCAGCTGCAAGCATTTTAGCTCCCATTACTGAGAATCTATTTGTTGGCTTATCTGCATATTTATTAGGACTTAACATACCACCCATTTTTGCCCAATTAGTAGCAGCCTCTTTGTTTGACATAAATGCTAAGAATTTTTTTGCATCCTCAACATTTTTAGCACCACTTGGAATATGCATTGTATCGGTAGGAGCATCCTCTGCAACACCTACACCTTTATAAATTGTAGGGAATTGAAAGAAGTCCATTTTATCAACCACACCAGCAGACTCTAATGTTGGAACATAGAAATTTCCAATCAGATACATTGCTGCTTCACCATTTATTTGTGGTGCTTGTGCGTCCTGCCATGAAAAAGAAGCATGATCCTCAAGGAAATATCCTGGATCAATTAATTCTCTCCAATGATCAAATACTGCATCTAGTCTTGGATCTTCGTAACTAACTTTACCAGCTGTTAAATCCATATGAAACTTATATCCATTAATTCTTAAATTTAGATAATCAAACCATCCACCTGCAGTCCAAAGATATTTTGTACCAATAGTTATAGGAGTAATGCCATTCTTTTTAAGCATAGCACATACCCATTTAAATTCTTCCCAATCTCTAGGAACATTTAAACCAAGATTATCAAAAAGATCTTTTCGGTAGTAAACACCCCACTGATAGTATCCCCAAGGAACACCGTATTGTTTACCATCTACAGTCAATGATCCTTTAGTTGAAGCCATTGAGTCATTTAGACCAGCATCAGCCCATACATCAGTCACGTCTTGAAATAAGTTTTGATCAACAAAAAACTTCATTCTGTTTCCAGCAAACCAAATAGCAACATCAGGTGCTTCAGCAGTCAAAAAGTTTCTTATAGCAGTTTTGTATGCTTCATGTTCAAATTCATTTACTACAACTGTTACTTCAGGATGTGCAGCTCTAAATGCATCAACATATGCATCAAATGCAGCCTTAGAAGACTCTCCAGATTGGTTTGAATTAACAACCAGTGTACCTGCAGATACAACAGTAGAAGCAAATAAAACAATTAAAGTAATTAGTTTTTTCATTTTTCCTCCCTGAAAATTGTAATCTACGTGTAACATATCAAAAAACATTTAAAACAGCTAATTTAGTATATTTTTTAAAACAAATGTGGATCTGGTGGGCCCTCGAGGACTTGAACCTCGGACCACTCCGTTATGAGCGGAGCGCTCTAACCAACTGAGCTAAAGGCCCTGGAAATATGCTAATACATAGCAATTTATAAAATTTCAATTATTAATTATATTTGGGTAAATATTTACCATGAGCTTCAATCATTTCATCAGTCATGTCATGAATCTCATCTACAGACAGATTTGCTGCAGTTAGGGGATCAAGCATTGCTGCATGATAAATATGTTCTTTTTTGTTTGTTAAAGCAGCTTCAGCAGTTAAAATTTGAACATTAATATTAGTTCTCATTAAAGCTGCTAAATGTTCAGGAAGATTTCCAACTTCTTGAGGATGAAAACCTTTATTATCAACTAAACAAGGTACTTCCACACAACAGTTTTCTGGTAAATTATTAATTAGATTATCATTCATAACATTACCATAAACTGTAGTTGAATTATTATTAGATATAGCGTCCATAATATAAGACGCATATTCATTACTCCTTTTATTTTCTTGTTTTAAAAATGAACTAAAATCATTATTTAATGTTTTCCATTTTTTTTCATAAAGCTCACACCTATCAATATATTCATCAATTGGAATTTTATATTTATCAATTAAATCTTTTCTATTTTTTTTAATAAACCATGGAACATACTCTGCAAAATGCTCACTTGATTCAGTTACAAAAAAACCAAAATATCTTAATATTTCATATCGAACTTTTTCATGCAGTTTTTTATCTGATTCAAATGCATTTTTTTTTGTTCTGCTTGATATTAACTGATCATTAATTATTTTTTCAGCTATTATTTTAAGTCTAGGATACAAATCTTCACCAGTGCTTTTTTTTTCAAATTTTTGATAAAAAGCCATATGATTAATCCCAGCACATAAATAATTAATATCATCAATGTTTTCATTCAAATCTCTAGCTAACATTTCTGCTGTTCCTTGAACAGAATGACACAAACCAATTGATTTTAAATTTGGATATATTTTATTTATTGCTATCATATTAGCACACATTGGATTTACATATTGTAACCAAAAAGCTTGAGGACAAACTTCCCTTATGTCTTTTGCTATATCAATTAAAACAGGAATAGTTCTTAATCCTCTCATTATTCCACCTATTCCTAAAGTATCTGCAATTGTCTGTTGGAGACCATATTTTTTTGGTATTTCAAAATCAATTTGTGTTGATGGTTTGTAACCCCCTACTTGAATTGTAGTTTGCACAAAATCAGCATTTCGTAGAGCTTCTTTTCTGTTTGTATGTGTTGAAATTTTAGGTTTTGCATTAATTTTTTTAGAAATTAAATTTAATAGCTCATATGTTTTATCCAATCTTTTTTTATCGATATCCATTAAAGCAATTTCAATAGATTTAAATTTTTCAATAGTTAGCAAATCAACAACTATATTTTTTGTAAAAACTGTACTTCCAGCTCCTATTATAGCAAGTTTAATCATTCAAATTTTTTAAACTATATTTTTATTGTTAAAAGATCTTTTCCAATAATTGGATATTTACCATAATCTTTTTTTATTAATTTTTTTAATTTATTTTCATTAAATGTAGTTGGAACAAAATGAGTTAAGACTAGTTTTTTACATTTAGAAATTTTTGCAATTTTTCCTACTTCATCTGATGATGTATGATAACTTTTTACATTGTGTAGTGTTTGCTTCGATCTCATTTTAGAAAATTTAATTTTTTTCATTTCGTGATTAATATAAACTTCATGTAACAAAAGATCAGATTTTTGAGCATATTTCATTATATTTTCACATGGTCTAGTATCTCCGCTTATGGTTAATTTTTTACCTTTATGTAAAAAATTAAATCCAAAAGCATATTTTACAGGTTTATGATCAACTTCAAAATACTGAACTTTGATATCATTTATTTTTATTGTCCCACTTGAATTAATTTCTATAACTTCTGTTTTGAAAGCTTTTATTGAAGACCTTAATTCATACTTTATTCTTTGATTTCTTTCATCTTGCCAAGAATCCATAATTTTTTTTACAAATTTTTTAGTTCCTATTGGACCATAAATTTTCCAGGGTTTAATTCGATATGAGTGCCAAGATGATATTATTAATTGATACAAATCAACTACATGATCAGAATGTAAGTGAGTTAAAAATAGGGCATTTAAATTAGCTGATGAGACTCCTAACTGATTAAGTCTTTGCGTTACCCCTGAGCCACAATCAACTAATATTTTGGTTTTTTTTGAGTGTACAAGATTAGAAGGTCCAAATCTTTTGTAGTCAACCTTTGGACAACCAGTTCCTAGAAGCGTAAGCTTCATTATTCATCCAAAAATGTTTTTAATTTTCTCGCTCTAGTTGGATGTTTTAATTTTCTTAATGCTTTAGCTTCAATTTGTCTAATTCTCTCTCTAGTTACACTAAATTGTTGACCCACTTCTTCAAGCGTATGATCACTATTCATTCCTATACCAAATCGCATTCTTAACACTCTTTCTTCTCTTGGAGTAAGAGATGATAGTATTCTGGTAGTGGTGTCTCTAAGAGAGCTTTTAACTGCAGCTTCAATTGGTATTAAAGCATTTTTATCTTCAATAAAATCTCCAAGAGAACTATCTTCTTCATCTCCGACAGGAGTTTCAAGACTAATTGGTTCTTTAGCAATTTTTAAAACTTTTTTTACTTTATCTAAAGGCATATGCAGTCTGTCAGCCAATTCATTGGGTGTTGGCTCTCTTCCAATTTCAGCCATTATTTGACGTGTTGTTCGAACAATTTTGTTTATAGTTTCAATCATATGAACTGGAATACGAATAGTTCTAGCTTGGTCAGCTATTGACCTAGTTATAGCTTGTCTAATCCACCATGTAGCATAGGTCGAAAACTTGTATCCTCTGCGATATTCAAATTTATCAACAGCTTTCATTAAGCCAATATTTCCTTCTTGGATCAAATCGAGGAACTGCAATCCTCTGTTTGTATATTTTTTTGCAATAGAAATAACTAATCTTAAATTTGATTCAATCATTTCTTTTTTTGCTCTATTAGCTGATCTTTCACCTTGTTGAACTGTACCAACTATGCGTCTAAATTCTGGTAAAGGTAGTTCTGAGGCATCTTGTATTTCTTTAATCTCTTCGATTAATTTATTTATTTCTATGTGATTGCGATTAATAAACTTTTCCCAATTTTTATCTTTTAAAGCTAATAGAGATTGAATCCAATTTTTTTCAAAATTAAAACTTAGATAATGCTCAATAAAAGACTCTCTTTTAACGCCTTCATTAATTGCAATTCTTAACATTCTACCTTCTCTTACTAAAAGTTTTTTATTAAGCTCATACAATGACTCCATTAATGCTTCTATGGTTGAAGAATTAAAATGCACTTCTTTCATTGCAGTCACCATTACTTTTTGAATTTTTTTATATTTTTTTTCTATTGTTAGATAACTAGCTTCATTTTTTTTGTTTGTATTAATTAATTCATGACTATTTTTTTGTAATTTTTTAAAAAGTTTTGTAATCTCATCAAAATCTTTTAAAACCTTTGGTTTAAGTTTTTCTTCTAAAGCAGCTAGTGATACATTTAAGGTATCATCGTCATCTTCTTCTTCTTGGTTTTTATTTTCATCTTCATCATTATCAATTGATTCAGTTTTGGAATCTTTTTTCTCTTCTTTAGTTTTTTCTTTCTTTGCTGAGGTTCCTTCAATTAATTTTAGAGTATCATCTATTTTTGTTTCACCAATATCAGACATGTCGTAGGTAGCTTCTAAATCTACAATGTCTCTTAAAAGCATTGTCCCATCTTTGATGGAATCTTTCCAATTAATTATTGAACGAATTGTCATTGGACTTTCACAAATAGCTCCAATCATTTTTTCTCTACCAGCTTCAATTCTTTTTGCTATTGCAATCTCTCCTTCTCTGCTTAGTAATTCAACAGCTCCCATATCGCGAAGATATAAACGAACTGGATCATCAGTTTTTCCAGTTTGTTTTTTTTCACTTCCACCATCATCTTCAGATTTATTTTGTTCTTCTTTTGAAGCTTTAATTAAAGCAGCTGCCTCTTCTTCTGAAAGTATTGTAATGCCACTAGATTTTAAAACATTTTTTACTTTATCTACATTTTCTAAAATTCTAAATTTTTTTGGTACTGCTTTTTCAACTATTTTTGAAGTATAAA